>CAZWRK010000014.1:0-46515 GCA_964635875.1 uncultured Aquaspirillum sp.
CTTGGCTTTATCTAGTTTGCTACCGGCATCAGAACCAACGATTAGGTAATTGGTTTTCTTTGAAACGCTACCGGATACAGTGCCACCGTGCTGCTCAATTAGTCGATGAATGTCGCCTCTTGGCTTAGACAATGTGCCAGTCACTACGAAGGTGCTGCCAGCTAATGCGGTGGAGTCTACTTTCTTTTTCTTAGCACCAAGAACTACACCGGCTTTTGCTAACTTCGCAAATACTTTTTTGTAGTACTCCGAGTTAATCATAGCCATAATGCTGCCGACAATGGTGCTGCCAAAACCACGAATCTTGATTAACTCGTGAGACGTAGCTTCAAACAAAGCGTCAATATGTCCATACTTGTCAGCTAGCACTTGCGACACTTTAGTGCCGATATGCTGTATAGCTAGGGCGTCCAACACTCGTTGCATTCCACGCTTCTTGCTAAGCTCGATTTGTTCGATTAGTGCTTGAGCAGATTTTTTGCCCATGCGGTCAAGCTCGGCTACTTGCTTTACAGTTAGCAAGTACAAGTCATATACTTCGGTAACTAAACCGCTGTCTACGAGTTGACCTACTAGTACGTCGCCAAGACCTTCGATGTCCATAGCTTCACGGCTAGCAAAGAACTTAATCTTTTCTTTTATCTTAGCCGGGCAGCGTATTTGCTCGCAGAACACAGCGGCTACATCGGCTTTCTTTTTAACCGGGCTATGACACGCCGGGCATTTAGTCGGAATCTTGAACTTAGCTAGTTTCTTTTTCCGTTTGTGAGTCTCTACCCGAACAACATGCGGAATAATCTTACCAGCTTTCTCGACAACTACTACGTCGCCGATACGTATGTCTTTTCGGGCTACTTCCTCAAAGTTGTGAAGGCTTACACGCGACACAGTTGTTCCGGCAATCTCAACTGGTGACAACTCAGCCACCGGCGTTAACGTACCGTGTTTACCGACTTGCACGGTTATGTCTTTAATCTTTGCCGAAGCCTCAAACTTAGCGAACTTAAACGCAATGACCCATCGCGGACTTTTAGACCGCAAGCCAAGCAGTTCGCGCTGCTTAAAGCTGTCTACTTTGAGCACTAGTCCGTCTATCTCAAAGTCCATGGACTGAATTTGCTCGGCTAGTTCTGGCAGCGTTTCGCAGTGCTTTAGCACTGCATTAGTGTCGTCAAGACACTTAGCCAACGGTACTACTGGCATACCGCCAGTGTAGGCTAGCTCCAGAAATGAAGAATGGCTCAGTATGTCAGAGCTATGCTCGCCTACACTGTGACAGTAAAAGCGCAGAGGTCTGTCTGCACAGATATTAGGGTCTAACAGACGGATAGACCCGGCAGCTACGTTGCGCGTATTTTTGTACAGCTTTGCTTCCTTGTCCTGCTTGCGGAGCTTTTCGTTTAGCTTAGCAAGGTCGGCATTAAGCATGTACACTTCGCCACGAAACTCAAGTTTCTTTGGTGGATTACGCAGAGATAACTTCAGAGGGATGTCGCGAATTGTTCGCGCGTTATGTAGCACGTTGTCGCCTACTTCGCCGTCGCCACGAGTAGCGGCGCTGACAAGTACGCCATTGCGGTAAGTTAGTGATAGCGCAACGCCATCGACTTTTGGCTCGGCGACCCAGCGTACTTTCTCACCTTTCTTTTTTAAGAAAGAAGCTACGTCATCGCAATAGTTACGCAAGTCTGCCTCGCTGTACGTATTTTCAATCGACAGCATAGGATGGGAGTGCGTTACTGTGTCCAGCGAGGTAGGCTTGTCACCTATTCGTTGCGTAGGGCTATCCGGCGTCACTAGTTCTGGATGTTTATTTTCCAGATTGGCTAGTTTCTGTAGCAACTTGTCGTAGCCAGCATCGTCAATTTCCGGTTCGCAGTCTACGTAATACTTTTTGTCATGATGTCGTATCTGCTGCTTTAACGATTCAATACTTTCCTTAGCGCTCATTAATTGTTTCCTGTAATTCGCTTCTATAACGCCTTAGCTATTATCACGTTGACTCTGGCGTAACGAATAGCTTTGTTGCTCTGGATTTTGATGCATACTTCGTTTGTTGGCGGCACTTCGATTGGTTTTGTTGCACACAAAACTTCTCGGTCGTTGCTGAATACGATGTACTGAAACCAGCCAGTGTCGTAGCCGATTAACCTAGGCTTATAGCCTACAAGCTCGACGTAGTAGTCGTCGCCTCGGGCTACGGTTACACGAAAGTACGGCGCGCTAAAGTAAATGTCATAAGCATTACGTTGTAGCTCCGTGTTGTTAGGCTTTAGTAAGGCTGCAATAGCCTCAACGTACATAGGCACCAGCCTAGACTTAAACAGATCGACTGTTGTTTTGTTCTCCGTCGGGATACTCGGCACAATTTCCGCTAGCAGTTTCATGCGACGGCCCCTTAAATCTAATGGCTAGCTTTTCTAATAAGCAAGACTCTAGCAGCGCTAACGGCCATCCTTTTTTGATGGCGTAGTGAAACAAAACACCCAACAAATCCGATAGCTCTACCGGATCGTTGGGTGTTTGCTTCAACTCATCTAATTCTGACTGTGCTCCTGCTAGGATAAACTCATCGGATACTTGTCCGAGAGTAAACCCTTTGCGGTGCACAGCGTTAGCAGCAACTAGTTTGGCGATTTCATCCCACGCTTTTTGCACTAGGTAGCGCGAGAGCGCCACTCCAAATGCTTTTCGTAACGAGCGCGTAGCTCCGGCACCATTGCTTGCACAGTTTCAAACGGCAGCCCGACATAGGTGCCGAGATTGTGAAAGTTTTCTTTGCGTGACGTAATGAGGTGCTTACGCTCGCACAAGCACATATCACAAATGTACAGATAGAGCGTATTGCTGTTGTCTTCCGCACCCGGCGCAGGATCGTAAACTGTTGAGCCGTAATTGCCAGTTACTTCGGCGACTACTGCCGGATATAGTTCTTTAGTAGACCCTAATGGCGCGTAGCAGACAAAGCACTGAACTTTTGGGTCGGTATCCGGGTCTAGCTCTTCTTCGCCTAGCAGTCGCTCGATTGCCCAGTCGCGAAGAATCTGCTCGTCCCGCTCAATAGCTGCCTGCCATTGCTCTGGGCAGTCTTTTTCGCACAAAAGCCAGTACGGAGAATCTTCCGACTTTAGCGCTTGTTTGTTTGCTGCAAGTCTGTTCGCAGCCTGCAATACTTCTTCAAAATCGGTAACCATAAGTCTCCTATATTACTGAGGTAAAAGGCCCGCCAAAGCAATCGTCGCGCGGCGGTGGTGGCTCAATAACGAGCGTAATACGATTACGCCGTTTAGTCTCAGGATCGTAGTTAGTCGCCAGTGGCAAACAGAAGACGCCCGGTTCTTCTGCTTTTGCGTCAATGTTTTCCGCTAAATTACTGTAACTGACATCAGTTAGCAGGTTGCCATTGCCGTCAAACCACTCTACTAGCAGAATGCCGTTTTCAATTTGCGGGTGAATAGCCGTGTATATCCCGACGCGAATATACGACTCAACAAATACGAGTGTCGGCGGGTTTAGTACGGATGCGTTAAACGTAAACTCGTATAGCTTGTGCAAACCTCTTGCTTTGCAGACACGCGTTAGCACCGCCCGCATGGAGTCAAAAACATGCTTCTCAATTTACACATGTGCTTCGTAGTGCTGCGGGTCGTCAGCTAAATGCCTAGGCGTGAACCAGACGCTTTGTACGTAAGATGGTCTGGATATGATTTTAAATGGGTCGTTATAACCCCTGAATGCGCCGTCGAATAACTGGCCGCTAGTTGTCATTCTCAACCTCGCATAAATTTGCCGGGCTAACGGTTTTTACACCGCAGTTGCGTAGCAGCTGTAAGCTAACTATCACTGGGTTTTCTTCGGCTTTGACTAGCTGTGTTTCGCTGTCGTTAAACTCGTAAGCTAGCGCAACAATTACCAGGAAGTTTGACTTAGGAAGACCATTGCCTACGTCTTCCTTGTCAAAATCACAGTGAAGGTCTACTGTCTCTAGCTCCAGCCCAGTTGAGTTGACAAACACCGGGTATGCGCTGTCTACTTTGTAGCAGCTAGCGCGGCTATCGCTGTATCTATCTAGCGTGAAAAACTCGCCTTTGACAAGTGTGTTGCCAAACTTGTCTACAACAATTGAGGCGATCAGCGAGCTTGTAAAGTCGTACACTGCCCGAGCAACATCGCCAGGAATCACGGCGTAATCAAGTTCATCTGACAACTGCTCGATGAACTTTTGCAAGTTCTTAGCTGACACCTGCATTGTGACTGCTGGCTCAACTTGTGCAAATGTTTTCAGCAATGCGTTCACATTTGGACAAGCGTAGCCTGCGGTTTTAGTGGCTTTGTCTTTTTTTGGTTTCTTACGGGTCATACGAAAACTTTCTTTTCTTGAAACGACATTTTCCCATTGTCTCAGCCAGACCCGCGATGTTCGGTTTGTCTGCGACACGAATAACCTGTGCGTTCATGCCAATTGACATGGCGCCGTCAACATCACCAAAAGTAGGATTGGCCGTGACCATTAAGCAGTGCTCTGGTTTTATACCGGTTTCCTTTTGGACTGTTTTGTAGGCGTCAGAATAAGGCTTGTAAACGTTGTGCTTAGCTAGGTCAATTATCAAATCCCACTCTATGTCTGCGTTATCAGACAAGTGTTTGATTAGTTCAGCTGGTCCGTTACTCAATGCGACGCATAAGAACCCGTTGTCTTGCAGCTTGCGTATGCCAGCAGCCGAGTCTTTGTGCGCCGGTAGATTAAACCACTCAGGACCAAAGTCAAACTTCACAGCGGCAGTCGGTAGCTATTACGTGTTTGACGTATGCCTTAATAGACTCGCTCGGAAGTTCGCTGGCATCGAAAACAGTGCCAAAACAATCAAACGCAAGTAACCTGATAACCATTTACTCCAACTCCATTGCTGCTCGAAATACTGCGCCGATAACCAACTCAGGGTCTTCCTGCCACTCATTGGATTCCCAGTATATGGTTCTGTCTTTGCGAATAACAGACAGCGAGCCGCCATGCTGGTAGAACTCGTCGACGCCGCAGACTATTTTATTGCCGTTAGGCAACTCGATTACGATGTCTTTTGCGTCTTGTTTCGGAAGCGCTGGATTGTACTTGGTGCTTTGCGTATAGCCTCGCACAAAAGCGTGAGCTACCGCCAAAACGTCATTTGTGTATCGTACTTGCCCGATGGCGTCGTCGCCGTACACCGCAACAATGTTCTTGGTGCCGCCAAAATTAAGTAGCTGTCCTAGGCGCTTTGCTGCCGCGCCAGCTAATTCAGCTACCGGTCCTTTGTTCATTAGTCTTCCTTTGCGTGTTTGTTTGGTACTTGCGGTAGCGCGCAAATAGGCAGCACAGTTACTGGCTTGTTGTCAAACAGCATTATGTCGTTAGTGACGCTATTACGTATTCTACGTGTACGTTTTTGAAACAACCGGCGAAGTCGTTGCATAAGTGACAACCGAATGCACTGTAGACGCCCTATTGTTAGTAGTTCGGTTATTCTGTCATCTGCTAACGGATATAGGTCGAGGCTGGCAAACAAGTCACCATTATTTGACGCCAGTACAGAGACAAACGTGTACTGGTCATCGTGAAACCCGACAACAAATAGCTCGCCGGTTTCCGAGTCTTTAAGAACCGTGCCGGGTTGAATATAGGTTTCACGAGGCTTCTGGTCAAACAAGCACTCGCTATTTACCCAGTAGTAGTTAGCGTCAGCGGTGTCGGTAACGTCAGCTACAAACACTAGCGTATAGTAACTAACTAAGTCAGTGTGTTGGAACTCGATTACTCTACAAACGCTAGATGGTTCGCAGGGGTTAGGAAAACACACCATCTTACCGCGCAGATAAGCATGTTGGTTTTCGTGCCAGAACCAGACGTAGTCTGACTCATTACGGGCTAGCAATGCTGGCTCATCGTGTTTACGCACAACTTTTTCTAGACTTGCCTTTATGTCAACTTGCTCGTATTTTACTTTTTTGTAGTTCACTCGTTTCATAGTTAGCTGACCTTGGTCTTTCTCTGTCGATAAACAGCATTGCGCTCAGCTGCTATCTCTGTCTCTTCAAAAAGGCCAGCATGTTTGAGTAGTTCGATCATAAGCTCACCGGGCGGCGTGAGTTTGTAGTTGCTCCAGGACCAGAGCAGACCTAGCATGTGGTCTTTATCTCGCTGTTGTTTTTCGGCCAGCTTTTCTTGCTCAGTTTTCTCAGCAATTAGTCCGCGACGTACTAGTGCGGCCGTAGGCTGTATCCAGTTGTCAGGTACGGACAGAAAACTGTATCTGGCTCGGTCCCAACAAACGCCCTGGGCAATCGCAGACAACATTTCAAGTTGGCTGCGAGTCAGACTTAGATTAAATCCGACAGTTACTACCTGTCGTTTAAACTTGTCTGACCACGAAGCCAGGTCCGCGTTAGCTTGCTTTAGTCTGTTTTTGCGGGGTGTGTTCATGCATAATCTCCTGCAACCCTTGCTGGTCGCCGTTTTCGAGTTGGGTCAACGTGCAAAACATTTTTGTGCCCGGCAGTGATTGCTTTATTTAGCAAATCGTTAGTACGCTTTCCGCCAGGGAACAGTACGATAATATCCGGGCGCTCATCAATTATCAGCTGGTTACGTACGTCATCAGCATCCTCACCGTAAGATAGCCAGTCGGAGTTGATATGCCTAACTGGTATGCCGGTTCTGGCAGCCCAGTCGTTAACGATTTCGTCTACTCCTCGACTATTGCCAATAAGCAATTCGGTTATGTGATTAGCGCGGTGCACTTTGAACAACACCGCGCTAATAAGATGCATAGCTAGAAAATCTTTGCCGCCACAAACTGCGACGCGCATTTTTGTTACTCCATTTTTGCGGCGTAAATAGCTGCCGCAGCCGATACCAGCATAATCGCGCTCCAGGACACCGCATCGTATTGCTGGATTTTCGCCACGAAGGCTTGCGACGTACGCTTGGGCAACAACCAGGCTGTAAATTCGATGAACGAGCCGATCACCACTACTTGTCCGACCCACATTGCCAGAAAGACAATTATGAATCTGTTTAAACCTGACTCGAACATCATGTTACTCCTGAAACACGGACTCACTAAACGGCGCGAGCAGAAAGTGCGAAACAAACACAGCTGCTGCGGTAATTAGCAAAAACAATATCGCACTGATTATTGTCATGCCAATTTTGTAAGCATACTGATATCGTGACGGAATTACTAGCGCTAGAACATACTCAATATAGTCGCGTATGTGCAGCGAGGCAGTGCCGACTAAAGTGATAATGACTAGCGACCAAGCCAGTATAAAAACTGTGGTATACATTACTGCTCCGTATTACTCATAGCCCTGCAGGAGGGCTATGAGTAACTCTTCTTGTACCCCAGCGGAAATAACGTCGCAACGCGCTTGAAATACTTTACCGGTGCCTTCCGTCAGTTCCGCTGTAGACACGGCGGCTCTTCCGTAGCGAATACAGCGCAGTAACACGGCAGCATCTGCCGGACATATAGCTATAGTCAGCCAGCCTTTCGGCACATCTTGTGGGGTTACGGTAGCTTCCTTGGTTTCTTTTTTCTTACTCATCGCATTCCTCATAATCAGGATCGTCGTCGCTTGCTTGTAACGCTTTTACGATTGGTTCCGGCGCTTTTTCGCCGTACAGTTCTTTCAACGCCGCAGGTAGCTCGTTGCGGTAGTGCTGATCTAGCTTACTGACTAATGCTTCGTAGTAGTTGGCATTAAGCTCCAGCGTGCACATAGGACAGGGATCATCTATATCGTTGAATGGTTGCCTACCGCATAGACAGGTCAGCCCGGCATTAATAAAGTCTTGCCGTAACGACCGTAGCATACCGAGCGCTACTCTCGCAGTTAGCAACGCAAATTGATCGCAGTAGACTCTGGTAACTTTAGTTGGCAAATTGCACCTCCGTAGCCCATTCGCCTGGTCGGTAAAAGCGCACCACTCGATTGACTAGCACTTCCTTCGGCAGTCTAAATGCGTCTTTACTGCTGCCAACTAGCCTGGTTATCGAGTTAGAGGTAGTCGATAACTGCACTATTCGCAGAGGTATACATTCAGTCATGTTGCCGTATAGCATGTAAATACCTGATTGCGATACAGTAGGCAAATGCCACTTAGAGGCTGCTGAGTTATCGTCTTTGTGCAGAATAGTCACAGTATCGTGATCTGTTAGCGCCTGCTTAAAAACGTTAGTTACGCTGCCCCTATTAACCCAGCCTCTAAGAACATCGGCGAGCATACTATTCAGCAAAGGCCGCGTCTTTGCCAGTACGGCTGCGGCTACTTCGTAAAAGGAGACGTTGATGTCATTTGCTGTAACGTTTTTACCGGATTGTATAATTCGTAGTAGTCGCTCTCTTTCGTCAGCAATTTGACTTTCTACGTACACAAGTCCGTTGTTGGTACCGCTTAGATACATCGCGTCAAGAATATACTTGATCGCACGCAATAATGTATCTTCGCGTACGCCACAACTCAACGTGTTCGTTGATATTTCGATCTTCACTTCTGGTTCAGTCAAGGAACTCTCCTTCTTTGAGTCGTGCCGGAGTGTAAGTATCAGTGACGTAACTGATATCTTTGCTAATGAGTGCTTCGACTTCTAGCTTAAAGCCGTTCTTAAGCATCATTTCAATTTCTTTTTGCCACGACTTTTTCTTAGCAAACCAAGGATACTCGGCAATTTGCTTAGCTCGCTTAATGTCCTGAGCGTTGAGTTTAATCTGCACGCTAGCATTTAGTTTGCAGCGCTCAAAGTCAGAACTGCGTAGACCTAAGAACCGAGCATTCGGAATAGCCATGCGACGAGATTCGTAGGCTAAGTTAATAGAGCCCTGCTTTAGCACGCTATAGATGTAATAACCCCACGGGTCATTATCGAGCAGGCAATAGACGGGCAGTTTTAATTCGTTGTGTAGCCGGTGCAGCATTCGGCGCACACCGCGAGGCGGCTGCCCGCCGCCGTGAGTAAGAATGCAGTTGTACTTCTTCCAGAACTTGTCTTCGTTGAACCGGCGCCAAACCGTATCTTTTTCAACGTGCAAGATAAACTTAGCAGTGCATTTGTCGAACTGCACAATGTCTTCTTCGACAATAGACGGGATGCTGTAGCCGCCCGATCCCATTTTGGCGCAATCAATGTGATCGCCGCTATCGACTAGAGAAATGTTACCGACCATCGCGCCAGCATTTTTGGCGTATAGATGTAACTCTTCGCGCATAGCGTCCAGAGTTACTTCGACATCTTCGATGATCGGATCGCATTCTTGCTGAGAGTCGAATGTCTCTTCGCGCGTCTTGGAAATGGTGTGCTTTAGCAAGTAGTACAAACCACGGATGCTGGTCGTCTTGCCTTGCTGAAGCAGTTGTTTACAGCCAGCAGCAACGAGCAAAGTCTGCATAAAGCTTTTTGCTTGGCCCAGGTTGAATAAATCGCGGCGGTTTTTACCGCTAGCCATTTCGATGATGCGTTCTTCTTCGTTAAATCTTACGTTATTCAGCGAACGGCTCGGAATGTCGATGTGCGGCGCGCGTTCGCGTTCTACGAACTCAAGAACTTCTGAGGCCATTTCTCGTAATGCGTTCAATGTGCGTCTGTCTTTTTCCGACAGTACAACTACCGCTTTCTCGACTTTCTTTTCTTTCTTCTTTTTCTTTTTGCTCACGATTGCTCCTTAGCAATGTCTAGGTCTGGAAACTCGCCGCTGTCGAAACGCTGAATGAACTTACCAATTGCTTCGCGATGCGCGTCATCAACTTTTAGGTAGGTCTTGTTAATTTCCACAAGAGCTTTAGTGTGTATTACGCCGGTTTTGTCAGTACACGCGACGCTGAGCACAGTAACTTTGTCGCTGAGTTTTTCTGGCGCTAGCCTGTAGTAAGACATAGCGACTGGGCAGGTGCTACAGCTACCACGCTTTCCTTTTACGCCTAGCTCTCTCAGCGTTTTTGCAATTTCGTCGGCTGTACTGCCGAGGCATTCCGGCCAATCTGACGCAGTCATTCTACCACCTCCCGGCGCCGGTGGGTAGCACCCACCGGCGAGATTAATTTGGCGATTAGCTACTAGCGGAAGAAGCGCACGCGATAAATCGCACCGCTAGCTGACCGGCAATGCGCGTCAGCAACTACGCGGCTTCCGCAGATGCAGGTTGAAACTGCCTTCGGGTCTGTTGCGTAAGAGTAACCAATTCCTTCGGTAACACCCACGCCGCGCCAATCTGGAATACCTTCGCCGAACTGGTGAATTTCGTGCGACATGGTATTGAGTCGGGCCATTGCGTTTGCTCGTTCTTGCGCCAAGTCTTGCAGAGACTTAGTCTTGTTGTAGTACAGCTTATCCGTTGACTCTGGCGACTCAACATACTCCATGTGAGCGCCAGTATTTGCGTAGGAGTAGCTACGACGACGCCCAAAGGCATAAGCATCGCTAGCAACAACCGCGCAAGCCGCAAACACAAACAACCCGGTCCAGAACTTCCTTGACATGCTCAAATCCTTTCAAACAGAACCTAACACAAAACGCAACCAACTCCGATTGCGTTAACACTCTCGATAGTCGCGCAACCGAAAAGTTACAGAGCCTGGGATATTGCCCGACGATCCTCTACAGCGTAAACGTGAAAGAACGCTGGGAAAGATGCTCTAGTTTCCCAGGCGTCTAAAGCATCGGCGCCAAGAGCATAACGCTCGGTATAGACGCCTTTTTCATCGTCAGTAAATTCGATAGCGTACGGCAACGGCTCATTTGCGTCGTCTTGGATTTCTCCAGCTTCGATTAGCACGGTTAAGCGCCACTCGTCGGCTTTAAGTCCCGTGTCAAACAAAAACACGCGGCCAGATAACGAGTTGAGTACTGGGTTACCGTCATCGTCATTGTGAAAACAAAATACAGCTACCAAAGTCTAACCCTTTGTAATTAATAGTCGTTTACCAGCTTGGCGTTGGCTTCTCTGAGCTTAGTGAGGAAATACACAACTTGCATTCGAGACGCGACTAGCGCGTATAGCAGATTCATTATCTCGACATTTGAAAGCAGCAAGTCTTCGTCGTTGTCGAGCTTAGAGAGACACTTTATCCAGTCGTCCAGGTGCTGAAGCACCGACGCCGGTATAGCTGGTTTTGCTTCAGCATCTGCGTCTGCGTCGTCATCGGCATCGTCGTCTGCGTCCGATTTTTCTTCCATGCGTAAATTGTAAAGATTGCAGTCGATATCTTTTTCAATATCTTTTGCAATGTATTCATCGACATTGTTGCACGGCACGTACGGTACTTCGTCGTTCAGATAAATACCGTACTTATGAGCAGCAATTTCGGACAGCATCGGTAGTTTGTCGTCGTCTACAAACTTAGGAGACAGTACCGTCGTCGCGCGATCGTACGTGTTCTTTTTCTTAGCTACTGGTTTTTTCTTCATGCGGTACTCCTGTTGCGTTGATTAAGATTCCGTTGAGGTGGTCAACCTCGTGCTGAATGATTGTAGCAACCATACCGGTGTATTCTTGGCATTGCCGGTCTAGTCTAAACTTGTCGTCGATAAACGTTAGCTCGTCGTAGTCAACTAGTATTTGCTTATTGCGAACCACTGTATACATTCTTCCAGGCAAACTTAAGCAGCCCTCAAAGCTGGTTACTGGCATACCTAGAAAAGTTACTTTAGGATCGCACATTACGATAATATCGTCCCAAGTCGCGGGATGCAGTATCGTGTGATATAGCGTCGTAAATGGACTATAGCTCCATTTCTTTCTGACAACGACAAGTTGCACAGACCGATACACTTGTGGCGCAGCTATGCCTAGAGCGTTAAGCTCGTTCATTAGCCAGAGCATACTTTGTGCAAGCTGCGATACGCCAACAAGTCGATTGTCGGTGTGTGTTAAAACACCATCGGATGCGGCAAGCCACGTGTGCTCAACAATAGGCTGTGCTTTTTTAAGAAGTACAGGGTCTGGGTATTTGGCTATAGCTTGCCGGGTAAATCCAAGCGGGTTTAACGCAGGTTTTTCGCTAGCCATGAGTTTAGAATAGCCGCAGCTGGTTTGCCGTCGGTCCTTTCTACTAATACGGAAGGGTCTGAGTCTACATAGCCAGTCTCAGGGCACTTAAACCGATGACAAGAATACCCCTTGGTCCTGAGTTCTTTTAGATGCCGACGTAAGCCGTGAATGTCTACATTTAACCACGGCGTAGTCGTACCCGGTTGCGGCGAAAACTTTTGGTACTTTGAATCCCAGGTGCCGATAGAGTATAGCGGCTTAACTGGCTTGTTTTCGTCTAGTATTTTTACAGGCAGACCGAACGATTCTCTTAGTCTCGCTGCTGCCTCTTCGTAGCTAATGTCTGCTGGCGTTAATGGCGTGTCGGTATACGGCCAGCTAAATGGGTGATAGGTAGGCACAGGACGATTGCGAAGATACTCGGAGTAGCGTTGCTGCTCTTCCTCAGTTAGTGCCCAGCCTATGGGTGAGTGATGTCGAAAACCCCAGCCATAGTTTTGGGCGTCTCGCGGCGGTGGCGGTGGGTTACTCCAGTCGTTACTAACGTAGCTTCCCGGTCGGTTAAGGTAACGACTTACCGCAGAAGCCTCGTCTTTAATTACGCACCTGAACCAGCTTTTGCCAGGCTCTGCTCGCACTATTGTGACCTGCTTTACCGATACGTACACTTCTTTATCGGTCCAGGACTTGACAGTTGCGTTGTCGCCAGTGAACGCGACTAGTTTACCGACTATTTTGATAAGCGGGGTTTTTACCTCATTGTCATACACCTCTACGGAATCGTTTATGAGGTGGTGACTGTAGGCTATAACTAGCATGTCGTGTTGGTTAATAAACGACATGCTAGTGTCATCTGCTGATAATGAGACGTTGGCAAACGATAGATTAACTATCAGCAGCAAATGTTCGTTTAGAGCTAG
Source organism: uncultured Aquaspirillum sp. (assembly GCA_964635875.1). Classification (GTDB taxonomy): domain Bacteria; phylum Pseudomonadota; class Gammaproteobacteria; order Burkholderiales; family Aquaspirillaceae; genus CAZWRK01. The sequence goes on from CAZWRK010000014.1 coordinate 12,945, forward strand.
GTATGCTTGTCGCATTACTTAGGCCCCAACTGTTCAGATACGATATCGGATATTGCCGCTTGCAATTCATTGCGCTTGTTTATCGCTCGTGATAGTTCACTCAGCGTATGCTGATACTTGTCTTTTTCGCCAGACGCTAGCGCGTCCAAATGGCTAGTCTCTAGCTTAGGTATTTCTTTGTTTAACTGCGCTAACTCATTGACCAAGTTGTGCAGCTTGTCGTTGGTCAGCAGCAAAGCTTGACGCGGCGGATTAGCTTCCGCTGATTTTGGGGTAACTTGCACCGTGAAATCAGCTGCTAGCTTATCGACTAGCGCTTTAGTAACTAGGTCTTTTATACGCCGCTGCCAACCGAAGTTGGAGTCAAAGTGTTTTTGCTCCGATAGAGCACTGACTAACGCCGTAGTGACGATTAGCTCTTCAAAGCGTTTGTGAGTCAAGAGTTTGTTAATGCTCTCGCTTACTGTCGCTTTAATAATCTTTTCAATTTCAGGTTTTACATGGTTCTCGACTGAAAAACCCTGCTCAACTAACAACTGTCGGACCGCTTTGATTACGTCACTTTTTGTCGGACGGTCCATAAAGTTGATGACCGGCTGCTGCGACTGATCTGAGTTTGTCATTTAATCTCCACATTTTTCGGTAGTTCGTTGAAAGTCTCTACCACAAGCGTACCGCCGCTCAATCGTACTTGTCGTAAATTGCGATCAGCGGTTAAGGGTTTGAACACGATGATGCCATTACTTAGCGTGACAACGTCGTCTGTGACCCACTGCTGGATAGTTTTACCGTTGTTATTGTATAGAGTAACTAACGTGTACATATTTGGTGCTCCAGCAACTTTCTTTTCACGCGCTTCTCTGGCTAGTACGGCTGTCACCCATGCGCCGACTAAGATTCCGACTATTGTTATACCAGCAAACGAAAAGAACCACGCCGTCGCTGTATCATTTAGTAGTCAGCCAAACCGTCCAGGTCGTTCTTGGTTCGTCACTGGGTAACTTCTTTCGGCGGCGCCGGGATTCGCAAACCAAATCGCTCTGCGAAATCATCGTAACACTTTTTCATGTTAACGCCTGTTTTCCAACGTACGACGCCGGTTGCACGGTCAATCAAGCCGTCGTGCAGGTCTTGTTGCATGATGTTTAGTACGTCGGCAAACGGCATCGGTAAATTAATGCTCTTGTCATCGTACTTACGCGATAACGCTGTCTTGGTAAACCACTCCGGGAATTTGTCTACGAGCGTGCACGCTACTGGCAAATGGCCTATCTTAGCCTTTAACGCGGCAATTGCTGCTAGCTGTTTTTTATTCAACGCCACTCCGATTGCACACCGGTTTCCGTTCTGGTCAATGTACGCACAGTTTTTATCAGCTGCGTTGTAAGCTGGCTTACCGTTGTTGTAAACGAAATGCTTGTACGCCTTATTGAAAATACCTTGCAGCGTCAATCCGTGATCTCTCGACTTGTCCGGCTTAGACTTAAGCCTTGTATTTTTGTTATCCTTTAACTTAGGCACGCGCAGACCGTAAAGCTTCGCAAACTTTTCATAAGCCGATCTTACTTGCTTTCTAGCTTTCCAGCTGCCGCTATTGTCAACTAGCTTGTCGTGCAAAGCGTCTTGCGCGTGAGCCAATGCGTCGCGTAGCATTACATGCTTTGCAAGCTCGCGCTTACCTTTCCTGTATGCGTACATAGGGACAGGCGCATAGAGCTTGTTGAAAAACTCAGGAAAGGCCGTGGCTATATCTTCAATCGGATTCCCCGTCATTTCGGCATTGTCTATACGAATTAGCCAAGCGAGGGGCATTGCCCAGCCAATAACGCAGCGCCGCTCGCCGTGCTCATCTACAACGCGGTAGCAACATGAACCACTGTTTGAGCGGCATGGTTTTCGGCGCTTAACAATAAAGTTACGCCAACCTGCTGTGAAGACTTTCTGAAGAGTGAGTTTATTGTTAGCCATATTAGTATTCTCCTAACTGTGTGAGTACTGCTTAAACTAGCCTAAGTTCTCGGCGAACTTCTACCACTTTAGCTTTTTGGTGAGCTTTGTCGAAAACAGGCCATCTCCTCGCTACCGCGTCAGCATCAAGCTTATAGTCAAACGTTTTTGCTTCTTGCAAGTCGTCCGTAGTCTGCGGACGTGCACCAGTTTCGGCGCTGGCTACTGCTGATAGCAAAAATACGGCTGTGCCTTTGTAACGCGGGTTGTTTTTGTACACTACTACATACATAGTTAGCAACGCTCCTCGCCGATGTAGTCATCGGCGTCGTTGTCGCCTGCGAGTTTATCTAAGAGACGTTCTTTCATGTCGTAAACCCCTTTGAGTTGTCTCATTAGGTCCGATAGTCTTGCCTCAAGATGCTCCCGCTTGTGCAAACTTGATGCGACAGTACGAGCCTGCAACTCGTTTGTTCCGTCACGTTCCGGCAACATTCGACCGAGTAGCGCTGAGATAAGGCCACGTAAATTAAACGTAGCAATATCGTAGTCAGTCATTAGCTTAGTTTGCAACGCATCAAGTCGCGCCAACTCTAGCGACGGATCAGCACTGGCAGCGATATCTGACTCCGGCACTGCTGCAACTACAGACAGATACAGGCTGAGAAGCTTTTTATACTTTACGTACGAAGCTGCTTCTAGTTCTTTAAGCTCGTCCAATGCTTGCCTGGCGTACTCTGTTAATACCGCTCGAAGCTCCGGCGACCTCGTACCGCGAGTTTTATACCGCAGCGTCGGTATGATTTCTTTTAGCTTTTCATCGGAACGAAAATTGTCTTCTAGCGCGTAGTGATGCACTGGGTCGTCAAGGTCAGCCAGCAAGACCATTATTGCGCCAGTGAGCGATTTAATCACCGTGCTGCCAGCATCAAACATCGCTATTCGGTTACAGAACTCCGACGCTACTTCGCCAGCCTCGATAATGGTCTGGTCCACTTCTGTTGGCGCGACATACGGAAACCAAGTGTAAGCTTTGCGAATTAGGTCATGATCGCTTTGTAGATGCTCGCACTTGTTAAGCGTATCGGCAACAGAAGTTGTCACACGAAAACAACTATCGGTATAAACCCACTTAGTAAGCTCATTTGTTTTGCGGTCGTACACGTAGTTTTTGTATGCCGCATAACGCGGTACGTTATCTGTGCACAGCACAGTTTTGGGCAACAGAACTTGGTCAATTACTGCCATTGTTGTGTCCTTGTATTAGTAACTCGTGAGTGGTGAGTGGTTACTGGTTTACTAAGCGAAACTCATCACCCACTTGCAGGTGGCAAAGTCTCGTTAGGTTCAGCGGCCAATCCGGCATCAATGAGTGTGTTAAGTCTGGCAACCTGTGCGTCATGTTTTATATCCTTAAATAAGACGTGAAGCCGTAGACAGTACTCAGCTTGGTGTGTTGCGCCTGGTATGCTGTTTATGTAGTTGTACAGCTGCGTTTCTAGTTGCTGCTCACGGCGTTCCAACTCCACTGCTATGTCTTTATCTTCGCCGAGAGACATTAACCTATCACCATACACCCTGCCAACGTAAGTTTTATTATCTGTCATAGTCTTCCTTAAGTTGTTTTGCAAATCGAGTAGCGCCTTTAGTTACGTACTCACTAGGCATTGTGGCCAGTATTTTCTCACGCAATTCGTCGATGGGCTTAACACCCTTCGAGATTTGACTACTTAATGCACGCACGGCAGCAAGAAGCTCACTGACGACTTTTACATCTTCTGTAGGGCGCGGCACTAACATTTGGTCAGTCGACCACGGATTACTAGCCCTGTATGCGTTGGCTACGTGTAACAGCAACGCTAAGTTTGTGCTCAGGTTCTCAACGCGTTCTAGTATACTCGCCACATGGAAGTGAATCTCTTGCGATTCGTTAGACGAAATAACTATAGACACTGCGGGCTTAATAGCTTCTTCGCACTTAGCTTGATATTTCTTCTCAAGCGACTCTTTCATGTCATCTACAACTTTATCGCGTAGCTTGTCTAGACCAGCTGTGTCTGTAATTGGAGTTAGTTTTACTTCTGCCTCTTTTTTCACAAACTTCTCCAACGCAGCAGCTGTGACTATGTCGCCGTTGCGATTAGGTACATCTGGCGTAACAAATGGTGACGTAACCAGCGTGGGCTTATTATCGTCGGGTAGCATATGAACTAGACAGTCTACTGTTCCGTCTTTATTAAACACGGGAACTGGTTTCATTTTTACGCCGCGCTCTTGCAGACTACCGCCACCGTCAGTTACGGGTTTTAACGCGTTCATAAGCTTTACACAGACATTTTCTACTTCTGCTAGTTTTTCGGCCACCGTCGGCTTAGGCCAAAGCTCGGCTACTACCTGCTCCCACGTTTTATCGCTACTCATCTGTTCTTTCCTCGGTGATGGTGACTTCAAACAAATATCGCTTGCCTTGCTTTAGCCAAGGATTTACGACAGAGTCTAAATCTAGAACCGTTTTCGCGTTATTTGGATGCCGCGTAATTGCGTCAACTTTGTTGCTGCCTTCTTTTAGCAGTTGTTCGGTAGTAGCATCGGCAACTAATTCGCCTTCAAATGCTACGTACAACTGAGTAATGGTTTTGTGAACTAGTGGAGTCTGATTTGCGCCTCGCGGCTCAGGATAACCTAAACAATCCCAACCCTCTTCGGGCTCATTGAACCGCGCTAGTGCATCGTTTGCAGCTTCAGCCGCCGTGCTACCGTAACCTCGAAAAGACCAGTAAGCGCCTTCGCTATCTCGGCAGTACAGAAACGCGCGAAAGTCACCTACGCACTTTTCTTGCACAACTAGTTGCGTGAACGACTTATTACCCACTACTTTGCTCCAGATAGTACGTAGACTAATGCTTTGACGTGTTTAAACGTCCAGAACTTTCTTGGTAACTCGATCAATGCGATAGTATGGCCAGCTTCGTCGTACGTTTCTAGCCACATACTGCATTTGCCATTCTCAAACGTAGCTAGAACATGCGTCTGAGGTTCGCTATCGTTGCTACCGTGTTTATCGTAGATTTTCCAACCGAAACTTTTGTCTTCTGTTTCGGCATCTACATCTACACCCGACGGACGGAAGCCGAGCGATAATAACTCGGCTTCCGTAACTTGAACTAACGGCTCATTAGCCATTACTTTCCTTTTTGGTTTGACTGTCGATAAACGCTTGCGCTAGCAAGACTGTGTCAGCATGATACTTACTTTGCGCAAGCGTGTAAGCTACGTGTACATCTGCCTGGCTTGCTTTGGCTTCGTACACCATCATTAAGTCTTCACCCTTGAGCACTCTGTCTACGTTTTCTTTTGCCTCTTCTAACCGTTTACGCGAACGTTCGCTAAGCGTACGCGCGTATTTCTCAGTTTCTGCTGCTACCTTTGCTTGTGCTTGCGCCAAGTAGTCAGCGAACTCTTCGTCTATCGAGGCCAGTTTTGCATCGGCAAACATATCGAGTCTTCGTTGCGCCGCGTTTAACTGCCCGCGTAGTATTAGCAGTAGCTCATCGCCGCTAACGTCGTCGCTTGTACTACCGGATGGCGCGTGCGAGTCTACGCGCATAATTATTCTTACGTTGCTGCCGTCACTAGATACACTACTTACAGTAATTTCGTGGCGACGAATTTCGTGTCTAGTTGCTCGCCAATTTTTTGGTAGTCTCATACTAAGTACCTCCATAACGTGATTATTAGAACAGCGGCAAGGACAACGACTACACCTAGCAACGCACCAAGATCGGTTACACGTTTATCTAACTCTTTGATGCGTTTTGTAAATCGCTCACTCGCTGAGAGATGCGATTCGACTAGTTTGCTGTGAGCGTCGAGCACCAGCCCGACTAGCTCTAGGATATCTCTATCGGCTTTAAGCTTAGCTAGCCTTGATTTTATCTCGTCTAGCGTTGGTGCTTCGTTATTTGGTGCAGCCATTACTCACGCAAAGTTTTTCAGCAATTGTAGCAGTTGACTACGCCGCCATACTGTAGCAATCTCGGTTGAATTCATCATCCAACGAACTGATATACCTTCGCGGACAAAAAGACCTTGTAACGTTTTGTGATAGAACACAGAAACGGAGTTTGACTCGCCGCGATGGATTGGCACAAAGCAGTTTAAACTGTCGATAAACTGATCGTTTATCTTTAGTAATCGCCTGTACTTAATTTCCGAGTTGTCAGGCACTGTAATACCAACAACTACGGCGCTTCGCCAGTTGCCGTATACAGTACGAAAGAATTCGTCGCCAGTTTGCAGCATGTCTCCTGGTGATAACATAGCGTAGTCTACTGCGTCGCTGTCAATTACTGGCTCTTGCGATTTAGGTTTAGGTTTAGGTCGGTGTATCGCTAGCACTGCTTCGCAGAAACCAGTCAGCCAGTGTGCCGATCTTTTGCAAAGCTCCGCTACAGGCTCGCCTCTTATTTTCGCAATTGCTACTACTAAGGCTGGCCATTCCCTGCCGGAACCAGAAACCATGCCTCTTGCCGCTTGCTCAATTTGCAACCAGTCACTGTCATTTAAGTCATAAATAGACATTAACTATCCTTCTTAGGTAAAAAACACTCTTCACCTGGAACCGGCATAAGTCGATAACAGCCGCTACCGACGTGTTCGCCGTGAATCATACGCGGGCCGTCGAACAACATCGTTTCGCAATAATAGTCTGTAGTTCCATGAAACTGCTTTGAATCACCAAGGCAGAAGTAACGTACTTTCAGACTTTCGCGTTTGCCTAATGCAGCTACAATTGCTGCGTACACTTCAGCCAGGCTCGGCTTGAAGAAGTACGCGCATTTATGCTGCGTAATAATTGTGGTCGACTGTAGTGACCCAAATGTGAATGGCTCGCCAACTGTTTTGACATTCCAGTTAAATGCCACATTACGCGGGTGTACTGTCAGCCCGTTTTCTTGAAACTTATACCAACCGCCTTGTGGATACTGAACTGGCCAGATAGGCTGGATATGTCGCATCAAGTTTACTTGCCGATCCGAGATAGGAAAGCAACGACGCACTTTGCTGTACAAATACTCTGCCATTACCAGTTTCCTAATAGTTTGACAACAATCATTGCAAAACCCACAACGGCAATAGCCAGAATGCTGCCAAGGGCAGCTTTGCCTGTCTTGGTCATTTCGTCAATTAAGACGTTATGCTTGGTTGCTAAGCTGTTATGCGCGTCGACTAATCGTTTAAGCTCACTCTCAAGCTTTGCATTGTCTTCGTGCAGTTGTGCTACTTCTTTTTGCAAGTTGCCGATTTGTTGCACGGCGCCATTTAAGTCGAGCATTAGTTACTCCGTGAAATATGCTTTTAAAGCCGCTACTTCATCTGTTGTCAGCTTGTCGATAACTTTCTTGGCTAATACTTTTTGTGCAGCTTTCTTTTTAGCCGCATTAGTTCTCGCTTTGTCAGCTTTCTGGTGCTTCTCCCACCAGTCGGCTAACGCACGAGCTTTTTCTACGCGGCCGTTGTAGACGTATTTATCCAACAGCTTTTCAGGCATATTAGAAAGAATACTACACAGTATAGCAACGTGTTCGTCTAGCTCTCTAATGTTGCCGTACGGGTTACGCGCAGCAGCTTTAATCCGCTGGTAAGTTGCACCGTCAAGATTAGCTGCATCGGTGAACTCTTGTGGCAGCTTGCACTTCTTACCAGCTTCTGTCTCTACGCAGTCCAGCAAGTAGACTATGTGTTTGCACACTTCGTTGCTGTTTTGCTCATTGTCCGTTGGATTCAAGTAACTGCCATCACACGGCATTGGATTTATCCTTTAAGTGGTTGTACAGTTTGCAAACAAACTCTTCTGCTTCTTGCCAATTGTTTTTAGCAATGCAGAAGTCGGCAAACGCAGTGCCTCTCTTAGTCATGGCGCTAGCTCCTCTGTATGGCGTACTGCGATCAGAGTAATCGCGGTACTCGGTAAACTCCGTCATCGAGAAGATTCCCTCTAAAAAGCAACGAGGGGCTAAATAGAAGAAGGTCGCTACACTGAAATGGAAGTTAGGATTGTAAAATCCCGCCGGTTTACCAGTTAGCAGTTTGCCAGATGCCCAATCTCGCTCGTACCACGACGTATCGTAGTGTCGGGCTAGCCAACGATCTTTTTCTTCTGGCGATACTGTCTTCCAGTAGCTATGCGAACCGGTGCAGATAAGCACTCGCAATATGCGCGGATCGTCTACTTCATCGCCGGTCCACCCGGCAAACGTGTAGCCGTCTTTTTTTGCTATTTGATCGCGATACCAGTCGTAGTCTTTGGTTGCATAAACCTCATCTAATGGCAATGAGATTTCTCGGTCTGATCTTATCCACAAGTTCAGGCCATAGAAGTTGTCACGTACAACTACGCTGAGGTGCTCAGTAAGTACTTTCACTACCGGCAGCGTAATGCCTTTAGACGTATGCGTGGTGACTACACTCAAACTGCCGTTTACGCTGGCAGCTATTTTGCTGGCTTGCTGAAACTGTTTATCCCAGTGCGTTGGTGCTGAGTAGTGGTGTGTCATTTCCTCACCAAATAGTTATGAGCTTTCTGATACAACAACCCGATGGCATCGAACAGAGCCTCTGATTTGTCTGTTACATCACGGCTATTGGACCGCTCGCAATCTGCTAACTCTCGTAAGTACGAGCCTACGTGGTCTAGCCGTTGTTGCAAATCAAATAGTTCCTCAAACTCTGGGCGTTCGCTAACGGTCGCTAATGCCGTAGCTGTATGACTTTCTTTTAGCTTTTTGACGGCGTCGAACGCAGTAGCTAGTTTGTCTTTGGTTAATAACAGCTCCTGGTCCACTTCGTACAAATGCAGCGTAATAGCCGTCAACGCGGCAAGCAGTTCGCTTCGCGTCCTAGACTTCGGCTTTTCTGCAATTTTTAAAGCGTCAGCGACAGCTATACACGCAGTTTTGTTCTTACTCATATTTCTGCTCCTTGGTTTGAATCCACGTAGGGAAGATTGGCCGTAGCCTGCACGGCGCGAATAGCTGACTTTACTGCTTCACCGTATAACTTCCACCAGGCAGGCGCTTTCTCATTCATATCAGCGACTACCGGCGAATCAGCTTCTAGTGCCAGCCACTTGTCATTGTCTAAACGCTGGCAGCCTATTTGCGTCTTAGTCGGTAAGATAACTACAGACCAAGTGCCGAAATCTAGTCGACAAACTGGCGCCGTATAAAGTCTGTTAGGATATTTAGACCTGTCGCCGTCGTGATATCGAATTGACGCTAAGTTTGCTTGGTGCAGATAAGACTTGGTCAAGTCTGTACTAATAAACTCAGCGTACTTGAAGCCAGCGCCGTTAAAGCTGCCACCTTCTAGATTGCAGTTGCAAAATGTTGCACTACGAAAAAACGCGTCTATGGCGAGTACATCGCGCATATCGCAATTAACAAACTGTGCGTAAGTAAAATCGCAATCGCTAAGATTAGCGCCTTGAAACTGGCAGTTGTAAAACTCGGCACCGTTAAAATCTACACCTGCCAGGTAGGCACGAGACAAAGTAACGTTTTCAAACTTTGCGTCGCGAAAGCACCAGACGTCTACTTGTTTTCGATGAGCTAGCGGCAAGTTGGTTAACGCATGTGACAAATCTGCATTTTCGATGTTAGCGCGCTCATTCTGCACGTCGTTACCAAGATCAACATCGTAGTACCACGCTTTGTGGCCCTCCATCTTGATTTTTAGTTCTTCAAACGACATTGGTTTCTGTTCGGTCGACATTGCATTACTCCTGGTGTTTAACTGTTGTTTGAACGGCCTGAATTGCGGCTTTGATGGCTGTGCCGTATTTGCGCCACCACTCGATAGCGTGCGAATTCATCTGATCTAACTCACGCGCACCGTCTTCAACTGTCAACCAGAACTCATTCGGCCTTTTCTGACAGCCAATCTGCGTCATAGTCCTGGTAATTGTGACCGGCCAAACGCCAAAGTCTAGACGGCACATTGGTACGCAGCTAAACTCGTACTCATGGTTCGTCACGCCAACAATACTGCACCCGACGAACTTTCGCGTATTATCGAAGTCAGTGTCATACCAATCCGATCTGTTAAAGTTACAGTACTCGAACTCGGCAAGCTTCACGTTGCACTTAGTCAAGCGGCAATCGCTAAAGTCCGAATAGTACACATAAGCGCCAACTAGCTCGCAGTTGGAAAACAGCGAATCATGCAACTTGGCGTGTACTAAATGCGTAGCCGATAAGTCGCAATCTTGAAACTGCGACCAACTAATGTCGACGCCATGGAGTCTGACTCTTGGTAGTCGTACGTTATAAAACGTGCAACGAGTAAGACATAGCTGTTTGTCTTGCGACCAAATATAGTCGTTTATCGCGTCGGTCAAATCTACATGCTCAAATACAGCCGGTGCGCTGTTATCATTGTGGTTTACGCAGCCACTTCTGAGCCAGTTATTGTGACGCTGTAGAATCTCCCGAAACTCCGCCAGTTCCATTCTTCGTACCATTGTATTCATCACCTTGCTCCTGATTACGAGTTTGAACTGCCTTAATCGCTGCTTTCACCGCCGCACCGTATAGCCGCCACCAGTTGCTAGCTTGTGGGTGCATTTTTTTAATTGCCTTCATGCTGGCTGTCGCTTTTAGCCAAAACTCATTAGGGTGGTGTTGGCAACCAATTGTAGTATCGGTCGTCGTAATTACGACGCTCCAGTGGCCAAAGTCTAGGCGAGCTATTGGCCCTGTATAAGGGCCTTTACCGTCAGTCCAAACGGCAGATGATATGTTTGCTTCGTCAAAATTCGCGCGCGTAACGTCGGTACGGTTGAAAGTTGCTGAGATAAAGCTTGACGTTATAAACCTGGCTTTAACCAGGTTGCAGTCAGACCAGCTAGTGCGGTTGAAATTAACTCCAGATGCAGTTGCGTTTATGAAAGAACAGTGCTCTAGTCTTGTTCCTGCGAACGATGCTTCGCTGGTAAAGTAAGAGTCATCGAAATTAACGTCTCGCAGAAAACTACTCGACAACAGCAGTATTGGCGAAGACTCTGCTTTTAGTCTGACATTTTTAAGTACCGAGTACGACAAGTTAACTATTGGCGTTTGGCCTGACGGCTCAGCATACTTGCGGGTGAACTCGCGTAGCGTCTCAGTGAGGTCCACGTCTTGCAGAGTTGCCTGATACCGGCTATGACTAGTTTTCAGCCACGTCTGGTGGTCAGCTAGTTTTTTCTCAAACTCGTCTAACGGCATGTGCGGCAGCTTTGTTTCAGTCATTATTGCTCTCATCGATTTTGAGTCTCTTTTCTAGCGACTTAATTAACTTACGCAAAGTGCTAGCTCTTTTAGTAATTTCGTCTAGCTCGGTACGTAAGTCGTTTAGTTGAGTGAGGTCTACGTCTTGACGAATACGTTCATCAATATCCTCTACGGATATTTCTATTACGTCGCGCATTTCCACAGCGTAGATTTCGTGAATACCATCAGTGTCGCGGCTGAAGCCATCCGTGCCTTGCGGCCAAGCTATCTTATCGCGTAACTCAGATGGATTCTGCGCGTCGATGTAGTCAAACGTTTTGTCGCCCAGATAGTTTATGCAAACCAGATATGTCTTCATCGGTACTCCGAAAAGATTAAATGAACTCGGTTTCGCTTACTAGTAAGGCAACAGAGTCTTGGCGGTAGAACTTTCTCAAACCACGCAGCTTATGCCGAAACGATTCTAAGTTGCTTTCTTTTAGGCTGAATACTATACAGGCGTTTTGTCGCGGCGATTCCCAGCTTGAACCGCCATCAAAAAATGTCTCTTCGGCGAAATCTGTCACTGCCTCTTTAAGAGCAATGCAGAAATTGGCCCAAGTCAATTGCGCTAACTTGTCGTCGCTATTACCGATCAGAACTGCCACTGTGATTAATTTCTCACTCATTGACTACTCGCATGACGGTGGAGCAGTTGTTTACTTGCACGATTGTTTTACCTGTGAACAGCTCATGCAGTCTGCGAGTGCGCACTACGTCTTCTTTTGAGTAGCCAGCCAGCTTGCTCTGTATCGTGTATTGCTTACCGCTACCGCCAGCGCCTCCGCCACCGTACGTTACGATAGCTACTGATTTTGGCTTAGGTTGAAGCCAGCGCAAGAGCAGGCCAGCAATGTTAAAGGCGATGCTTATTAGTAGCAGCACTGCCACTAGTAACCAGCGGCGCCGATGCATCGCAACTTCTTCGCGTAACTCTCTGCGTTCATGTTCAGACATTTGCTGTTCCTTACATGTAAACTGCTGTGACATGCCAGCTGGGCTGCTGATACGGAATACCGGCAAACTTGCAGAAGTCGCTAATAGCTACGTCTGCGTCGCGCCGATAGGACAAATCTATGTCGCGCAAATCAAATGACTCGCCATCGTCAACGCTCTCGTCTAATGACGGCAAGTGTAGGTAATAATGCTCGTCGTCATAATCTTCCACTCCAGCATAGTCGATATCTACGCCGCGAGTTTTGCGCCACTCTGCCATTTTAGTTGAGTACTCACTAAACTCAGGCGAGTCAGATAACACCAATCCCGGTTCTTGCGGCCCGTCGGTCTGCTTCCAATCCTCGATTAGCTTGTACAAATATTGTGACGCGTCATCGCAGTCGTACTTTAATGACAAAGCATCTTCTAAGAACTGCTGAGAAATTGGAAACCCGTAGTAAATAATTGCAGACAAGTCTCTGCCCATTTGCTGTTCCTTTTTTTTAGCAATAACGTGCTGTCAAATGCCAACCTGGTTGCCGAAACGGCAGCTTCGCTTTTTCGCAAAACTCTTTGATGTAAAAATCAGCTTGCGCAAGTTTTAGTTGCACCGTGTGGCTGTTGGCTATGTCTAGATACAGCTTGCTTGAGTTGCCTTCAGACGCGTAATAGGTTAAGCAAGGTACGTAAACAATAAGTTTGTTACTGTTATTGCCTACTCCTACCCACTTGATCTCTACATTCTCGGTCGTAGCCGCCCACTTGGTAAACTCATTGCTGTACTCTATGCCGATATCAAACGCTTTAGCAGGGTCTAGCTCTTCGCGTTTGGGCCGCTGCGGCGCCTTCTCTTTTCGCCAAGCTTCCACGATGGAATCAATTGGCGCGTCGTCTTGATGAAACGGAAATCCGTAATACAGCATCGCTTGCAGGATCATTCCCATTCTAGTTTCGCCGTTTTGAAGGTGATTGGTTCTAAATTCCAGTTGCCGTTTGTGGCGGTATTCATGAAATCTAGAAATTGGTTATCGTCGAGTATCGCGATACGCTTATCGCTATTTTGCTTGATAAAGCAAATTAACTCGACAAACATTAATGCTCGCTCAGACAGCAGTTGCAAAAACTGTTGTCGACTAGCTGGCTCTGCTGCTTTTTTAGCTGTTCGACTAACAGCGCTAAAGCCGCTGACAGATTGCCAGTCACCAACGCCATATAAACGTCTTTGTAATGGCTTGCCGGACAGTTATACACGGCTATGCCGCGTACACTTTCTTTGTCGACATAGTAGGCCACAATACGATAGTTGTTACTCACTTGTGTTTCTGCTCCGGGTATCGCTCGTCAACGTCAGCAAGAAACTTGTCCATGTACCCGGCTAGCTCTTGCAGCAATGGCTCAGGCACGTTTTGCTGCTTATCGTTACAAATCTTTCGGCATTTGTCCAAACAAGCCTGCTTGTCTTTTCGTAGCTCGGCAGCATGAAATGCGGCTACGTCGTGAACAACAAACAATGCGTTTGTTCTATTTTCTGGATACGCTGCTTTCCAGTACGTATACCAGATAGACCTATCCCAACGTGAGTATGCCACGCTTAGTTGATCCTTTGGTTTTTTTCGAAATAGTAGATTAAGCAGCGTTAGTATCTCGCTACGTTTTGTCAGCGTAGAGCCGGTATCGTCGCTGTAAAACACGTCAAACGACCACCACAGTTCGTTGGTGTTTTGATTCAAGTGAAATGAACCTGGCAGTATATTATGTTTTAGTACTGCTAGATTATCAGTATGCTTGCCTTCAAGTATCTCGCCAAACTCTACTAGGGACACGGCCGTTACGGCTACGCTAGTGAGCTTAAATCCGTTATTAGTTAAAAACGGAATATCAATCGGCAGTTTACGTCGAAAAGCAACCGGGTGGTAACTAAGAAACCCTGGAGGGAGTCCTACTTCTGCTGGTGTTGCTAAAAACCAGTTCTCGCTGTCGTGCGTGTACTGATCCGTAGCTCTTACACGATCCTCGCGAGTTAGTAACTGCCAATCGACACCGCAGTCGTGTGCTACTTTGGCCTCGTCAATTGGCGGCGGTGGCTTGTACTTTCTTAACGGCAGTGGAAGAGCCCAGAATTGGTCATCGTCATTCATTGTCCGTTCCTTCTGTTACTTTGCTGTAATCAGGTGCCGGATTTTTGGTCAGAATCTCGATTAGCCGTAGAAAATCTGATTGCGTGTGCAAATCGGCAAGTGTTCTGCCTTCGCTAGCCCACCGCAAAATTTTGCCGTCTTCCCGTATTTGGAACGTGCCAGGCACGGCTTCGCTGTCGTAGAGCTTTAGTTCGGTGCTCCATACCACGAAATCTTGACTGAGCATAAAGTTGGCAGTAAACAACGTACGACGACGGTAATACTTTGGCACTAGCATCGCAGTCAGCTGTTGTATTTGCCAACCAACGTTTGCTTGCGGTATTGGATTCCAATTAACGCCATCAAACGTTTCTTCGTCGCCTTCTTTTAGCACTGTGTTGTCATCGAGTAGCTCCCAGCCAGCTTCCTCGTCTCTTATGCAACTCAGCATTGCCTCGCTTCTCAGTTCGACCATTTGCTGTTCGTAATGCTTTTGCACTTCTTTGCTATGCCTTAGCGACGCATTTTCGGACAATCCGTGAATGTTCATTTTGTTTTCTCCTAGTGTGGCGGCTATCCAGTAATGGTGTATTACTCTGCCTGTTACTAGCCTAGACAATTCGTAGTTTTGTTCTGACTCATTCATGCTAGAGAGTGTGGGTTTTTAACACCCACAAAAACAACAAAATAACGACTACGAGCAGTACGGTATTAGCGAAGAATACTATCTTAGCATTCTCAAGCCATTGCTGTAATGCATCGAGCTTGATTTGCAAGTCATAGTGTTTGACTTTTAGCTCGCTGATTCTGTCGTTTATTCCGTTCAGCTTAGCGTTTAGTTCCTCTGGGTCATGCTCCGGGTTGAAGTGCAGTTTCTCGTATAACGGACCGTGTTCCAATTCTTCGTCTGGGTCAAACAGTGATTTGATATGCTCATTTGGCGCAAACGTATTCAAAGAGATAATATCGCTCTGAATACGTTCTGGTAGCTGTGATAGATATGGGTCAACTAGCGCGTCTCTTGCAGCAGGTGATAGCTTTTCAAAACGAGGGTCAATTACTCTTACGCGAAGTGAGGCCGCGTTGTACCTTCGTACTGTAACCGACTGAAAACCGGCGTCCCTCAGCACACTTTCAACTAAACGCGCATCTTCATCCGGTTTTCCAGCTAACGCCGTGAGATTTGACTTAATTATGTTGACCAACTCTTTGTTAATTTCGTCAAGCGTTTCACGGCTAACTAACTTATCATCCGACATGCGTTACTCCGATCTTAAACAGGTGACCCAAATACGATCTTCCATGTTTTCAGGCACAGTTACCTGAAGCGTCAAGCTAGGTTCGTAAACCCAATAGTGGTGATAGTGCTTATTAACTGGCACTTTAGGGTTGTTAAGAAAAACATTGTCTTTCTTGATGTAGAGGCTAATTTCGCCTTTGAACGACTCATCCTCAGTGATTTTAACTAAGGCGTATTGTGCTACAGTAGCGTTAGGCGCAATCACGCCGACTAGCCCGGTGATAAATCTATCGCCGTGGCAGCGAAAGAAGTACAGCCCTACTGTTTTGTACTGCTCGGGGTGATATGACACGGTTTTTCCTTTTTGTTAGTCGCCGTGGAAAAAGAATGCCCACACTTTGTTAGGCAAGTCATCGGGAACTGCTACTGGCGCAGTATCCTCTGGTTGATAGTACCACAACCGAGATTCCTCTTCCGTTTCATCTGCCGCTAGTTTGCGAGGTTGTAGTGATACTTGGTCTGGTGTTAGTTTTCCTATTCCAGTTTGCGTATTGATAAACTCTATCATTACGTCTTTAGCTTCTTCTGGACTTGACGCCAACACCACGGCAGAGCCAGCGGCATACGCATACTGAAGCTTGAAGAAATATAAGTTACGCATTGTATTACTTTCCGAGAGCCATAGTTACAGACACAATGGCCAATATGATAGCCACAGCTGTGAGCAGCATTTTCGTATCGGCAAGTTTGCGTTCCACTTCACTCACACGAGTACGTAGCTTAGCAAGCTGCGTTTGTTGATCTTCTGGCCCTACGCTAGGCAATCCGCTTAACATGCTATTCTCCTTTGGGAATACCGGCGCAAGAGTCGAAGAGAAACAAACCGGGTTGATCTATACGAACTCGAATACGTTTAATAGCCTCAATCACGACGGTTACTGGGTATTCGTCTTCGCCGAGTAACTCACGGTAATTACGCTCGATATGGCGAATTCGTTTAGCACAAATGAACGCCAAAGTTTCTAGTTGTTCTGACGTTAATTCAGGTTTACCTGTAAAGCTAAGATCAAACGTGGTTGCCAGTTGAATAGCTTCAGCTTCGTCGTACAAAAATTCGTCATTTAGTATTTCGGCTACGCGCCTACGTACTTTGTATTCCAGAGTAGTTGTGACTTCCCGGCTAAATCGTTCTTTGAGACTAGCCAGTTGCTTGTCGATAAATTCTTTAGCTTCTTTGCTCATGTTATTTCGCCTTTGATTCCGTTGATTAGATTAACCAAGTGCCGCCGTGTAATCATTAGCCAATCTAGCGTAGCCTCGTCTCCGCTGTAGCCAATGCGGCACTGCCAGGCCCGTGTCACAGTTTTCGGATTGATTTGCAGCGTTATGCTGACGCCGCATATCTCGTTGTACCACTCCGCACACGCATCGTGATACGCAAAGCCAATCGACTCTAACCACAAGCCGTCGATTAGCTCATCTAGTTTGTTGTCTTCTTCTTGCTTATTAAGCTTTTGGATAGCCCACCTAGCAAGTACTTCTGTGGCTATTTGCGAAGCACTTTCTACCATTCTCTGGGCGTGCTCTAGCGTAGGTTTGCCAGCATATTGCATTTTCCACTCTTCTGCTTTTCGGAAAGTGCTTAACGCCTTTATTGCATCTGCGTCGGTAACTTCGCTCATGCGTTTTCCTCAGATAAAACTGCTGACTGATTTGCCGACTAGCGGCGCATACCAGTTGTAGAACGCGACTAACGAACCGCGTTCTGCTTTCGAGCCCTCGGGTGCCGGTAGCATACGGTGGAAGTCGGAAATACTTAGTTCTACTAACGGGTGATACCCGGCGTCCAGCGGACCGCAAGAGTACATTCCGGCTTGTCTGTATGTCCAAGTTACGCGCACTACCTGTAGTTGCAACCTGAACTCTCGCCTATTGCTTGCGTGCAGAGTCTGTGACTCCACAAGATCGCCTACACGAGGCACAGCTACCATAGCCCCAGGCCAAACTTCGTTGTGCAAGTCTAGGTTGGTAAAGCAAAGTACGTTAATCATGGCTACACCTCAATACTGTCATAGGAAATTTCTAATGCTGCGCACCAACGACGGAGCGCGGCAACAGTTCGACAATTGTGATACGTAGTTTCAGTATAGTGAGGGTTACTCTCTCGATGCTGCGAGATAGCCAAACGACCATTTTTTACTACCACATGCTCATAGAAGTAGCCTGGATTAGGGTAGCCTGGAGTATGTTTGGAACGAGTGTCAATTAACACAACGTCAGGGCATGGCATGTTTTCGTCGTCGGCTCCAATACTTTCGCTTACTTTAGACATTGTTAGGCTTGTGACTAACAAGTCAATAAGCAAATCATCTTTGTCTTTAAGCGACAAATTGTATTCTGACGTACGATAAGCGTTTGTTATTGCAGACAGGCGCTGAGCTAACGCTTTTGATAGCCGCTCTACTTGGTCGTCGGTTAAATTCGTTTTAATTTTGAGGCTAAGAAGCTGAGATATCGCTACAGCACCAACTAGTGTAAAGTCGTACTCGTCAACCAGTATCGCAGCTATGCGCTTACGCACTTTATGCTCTGGCGAGTTTTCGATATTGCTATTTGCTAGCCGCTCAATAGCCTCGATTTGCGAGTCTATGCTTAAGTCTGTCACGTTTTGAATACCTCCAGGTTATCGCAAGGAATCTCAAGGGCTAGACACCAGCGTCTTAGGTCTGCGACAGTACTACAAGCGAATTGAACAGTTTGTTGCCGCTGCGGGTCCGCTGCGTCGTACTGTGTGACAATCAGTACGCCATTAGAAACTCTAATGAACTGAAAAAAGGCTCCTGGGTTAGTTTTTAGCCTAGTGTCGACTAGCACCACAAAAGGGCATGGCTTATTTTCTTCAGTTAGGTCGATATTGTGGTGATACGTTGGCGCTGGTTGTACTGTGGCCAGTCTAGACGGATAAATATGCCCGTTAGCACAATGGTCATTTCCGTCAGGTCGTCTCTCTCGCGACACGCCTTGAGCACCGCATTTAGGACAATAACCGTACAGAAAACTATACTGATCGTCGCTCATTGTGTCTCTTTCTTTTAGCTATTGGAAGGTGTGACACAGCATCAGCTGTATTTGGCGACACTTATCAAACTTGGCCATTGAGAAGTTGTCCGTGTTCCAGCTAGTATGCGGCGGCTGCAATTCCGGCGCATCGACCAGCCGAGGATGCTTGCTAGTTAAATAGTGGTAGAACGGAATAGCTTCCGAGTTCATAGCGGACATTGCCAGCGTAAGCACTTCGTCTTCCGATAGCTTTGTGCATACTTCATTGAACAATTCTTTGAACTTGGCTTCGCTCACTAGCTTCTCTCCGATAAGTTGTGTTTGAGTTTTTCACGATACCCGCTGATAACGTCGTTGAGACGACTAACGACAATATGACAAGCTGCTGTAACTAATGCTGAAGATTGCCCGTCGAGCAATACAGTCAGATCGTCTTGGATTAGCTCTTTAGCATTAGCCAACGTGTCTAGCACGCTAGGAATTGCTCTGTGCCGCACTACTTCGTTAGGTAGCAAGCGAAGGCAAGTCAACCCGACGGCCTGCTGAATAGCGTAGCACGATGTAATTCTGCGACACTCCGCAGGTCCAAATTTGGTTGTCGGTTTAAATGGCATGATTGTTTCATTGTAGCCGCCGAACTTCGCTAACTCAGGGCTGTCTAACAACGTCGGCCATCTGGTAGTGAATATCTCGTAGAACTCTTTCGGCTCGCGCACGGCTGCGAAATACTTTACGGCTGAGAACTCGTCAGGCGTTAGCCTTTTACGCAGCGCGTTAATAATCTCAAGCGCCTTCTCTGTTGATAATACCATGCTCATTTGCCGTCTCCTTAGTTACTTGCTTACGGGTGTATTGGTTTAATTCCGCCTCGGCTATTTGGGAAGACAAATCAAAGTATTTATCATCCCACTCTTTGTTGCCGGAGCTACCAATTGAGTTAATGCTGCAAACGTGCAGTGTGCACAATGGTCGTAAGTGCGGCGGCACAATGCAGCCAGTATTTCGACCTTTTGCAAAACCCATGAACGGCAACTTAGGATGCCCTGTAGGCGTTAACTCAATTCCGTATTCTTCTTTTGCCCATCTAGCCGCTATTTCGCAATATTCAGGACTACAGCAAGAATGAGGTATGCGGCATTTAGCGCATTCGCCTTTTGTATGCTCGCTCATTTCCTCGTACAGCACTTCAAGCGATTTCATGAGTAATTAATTCCTTCTAGAAAAGCGAGTAGCTGTTCTTGGGACTCGATTTTGCAGACAAGCTCGCCCATATTCCAGAGTTCGTTGTCGACGATATTTAAATTGCCCGACAACCAAATAGCAGGCCAGTAGGGCTGTGGTCGTTTGCTGAACAAATCTCGCAGCCATTCTTCGGTAATTGGCGTGCCTGGAATTGGCTCGTTATTGTGCCGGTCAGGGAAGCGGCACACTGGTTCTGATTTCAGCGGCTTATCACAGTAGTCGCAAATGCCTAGCAGCGTGTCTTCGCGGCGCCTGGCTAATTCGCGCTGCAATTCTGCGGTGGAGTATTCGTCTAAAGTGCGGGTGATTTGATTCGTCATTGGCAGTCTCCAAAAGTGGTTAATTGCGTACAGTACTCGGGAATATCTCAGCAACTTGAATTGAATTTACGACAATGGGCCTGGGGGTTTAGTGAGTGTCCCCCAGGCCAAACACGCCCGCTCCCGGAATCGAGTCCCGATTTTCGGGTTTTCGGTTTTTCGAGTCCGGGTTTTCTTATTTCCGATCTACTACTCCTACCAGTGAGCGACAATGCTAAATCCAGATTTCACACTAACGCTATTTTGCCAGTATTCGATGTTTGCGTTTATGCCAGCTTGAGCCAGTTTATTCCAAACAATTAGCCCTGTTCCTTTTTGACGTTGATGACTTTAAGGGGCGGTAAAGATGAGTCAGTTAGCAGTGTAATTGCGTCTCTTACTTTGTCGTTTAGATCAGCCTGGTTTCTTGCCAAGGCTACGTTCTCGTTCGTCAGTCTGTCTACGGTTCTTTGTAGAACGCCGATAAACTGCAAACGCTCTTCTGTTTGCTCGATGTTTTCCGCGTTTAATCTGCTGATTTCTGCTTGCAGATTTTCAACATTACGTTGAGCGTCGCTGTACTTATAGCTAAGCTCAAAATTGTCATGTTCGCGCTGTCTTAGCTTGTCAGTTAGCGCGTCTATTTTTCTATTTAGCCTTATGGCCGTAACAGCGCAACCAAGCATTACTGAGGCTACGCTTAAGCTAGTTAACATGAAGGCTTCGAGCATTTAATTACCCTGTTGTTTGTTGCACTGTAGCAGCGTCTCACGTAAGCCAATCATGGCGGCGCACAAAATGAAATCTATCCACTGATCTGGCCACTCTTTCATAGCTTCGCGAGCTTTGGCAGACGGACTGGCAATTACGTCTGTTACTTCGTGTTTGATGTCCTCAGGAGTCTTTTGCCAGCGCTCCCAGAGTGCGGCAATTTCTTGATCCTGATTTATTCTGCCCGTGTTAAACAGATCGTTCAAATCACTCATTTGTCTTGCCACTCTTCTAGCGTGAGTTTTTTCTCGTCCATGATAGCTTGGTACAGCTTGTCGTTTATCTTGTCATAGTCTTCCCATCTAGGCCAAGAATCTCGCATGAATATGAAATAATCTTTGAGCATTTTCTCAACGATTATTAGCGTCAGGCTAAGCTCATGAGTCAAACCTAACCCGCGTAATCCTCGTGCCGCCGTGAGCAAAGATTCAACAATATCGCCAATCTCGGTACCTTCATCAAACTCCTGGTACAGCTGGATTTTTTCGTCAGCGTCCATTACCTGTTCTCTTCTGGTTGTGTCCAAACATCTTTATCAATACGCCGCGCTACACGCAAAGCAATTAAGTTCATTGCAGCATGAATAGCTGTGCAGAACTCTGGGTTATCTTGTGGCTGTTTGTGGTCCAGCTTAATAAAAGCATTCCAGGCATCTGCCAAGTAATTTAGGCATAGTTTCTCCTCGCTGGTAATACCGTCATCGCGTTTGGCAGCTTTAACAGCGTGCACAAGCAAGGCGATTTCTGGACACACCTTTCTGTCGATATACGGCGTGATCCGGTACTCTACTTCTGACATGTTACACAGCAGACAGCACTGTGTTCTTGGATCGAATTTGTGTCCGTGAGTAATCTCGTTTAGCTTGGCTAACAGCGCGTTCTCTTTGTTAAGTTTGTCTATAGCCTTAAGCTCAGCGAGTCGCGTGTTTAATCCGGTAATTGCGTCAGATTCCATCACCGTCTAATCCTTGTGTTTGAGCAGGTGCAAATATCAGTCTACGTACTAGCGGACGGTCTTCGTACAGCACCTCTTGCAGCACTAAGTCAGCTACTGCTAGTTGGTTATTGTGCTGTGCTTCTATGCCTTTCGCGCCCGTCATACCGCAGGGCAACAACGACAGCTTGTGTTCTCCGTTTTTGTCGCGAAAACGAATGCACTTACCATCGTCTTGTAACCTGCTATCTTCCGTAAACGACATAGTTTGTTTCCTTGCTATCTGAAGTCTTCTTGCGTCAAACACTCAGGAACTAGTTTGAGAAACTCGTTCATGAAATGAGTCTCAATCTCTTCCGAAATACGTTCAAGTTTGTACAGCTTTTCGCGTAGCACGTATGCTTTATCCTCAATCAGTTGCCGTGCTGTTGCTTGTACGTTTTTGTCGTAAACGCTCATTAGCTCTTTTACGACATCCTTGAACGAAACTTCTACACCATTGATTTGGAAACCAACAGTAATTTCGCCAGGAGTTTTGTCTAAAGCTGCCTGGTACTTCTCATAACCGCCCAATGCTCCAAGCGCGGTTGCGACCGTCCACATGACCGGATCGTTACTGGTCCATTCTTCGACTTTGTATGTCTCAGGCATTACGCAATCTTTCGTTTATAGCGTGGACAAGTTCGTGTGTAAGACCATTCGGCACATGGAAGAAATGACCCTCGATATTTGCGTCTAGATCATCGTCCAAAATCACAAAGTCTTTTGGCTGGTTTTTGTCTAACCACGCACTAATTTCTTTGTGGCGAGGCGTGTTCAATAGCGGCGTACAGTCGTGAATTTCAATATGCCGCATCACCTCTGCTCGATGCTTGGGATACAAGCGCCAGGTAGAGGACAGCACTATTGGAGTCGGCGTAATAAGCCGGAAGATTTCCAGTAACGACTGGTCAATGCCATAGGTGCCGCGAAACCTCTCTTTTGTCTCGTAAGTATTAAGCACGCCGTCGATGTCTAGAAACAAAACTTTATCAAGCTGAGTGGTCATTTTGATTTGGTTTTTTGACTTTTGATTTTTGGCTTACGGCCAAACCGTATGTCGCTAATCGGCACCATTCGGCACTTGCCGGAGCTTGTACACACTATTGCAAACGCGTAAGCTGTCGGCGTTCCTACCCACCCCATACATTTGCCCGGTAGCCATTTGGCGCTGACATGGTGCTCTGGGACTGTTATGTACCAACATTTACGTGGAAACATGAATGCTCTCGCTATGTTTGTTCATCAATTGAAATGCCTCGTAACGCCAGTCGCACCAGCCTATATTAACTAGACTGACGCGTTTGTTTTCCACGAGTTTGTAGTCAACTGAAAAGCGTTTTGGTAATGACGGATGCTCTTCAATTCGATAACGATTAGACTCATAAACAAGCATTAGTCGACGTACCAACCATCGGCTAATAACGCTTCTTCACTGTCGTACGGTATTTCATATCCGTCGCCGCCATCCCATACGTAACCGACGTTGACATTGTAGCTCCCAGCAAGCAAAAAGCCGTGAGCTTTTTCGTCTCGGTCGCGCTTTAAACACAGGTAAGGCGTTGAAGCGTCACTGAACTTTGGCCACTCGGTAACTGGCGGTAACCTGCTTGTTGATTTTGTACCATCCATTTGTTCCTTTGCTCGTTGTTTTGAGAATGTGTCAGTCACAGAAAACTCGCGTCGTTAGCGATAGTGACTTCGTGGTTAATAGCACTGGCTCTTCGTCTTCAAACGTAGATACAGCAATAAGCATTTCCTCCTTGCCATCGACTATGATTGGTACAGGCGGCAATCGCCGCCAATACCGAAAGTCGTACACAAAGTAGTCGTTGAAATCTACTTCGCTGACTGGCTTGCTGAAGCGACTTTCTTCGCACAGTCTATCCAGTTCCGTCATATCGCTGTAGGCCCGCGTTCGTAGGCGAACCTTGCAAGCAGCTTTCTCGGCTTGTAGCTCGTCGATAATCGCGTTTAGCGCTTCACGAGTTACTGCTGCTACTTCATGTACCTTAAGAGGTTTGGTTAGTGCTCGCAGGAACGTCACACGCAAGATTTCGTCTATGCGACATTTAGTTCTGTCGAGTACATCCTCACGGTATTGCTTCAACAATTCTTGTCTTTCGTCGCTCAATTGAACACTCCTCGTACCACGGTGAACACGGTAAACAACCCGGCTCGAAACGACGGGCTGAGAATAGCTGCTGGCACAATCATGCTAACCGGAATAACAATGGCTAACCAGTTTTTTCGAGACATAAATCACCTGTTAACTAGCCTGGCAATAGCGTAGCCAAGCACAAATCCGCCGCCTAAATAATCTCCGCTCAGTTCGCTGAGCAGTAAACATAAAATAAGCGGCATAACTATCATGCTGAACAGTTTCCAATAGTCAGGTCTGAGTATCATGACTCTATTCCCAGTGCTACTTTTATTTGCTTTGTCTTTTTATCGTAGCCCATCTGCATAGCATGATTTTGAGCTGTGCGCATTAGCTTTAGCAACACTGGCGGGGAAGCGTGAGAGACGTATAAGAGCAACAAGTATTCAGCAAGCTCCGCAGCTGCTGCGGTCATTTCTGCGCTAATGCTAATTCCATGTATCTGGCCTGCATCGCCGTAGTTATGCCTGTCGCAAAGTCTGTTAAGAAGCCTAGCGATGTTGTTACCGTTGGAGCAACCTTTATACACAGTCATTCGGTACTGACTAGAGACGTCTGAAAAGTAGATAGCTGTAAACCTATTATCAAATTCGCTTACACGAACTTGAGATAGCAAATTGGTTGAGCCATCTTCTGGTTTTGTCATAAACGCAGCTAAATTGTAGCTGGTATTGGTAAAACTTAATTTACTGACAAGTTGTCTATCGTCAGGCGTCTTAATGACGATTTCAGGTATGTCGATCTGCCCGAGAAGACTGTGTTGAATATGCGATAGAATAAGCTGGTCAATTTCGCCAAGATCGACGTGATGTTTTAGTGTCATTGCCCTTCTCCTAGTTTGCGTTGTAACTGATTTTTCTTTTCGATTCTCACTCGCCAATTAGCGTTGTTTTTAGACCAAGTAACTGGCGTTATTCCGGCAGGGATTCCGGTTTGCAGATCGAGCATGACTTTGTCGAGATTGTCTGCAAAGTGTACGTTTTTGTGTTTTACCCACGACCCGAAAGGTCGGCATGTGGCACCATTTAGTTTAACGTCCGGCGCTACAACTATTACTGGTTTATTGGCGGCTAGCGCCATACCTACTTCGATAAGCGCGCCTAACAATGGAAAGTCTTCAGGCATAGCGTACAGCACTAGTACGTCGGCGGCTGGCACCTCTAATTCAATCACGGCCCATAGACGCTCAAAGTCTATTTCTTCTGGCACCTCTTCTTGAATCCAGGACGAAATTATATTGGTGCCGTTGCGTTGATAACGCCACCAAGTATCTGCATGTCTAACTTTAGACGACACGTAAACAGCAGGCTTGTCCGGTGTTAACCTATTCTTTAACTGACTCAGTTTGAACAACCGATTTGGCGGAACTGCTTTGAGCTTGTTTAGCTCATCCGTCATCATTAAAGCTCTACAAACCGCGCACATTAACCCGTCAGTGTAAGGCGGGCTGCCGCATTTACAGTCATAGTCGTTGATTAGGCTGTCGGCTAGTGATTTGTAACAACTTAACGCCCAAGTGAATTTAACGTCTGACACTTTGTTTCTTTCTTTACATGATTATGAATCTGTCGAACACTTTTTTGCCGTTCTTGTACTGCTTGTGTAGTTCGGCGTAAGGCAGGTATTCAGCCTCGATTGGCCAAATATAACAAGCACCTTCCAGCTTAGCAGCTTGAGTCAGTATTTTGCCGCGAGCAGCACCCTCAACGTATAACAGTAGGTTGAGTCGGACACCTTTGGGTATTAACGACGAAGTAGTGCCAATACTTGTAAAACTTGGAATGGGTTTTTGCTGCCAAGGCCGGTAGAACCTATCCCAAAATCCAGTGCCATGACCGTTTCTAGTCAGAGCTAAATCATGCGCTGCTGCTGTGTCTCCCCAGTAGTCAGTCCAGATACCTTTATAGCGTCGATAGAAGTCTTGGACCGACTCCATATGCTCTCTAGTGCCGGTGTCAGTCAGATCAATTTCTCGCGACAGTACCAGCAAGTCTAGCTGACCAAAGTTGTACTCAACTTCATCGTCAGTGCCTTTAAGCGTTACTTCTCCACTAGACCACAGCAACGTGTGAATGTATTGCTTCTGGAACTCCGATAAGTCATCAAATTTGTTATGCATTTTTCCTCCGAGTAGCTAAACAAATAAAAAAGCCCTAGTGCTATTAGCACTAGGGCTTCGGTTACTTGTTTGGTCGAATTGTCGGCGGACCGCCAGCGTGCCACACTCTACCCTCGCCGCCGTCTGTTGGAGCGTCATTAAACTCAGGATGAGCAGGGTAGGAAAACTCAATCATTGCGAAGTTGGCAATGTCTACGAGGTAATCGGCGTTGCCTGTTTCCTCGTACTTCTTAAGTCGAGTTTTGAGATTCTTAATCGCATTTACTTTATGCGGGTAGGCGTCTCGCACTTTACCGTATTTATGCAGCGACATTTCCATTGCCGCGTCCATACGTCGAATAAACTTTTCGTTTGTTTCTGTGTGCCTACCATTGACGAGTTGCTGCTGTTTTGCCTTTTTAGTATGTCTCGGCATTAGACATAGTCACTCAATGTTTCACTGGACATATTTTTGGGAACATACGCTACGGGTGACACTCGAAAGTCCAGGCATTTCTTGGCGTGTCGCAACACTTGACCAAGGTGCTCTAGTTTGTCTTTTTCAGTGCTAGCTGCCTTGTCGAGCACTAGCTGACGACCGCCAGAAAGCACTACGACAGATAGCACAAATATTACTGGTAGCTGATCTAATTTGTCAGCTGTGGTTTGTGCTTGCGGAGGCAAGCCGAACTTGCCAATTATGCTCACCGAACACCTATCACTACTCGCAAAGGAACTCTGCCGTTATAGCGTTCCGACAACAGTTGTTCGGCGCGAGTTTTACTCTCAACGCATATGGCAGTAAGGGCTAGCGATGAAGTTAAAGTTAGCTCGGAATGTTTCTCCGAACTGCCGCCAATTTTGTTGAGGTTATTAACGTAGGTTACGGCTTTATCTACTAGCTGGCGAGCGTCAGCTTCAATCAAAGCATCAGAGATTTTTTGCGCGGGCGACATAGCACAGTCGTATGCTGTCCTACCCTGCATCAACTGAATCGGCCCAGACGCTTCTGAACTTTGCAACCGCATTGCTAATTCCCTGCTAAAGTAAGAGCAGAACACGAAGCACGCTTTCCTCGCCGCAGCTAAGAAAGCGTGCTTCATTACTGGTAACGAGCGTCAATTATTATGACGCTGTAACATGGTTTTATTTAGATATTGGTTTCACGGCGGCTGGTCTTAATCCAAAGTCCAGCGTAACTAGTCGCTCACGAAATTCCACAGGATGCTCTTGTTGCGTTAGCACTTCGATTAATCCTGGTTCGTATTCGACTACTATTACAACTGGATTTTTATTGTCGTCGCAAATTACCAGCGATTTGTGCGTGGTAATTTTTCTGCCGTTTTCCATATCGAGACTGACTACGTGCAGCATTTATCGCCTAATTAACTCTCACCGTGGCCAATCATCTTAGCAAGTTCACTGGCAACTAGGAATCTGTCTTTTAGTGACATTTGTTCGCTACCCGATTTTTGTTCGCCACCTGGCGGAGGCAGCGCACCTTGCATCGGTCCTATCGGCGGAATTGCCCCGCCGCCCGATTGCGACACGCCGGAGAAATCTCCTGACTGGCTCATCGAGGCTAATTGCGACAAGCCTTCACTCGTCGGCACCATAGCTGAGGGCGGCACTTGAATGCCCATTCCCTCGGCCATAAGCGTGCAGATTTTTAATATCTGCAAAAGCGTGACGTTGACATCTACCTTTGGCTTTAGCGCGCCAGCACCAGCGGCGCCGCCTTGCGCACCGCCCATGCCAGAGAATTGACTCGCCAGCGCATCCACCTTTGCGGATAATTCGGCTATCGCCGGATCAGGTCCAGGTGGCGGCGCAGCCGCAGCATC
Organism: uncultured Aquaspirillum sp.; assembly: GCA_964635875.1. Classification (GTDB taxonomy): domain Bacteria; phylum Pseudomonadota; class Gammaproteobacteria; order Burkholderiales; family Aquaspirillaceae; genus CAZWRK01. The sequence continues at coordinate 40,943 of CAZWRK010000014.1, forward strand.
AGGTGGCGCGCCAGCAGCGGCAGGATCGCCACCGCCACCGGCCATTAAGCCGGGGTCCACGAAAGCGGACTTGTCGGATTGCGCCTTAAATTCCAGCATTTTGAGCATAGCTTGCGTCTTTAAGTTTACGGCTGAACCCATAAGGGGGGTGCCTCCTAAATGTCGGGATCATGTCAAAAGGTCGACTTCATCATCTATGCCAAGCAGGCCCTTAGAAACGGCTTCCTTTGCGGCTTGAATATCCGTAAATGTCCGTTTTCTATTTTTCGATTTTTTGGTAGAGGCGGCATAAATACCGCCTACATATTCCTGGCCTGGCATGTGCATCGGTGTTTTAAAATCGGCCGCGCTAATTAAATTCTTGCTCGGCAATAATTTTTCCAAGGCTTCCTTAATTGCCTTTTCGCTTGCCGGAACGTGAAATTGCATTGCGTCGCCGTCGAAATCGGCGCTAAAGCCTTTAACCACTAGCGGGCTAATTTGTAGAGTATCATTTTGCACTAATTTGGGCATAAATGCTAGAGTACTAAATTTATGCCAAGCTGGTGCGCGGTCGATTAGAATTGGATGAACGTCTAATTCCGCCAGTAATTCTTTTTTGGCTACGTCAGTACGGTCTTCTACTTGTCGCATTGCGTCGCCAAGTTTCATACCTCTTCGACGTAATCTTCGTACTACCGGTATTTTGAATACGTTCCAGGCGGCTTCTTCAGGTAAACCGACTGTATCCATATCAAAATCAGGGTTAGGCGTAATTACACCTCTACCGACCATATCTACAGCGGTACCGATTAATCGGCGCTGTACTGTACCTGTTTTAGGGCTATTGCCAAAAATATGCGCGAGTAGTCCTTTGACTTTTTTCTCTTGCAGCTTTGGATGAACAGGATCGCCTAAACCAGTAACAGCCTGAAAGGCTTTGTACACGGCTAGTCGCTCGTCGCCAATATCGTCTACTAAATCGGAAGCTGTCGATAAGTTATCGTTGGCTTCTAGCAGTTCTTTATAGAGATAGTTGGCATCAGATACTAGCGGCATTCCATCGCCGCCCTGCATCAGCGTGACAGGTCGAAACATAGGCGGCAGCACTGGTACGGCGTCTAGCATCCATTCTTTTGGATGAATACCAAGCCTATCGGCTGCCTTCAGATACTTCAGCCTGCGCACAGCGCTATCGCGTTTGCCCTTCTTTCCTGAATCTATGTCGTCTCTAGCGTTATCGATTTCTTTTTTGATATCAATACTCGCTAGCGCTTTTTGCAAACCAGCCGGACCAGTTTGTCCGTTTGGTAATTGCTCTTTTCCAGCCAGTACCGCGTCAAACTGCTTTTGCGTTAAGCCAAGTAACCGGCGAATGGGTTCTTCCATTGCCGGGTTTGGCATAGGCTCATGCAGTTTAATTGCCGACCACCGATTTCCACCAGGCCCGCCTGTTAGAGACGGATCGAATAGCCCGCCTGGTACTGGTTCTTGGTTTTTGCCGAAGTCTAACGTCTCGCCATTCTTTAAATATCTGTCGCCAGTGTATTGCTTAACGTCAGCATTTGTCATAGCCATTACGTTAGTCGTAGCACCATCTTCAACTACGTTGATCCCGGCACCACGTAACTGATTGACGAATTTCCGATACACATATGGCACTTCTGGTGCAGGCATAGGATGCCCACTCATAAATGCCAACCACATATCTGGATTCTTTTGACCACGCACTACCGAGGCGTCATAGATATTCTCTACAGCACCGTGAGATAGCAGCGCGTTCATTAGCAGCAAACCAACTTGCTTACTACCTTCGGGTCCGCCTTTCGCTGGCACTTCTTCTTGAGTATAGCTACCGAATGCTCGGCCCTGTAATTTATCTTCGGCCATGTGGCTTAGTTTCATTACAAAGCGATTTCCAACGGCTATATCCTTAATTGCTCGGCCAGTTTCTGGATCAGTTACATCTTCCAGATCGCTAAGACCGTGTTTGGCTAGCTCCTGTAGTCCGTATTCAACAGCATCATCTTCCGACTGAAACTCAGGTAGCTTATACGCTTTGCCTGTCTTCTCGGCTATCTTACCTAGCGCTAGTTCGAGCATCTGGATAGGATTACCACGGCTGATAATACTGAGCGGGTTAGCTAGTATCTCTAACGGTTTTCCATCAGCAGCTATAGGCATCTGGTCGTCAGGGACGATGCCTGAAACCACCGATTTATCACCGTAGCGAAATGCTAACTTATCGCCTACCTTCATTTCCGACGTAGACTTAACAACGACGTTTACGCCTTTGTCACTTTTGAATACGTCAGTAACTATGCCAGGATTACTGTGCTCCCACGTCTCGGCAGAGTTGTTGTAAATTGGCTTGCCTTTACGGTGTATTTTACCGTAGGCAGTTTCTCGCTCTTTGGCACCCAGAATCAATGGATCGCCGTAATTAACTTGTGTACCAGGTTTAATTACTCCATCGTCGTCGATATTATCCAGCTGCTCTCGTTTGAACGCAGATGGAAATAAGCTGACAAACTCTCGCTTCTTCCACTTGGTTTTGTCGTCGTACTCAATTGCGTGCTGGTACATATGCTCAGACGTAAGGCGCTTTGCTAAGCTTTCCGATATGCGGATAGCATCCTCAAAGTTATAGCCCTTATCTGCCATGTAACCGACACGAACGTTGAGTCCTAGCGCTGCCGTACCATTATCATCCGTGAAGTTGGACTTCGCCAACAACTGCCCAGGTTTAAATGAGTCGCCCGGCTGCACCAGCGTAGTATTATGCAAACCTGATTTTCGGTTCAGCACGAAATTGTTGTATAGCGGAATCTTAGCTTTCTCGGCTTTACCAGTTCCCGGCTCGTAGTACTCTACTGTCATTTCATCCGGGCTAACTGATAATACTTTACCGTGTTTCTGCGCTCTGACGGCTCCTAACTTAGAACCGTAATGGTCTTCGTAAGATTTCTCCGGGTCATCAGTCATGCCGTATTGAACAAATGGTGCCTCACCTTTCACCAAGCCTAATGCCTGCGTAGCCATTCTAGAACCCATCGCCACGCGCTGGGCTTTCATCTTAGACATACCAGGCACAAACAAAGCTAGCGGCGAGAAGGCTTTATTGAAGTCTTCAAATACGTACTTGACCTCTTCTTTTGGATAAATGTCTAACTGCCCATTCTTCATACCGTAGATGCGTTTAGTTTTACGCATCATCTGGTCCGGTGTCGTAACAACAGCCCCCGTAAGGTCTTGCGAAGATCGGTATACAACCTTGTTCTTTGACAAGTCGTAGAACGGTGATAATACTCGGCCATTTTTTCCCTTTCGCAGAGAGGATGCCAAGTGAAGATCAATACCTACGCGTTCGGATTCAGGTGTACGGATTGGGTCAATAAAGAAGGCATGGCTAGACTGTACCATACGGCTTTCATCTGGTACCGAGTCTAACGAGTTAAGCCCGCCTTCACCCATTTTGGTGATGCGGGTTACGCGGTCTAGAATTTCCGCTGGATTAACTTCTTCCAGAGGCTGAGCTAACCCGCTATTCATTATTACTGAGTCGAGTTGCTTTGTTAGCGCCCCGGCGTTTATGTGCTTCAGATTGCCAGTAAACGTGGCGCGACTGAGTAACTCTTTGCGTAGTCTGCCGTAGTCTTTCTCTAGACGCTCAGAGAATAAGTCTTCAGGCCCGTGAATTGTTTGGTAGGCCAAATTATCGCGGTCATCGACTTCTTGTTCGCCGCGAGATACTCCAAGCAGCTTCTTGGTAATATCGAGAATAGCATCCTTGTCGATATTCTTGTATGGCTTGCCCAGAGTAGACTGCATCACGTCTGGGTCTAGCCGCATACTCTTTACGACATTAGCCACAGCTTCGTTGATGTTTTCTCCCGGCTTACGCTTACTCGCACCAACAAGCTTATCATATAGCTTATTGACGATTGAATTGCTGTCAGTAGCCAGGTTAGCTGCGTAAATCTCGTCGCCCCACGCTTCTCGCAAGTCTTTGTCGGTAGCGCCTAGCACGCGAAGTAGCGGCATTAGCGGAACCATAGACTGCTGTAAGCGCATATGGAACGTACTTTTCTCAGGATTGAGAAAGTAACGATGACTGACGCCTTCGCCAGGTAGTAAGTTGGCGTGTGCTTCAATCTCACCGTTTTCTTTCATACGAGTAAACACGCCAGGTCGTAATCGCAACTGGTTGCTTATCGTATATTCAACACCGTTGTAAATGACCGTACCTCTGTCCGTCATATACGGTACGCGAGCTATAGTCATTTTCTTGGAGTCTAGAACTTGGTTAGTTTTGTTATCCACAAGCTCCCAAGTTCCAGCCAATCTGCGTCCAAGTGTTTTACCGCCGATGATGGCTTGCTTTTGCGCCTTGTAGTCGTAGTCAGCATCATCAATGTAGTCTACGTCTTTTAGGTGCAAAGTATGACGAGAATTAGAAACTGGCTGTAGTTTCTTAGCAGCCTCTAGCGTTCTGTCATAAATAGCCTGCCGCGTAGCCACCATGTCGTCAAAGTCACGGTAGGATTCTTCCTCGTCATCGTTTTGAATTACCGGAGGCTTGGGCAAGGGCATTGGTGGTTTAACTACATTCTTAGCCGACGGTAGTAAAACTGGTGACTGATTAGGCAATTCGTTAGGCATAGATTCCTCTACTTACCAGCGCGGATCAGTCCACGGCTTAAAGTAACCCTGCGTAAAAGGCTTATTATTCTTACTGGTATCGAAGTCAAGCCAATGATATTTAGGATTAGTCGATATGCGTTGATGTCTACTACTACGCATTGCCGTCTGCTGCGCCAGCATACCGGCAATATGCTCAGGCGGTACGCCCGGATATTTTTTCATTACGTCGGTCATAGGCGTGTATTGTAGCCGGTAAGACGCGTCTCCAAAATTACGGTAATTATTACCAGTAACTTGTCGAGCAACGTCCTCGACAAGTTGTGGCGATTCATACTGTTTAGTAGTCGCAGTAGAGGTTGCTGCGGTACGAGCCGCAGAGTCAAGGTCCGGGGATAGCTTGGCTCTAAATGTCTCACCATTGAACAGCGGCAAATTAAAATCAGGACCAAACTTAGGTCTGGTCAAATACTCATATATCGGTTTAGTAACCGTGTTCAGATTTGACGGATACAACACACCGTCGTCAGCCGCAGCTTTCTGCATTTTCTTTTTCTTAGGCTTCTCTGATTTGGCCTTCTCTTCCTGTTCGCGCGCTCGCAGTTCTTGCAGCTTAAGTCTTACACCGTCTAAGCCACCGCTTGCGCGAAGTTTATTCAGCGCTTCGGAGTGCACTTTATCAAACTCGTCGCGGTTAGACTTTGCGTACATGCGGCCCAGCGATGCACCACCATACACGCCGCCCATGCCGCCTAACAAACCACCTGTCAATCCGCCAGTGTAGCCTAGCATTTTGGCTAGTGGTCTAAATGCTTCCTGATTGTTTCCAGCTAAAGCCATTGCGGCTAGCATACCTAACCCAACGCCGCCAACTGCGCCGCCAATACCGCCAATGCTGCCGCCAAGATAAGTACCAAATGCCGGGTACTTAGTCTCCTGGTAGTTACGCATAT
>CAZWRK010000015.1:0-37579 GCA_964635875.1 uncultured Aquaspirillum sp.
GTGGTAAGACTGAGATGCTTATTAATATCTGTAATATATTAAATGAGGCTAAAATTAACTATAGAGTAGTAGCTTATACTAATAAGGCTGTAGAAGTAATAAATAAAAGAGTACCTACAGCTCCTACTAGTACACTACACTCTTGGCTTACTAAGCGCCCAGGTATAAATAGTAAAGCTAAGCACCTTAAATCACTTATGATAAGTAATCAATATGGTGTACCAGCACCACTACAATTGCTAATAGTAGATGAGTTTAGTATGGTTAGCGAAGAAGACTATGCTGATATAGGTATGCTAGTAGACCCAGATATGGAAGGTGATATTAAGCTATATACTCTTTATATAGGTGACTTAGCTCAGCTACCTCCAATTAAAAGTGTGTGCCCAGTTTACCCAGCTGGTAACTTTTGGCTTAAGCTAACTAAAATATGGAGGTCTAATAAGCAATTACAAGAGCCACTACAAAAGCTTAGAGATATGATAGATGATATAGAAAGCGGTATACCTGAGGCTGAAGCAATACACTATCTACACGCTAATGAATCTTTTATTAGAAATATAGACGTAGTAGAAGCATATAAAAGCTTTGATAGTCCTAATAAAGTATTATTAGCATATACTAATGAAGCTGTACAGCTACATAATGCTAAGCTACAGGGACACGATAAAGTAAAAGCTGGTGATGTTATTTTTGATTCTACAAATAAATGTAGTCATATAGTTAAGCGTATACTACCTAATACTCCAATGCTTATGGAGCTTATGTATCATACAGCTAATGGGATTATTCATAAAGAAACAAAATATAATCCATTAAAGACACTTATGAAGCTACCATTTGTACAATTTATAGAGACTGAGAATAATATTAATATTCCAATTATATTTGGTGCGTACAATAATAAAATAGCGCGTGAAAACTTAGGTAAGATATTAGTAAATTTAAATAGGGAGGGAAAAGATTCTAGCCAAGCATATAAAATGTATAAATGTGTCAATGATTACACTAGCAATGTAGACTTCAATCATTGTATAACTACTCATAAGACACAAGGTAGTGAATGGGATTATGTATTTATAGATAGCATAGACTACCAAAAATGTAAAAACACGTTGGAAAAACTAAAGTTATTATATGTAGGGATTTCACGTGCTAAAGTATCTTGTTTTTTAAATAATTAATTTAATTCTCTAAGATTAAATTAATATTTATTATGATATAATTATTTTAATTAAAAATTTGAAAGGATTTACAATGGCTTCTAAAAAAGAATTATTCGAAAGTGTTGTTGCTGCAGTTAGCAACTTTTGTGCAAACAATAACGTTAAAGGTGACGTTAAAGATGGTTTGATTGCTATTATCAATGACACACTTGCTCCTAAAGCTGGAGGCGTATCTGTTGACCTAGAGTCTGTAGTTAAAAGAGATATCGATGGAAACATTACACATATTCTTTGCTCAGTATCTAACAAATTCTTGCCAGCAACTGCTGATTTCTTCTATGAAGATAAAGAAGGTAAAGGTATTAACGGTCTTAAAAGATTGTCAAGACAAGCTGAAGGTGTTAGAAAAAGATTTATCAAAGAACTTGCAGCTACTGAAAGAGCAATTATGCAAGATGTTCTTGGTGGAGCAATGTCTCCTGAAGCTGGTAAAGCTAAACTAGAAGAAGCTAGAGCTGCTAAACCAGACTACGCTGTTGTTTCAGACGTTATTGCTGAAGAAGTAGCAGAATAATATTAGCCTTCGGGCTAGTATTTCAGTGAGAGCCAACATCTAATCTCCATCCTTTAGTGTGTCCTACTAAACTATAAATTATTCTTGGCTCTCTCTGAAGTACTAGCAATAGCACTTCTAACGACAATATCACGACAAAGGAAAGACAATGGCAAGAAAAGGTACGAAAGTAAAAACACAAGTTGGTGAACTTAACTATGTATTCATTACAGGTGAAGGTAGAAATGGGGCTATGCCTGGCGAACCGGAAAGACCAATCTTTACGGCTTCTATCGTAACTAAAAAAGATAGTGAATTACATAAAAGTATTAAAGCTCAGATTAATGCTGAGTGGGAAGCTTATAGAAACGAAACTGGCACTAAAGGTGCTCCAGCTAGTACAGGTGTAAGAGACGTAATGGTTGAAACAGATGAGTTAGATGAATATGGTGCACGTAAAAAAGTACCCTCTGGTGACGTGCTTATAACATTTAAAACATCTACTACTTGGGCTGATGGAAAACCGCAAACAATAAAAGTGTTTGATGGTAAAGGTAACGACATAACTACTGCGGTGCATAATGCAAGCTGGACTATTGGCAACGGTAGTACTGGTATTATTCACGGTACAGCTATGGGAAATAATGTAGGCGGAAAAGCTAAAGTATCACTATACTTAACAGCTATTCAATTAGCTAAACTGTCTAAATATGAAGGCTCTTCAATTGATGTTGATTCAGATATTGGAGAAGAAATAGATTTAGGTGATAACGTAGCGGCAATTAGTACTTCTGATAAACCGGATATTTAATAAAAAGGGGTAACACCCTTTTTATTTTCTTAAGTATTTTAGCTAAACTAAACTAAAGGATAAAAATGTATGAATTAGTTACTAATTTAAGCCAACTACCAAACTTCACATTAGATTTTCCAGTCTTCTCTGATATAGAAACAGAAGGCCTCTATATAAATGTTAGATTAATCCAATTATACCAACCAACAACATCAGACCTAGTCTATACTTTAGATATGGATAAGCTAAACCTAGATGAAGTTAAAGCAATATTAAAACCACTTTGGACTGTATGGCACCGTGCCTCTTATGACTTAGGCACATTAAATATGCATACAGCTAAAATAGATGATACCCTTTATCTTGCTAGAAATGCATTCCCAGAAATTAGAGACTTTACTCTTGATAATGTAGTTGGGCATCTAGGATATAATCATTTATATGATGGAATAGATAAAAAGAAGATGCAAAAACAAGGCTTTGTTAAAGGTGCATATCTTAGTGCATTACAATTAAGATACGCGGCTACAGACGTTATAGCGCTATCTAAAATATGGGATAATGCTAAGATACAAGCGTGTAGAAATATATTGTCATACAAAGTAGATATGGCTTCTATATGCTATGCTGTTATGTATCAACAAAATGGATTACTAGTAAACCAATTAGCAGTAAGAACCGAACTAGATAAACTAGTAGATGTAATTGCTGAAAATAAAGTAAAACTAGGTAGCTTAAATCCTAACTCACCTAAGCAGGTTAAGATCGCCTTAGGTACTGACTCCTCAGATAAAGCAACATTAGTTAAGCTTATAGCCACTGGTAATGAAACAGCGCGACTAGTATATGAGCAAAGAAGATTACTTAAACGAGAAGGCTTTCTACAAAGCTATAACTATCCTAAAGTATTTACTAGGTTTACTCCTGGAGGTGCAACAACTGGTAGATTTACAGCTACAGGTGGTGATATGCCTCGTGGAATTAATGCGCAACAGATTACAAGAGACTTACAATATATCTTTAATACTGATACTGAGGATACAGTAGTTATACACGCTGACTATTCTACAGCTGAGCTTAGAGCTGGGTGTAGCATTATGAATGAGCCTACTATGTATCAAGAGCTCAAAGATAAAAAAGACCTACACATTGAAGCTGCAGCTATGGCGCTAGGTATAGACCCAAAACAAGTAACTAAAAAAGATAGACAAAAAGGTAAGGCTATTTCGTTTGGTTTTATTTTTGGTATGTCAGCCGACTCTTTCGTTGAATATGCTTATGTTAACTACGGTGTTATTTTCACTCCAGAAGAAGCTAAAGCTATTAAGAAAAAGTATGATACTAAATATCAAAACATAGCTGCGTATCATAAACTCAAATGGAATAATTATAAAACTCAACCAGTAGTAACTCCATTAGGTAAGCGAGCAATGGCTAACCTAGGTACCGATGCTATTAACTTTGCAACACAAGGTGGTATTGCTGAAACTACTAAATTAGCTGTGCATTACTTATGCCGAGACCATGCTGAAGCAATTAAATATATTTATAACGTTGTACACGATGCAATATATCTAAGAGTTCCTAGAGGTATGGAAGAAGTATGGGCTGACTATCTTATCTCATCAATGAAAAAAGCATGGGTAGAAATTTGCAAATGTGATTTATTTAATTATAAAGATATTGAGATGCCAGTAGAAATAGAATATAATGGAAAAGTGAGAGTAGCATAATGGAAGATTTTGAATTTGTAGAAATAGATTTAGATTCTTATGGAGTAGTAGTACCACCTAAGAATGATAAGATAGCACTTATAGACGCTGATACATTAGCTTATACTGCGTGCTTAGCATCTGAAGAAGCGGTAGATGTATTACCTAAAGAATTCTATACAGAAATGGAGTGGGATAGCATAATCAATAATCCTAGCTATGACGCTGATAAAGGTATTATTTATAATATGAATCTACCAGCAGCTTTAAATGTTGCAGAAGACAAACTTAAGCGAATACTAGATAACACTGGGTGTATAGACTGTGAATTGCACTTTACTATAGGTAGAGCTAATTTTAGATATAAGCTATCGTCTAGCTATAAATCAGGTAGAACTGGTAGAATGCCGGCTGGCTTATATGAAACTAAAAAAGCTTTATTAAGTAAGTATAATGGTCAAATGCATTCAGAGTGGGAAGCTGATGACTACGTAGTTTATGCTATGAAAGCATATCCCTCTAAGTATATTTTAGTTGCTATGGATAAAGATGTCTATAACTCTATTCCTGGTAAGCACTATAACTATTATGAGTCAGCTCAATTTAACAAATCTATGTCTTGGATTGAAATAAGCGAAGATACAGCTAAAGTATGGCCTTATATTCAAACATTAACTGGCGATGCTACTGATAACGTTTTAGGTATTAAAGGTATAGGCCCAGCTAAAGCAGCTAAACTAGTTAAAGCAGATATGAGTGAAGCTGAATTATGGAAAGCAGTTACAAACGCTTGGGAAAAAGCTGGTATGACTTCTATAGACGCTATACTAACTATGAACCTAGTTAATATGCACCTATTAGAAGAAGTAGATGGTAAATTACAAATTAAATATTGGATGCCTAAGGAAGAAGAATGAATCAATATGAACTTGACTATAAAGAAATAGTTAAATACGTACTACAAAGAGGTGAAAGAAAACAAGGTAGAAACGGTATTACTAAAAGTGTATTTGGTATAACTCTTGGTATAACTCTTAATGAAGGTTTTCCACTTCTAACTAGTAGAAAGATATTTTATAAAGGTGTTTTTGGTGAGCTAGCAGCTATGCTTAGAGGGCCTAAAACAGTAGCTGATTTTGAGAACCAAGGCTGTAACTATTGGAAGCTATGGGCTGATTTAGATGGTAACCTAGAGCTTGACTATGGTAATGCTTGGCTTGATTTTAATGGTGTAAACCAGTTACAATATGTAATTGATACACTTAAAACTAATCCTAATGATAGACGTATGGTTATATCAGGGTGGAGGCCAGATAGACTAGATAAACTTAGTTTACCTTGTTGTCACTACGCATACCAATTTTATGTTAGAGAAGGTAGATACTTAGATATGTTATGGACTCAGCGTAGTGCAGACCTTATGGTAGGCGTACCTAGTGATGTAGTATTTGGAGCTGCTTGGATTATTATGTTAGCAAATGAGGTTGGATATAAACCTGGTAGGTTAATACTTTCATTAGGCGATGTACATATTTATGATGAGCATACAATTTTAGCAAATGAGTATGTACAAAAGTCTGTGTATGGATTACCAGCGTACTATATAAATAAACCAGAAGGTGCTAAGCTAGTTGATTTTACGGCTCAAGATATAACTGTTATAGGCTATCAACATAAAGATACTATGTTTTTTGAATTAAAGGCTTAATATGAAAGTAGGAATTATTTTATTATCATTAAATGGTTTGTATGTGTCATCAGATGGTATGCTACCTAGACGTCCTAAGTTTGATAAAGAGTTATTACTTGGGATAATAAAAGATAAAAAAGTACTATGCTCACCTAATACATTAGCTGGGCTTCCTAAAAGTATTTTAGATAGTGCTTATTTCACCACTAATGTTAATGCAGATTATGATATTAACTTTGGTATAGATACTTTTAAAACTGCTAGACCAGATATGCTTATAGTAGTTAGAAGTGGACACAGTTTAGATGAAGGTAAAAAATTTGATTTAACCGGGTTTAAACAACTTGTTAGTCAAGCTAATTTGGAGATATGGGTATGAAATTAGAATCTGAATTAACTTATGCTGAGCATGCTAAGTTTAGAAAAAACGATAGTGGCAAATTAAGGTATTCATTAGTACCACCTAAATCAATAGCTGATATTGCTGATATACTAACATTTGGCGCTAATAAATATGATGCTAACAATTGGAGACTCTGTAAAGAGCCTGAGCGCTATATAGATGCACTTTATAGACATCTAGAAGCATGGAGAGCTGGTGAGAAACTAGACCCTGAAAGTGGTAGAAGTCATCTTGCACACGCTTTAACAAATCTAGTTTTTATTAATGAATTATATATCGATTAAATCAGTTTTAAGATATGAATTATCTTAAAAGATTATTTGATTATATGATTATATTATTTAAACAAAATAAACAATCCTCGTTGATTATTTATTATAATTTAATTTAAAAAGGAGTTAAATTGCAAGTGGTAACAATTAAAAGTTTCTTAGTTATGCTACAAGAACAAAAGCTTAGCAACTATGAAATTGCTGATATACTGGGCACTAGCGTAGCTATGGTATCTAACTATAGAAATCATAAATACAATCCAAGTTTAGATGTTGCTAAGCGTGTATATAAATACGCTAATGTTACACTACACCCATTTAGTGAAGACTCATTAAAAATAGAAATAGCAAAGGACAAATAATGTTTACATATATGGTATATGACTGCGAGATTATAAAAGCAATTCCAGACCCAAAAGTAGTTCAAAGCGGTAAGATAGAATATTGTAAAGGCTGGGATGACCTCGAAGGCATGGGTATTAGTTGTATAGGCGCTAGAATAGTCAATATAAATAATACTGAGTATGAGTTCTACGATACAGCATTTGTAGATGATTCACTTGTAGATGAACTAGATGGGCAATTAGATAACTTTGAAGCTTTTGACTTATGTCTAGAAAATGTACATTGTATTGTAGGCTTTAACAATAATCATTTTGATGATAAACTACTTAATGCTAATGGCTATAAAATTCCATTTGGAGTTATTAACTATGATATACTAGCTGAGATATGGGAAGGCGCTGGACTAAGTAGAACCTTCGAATATCCAAGTCATACTGGATTTAGCCTAGATGCTATTTGTAGTGCTAATGGTATAGGTAAAAAGACTGGAACTGGTGAACTTGCACCTATACTATGGCAGAATAATAAAAAGAATGAAGTAATTAGCTATTGTAAAAATGATGTAAAGCTTACAGATGCTTTATTTAGGTTAATACAGCAAAAAGGTGAAATAATAGACCCTAGACAGTTTAATGATAAGTTTAAATACTACAATCCAAACTTTGAATTTAAACCTATTAAAGTAAAAACTATATCAGATATACTTGGATTAAAAGACATAGGAGAAACTAAATGAATCATACAAATGATGAATTACAAATGCTAACTACAAACTGGGCTAAGAGAACTGGTATAGCTGATAATGGAAAAGCTACGACTCAGCTATTAAAAACTATGTCAGAACTAGGTGAGCTAGCTGATAACCTAATCAAAGGTAAAGACATCAAAGATGATATAGGTGATGTTATAGTAACTCTTAATAACGTAGCTATACTATGCGGAACTACTATTAATGAGTGCTGGAATCACGCTTATAATGATATTAAAGATAGAGTAGGCTACCTAACTCCAGAAGGTAATTTTATTAAATCTTCTGACCCAGCGTATAGTCTATGGGTTAATAATGAAAACATATTAGTAGATAGATATAGAATAGATACAAATCTATTTGGGCATGACTTATGGATTGAATTTAAAGACGGCTATATACACGAAGCGACAGTTAACAATAATATGCTTCCTAGACTTATGCCAATTATTCAAAAACTAGAGAATCATACGCTTACAAAAGCTGAGTGCTTAGAGGAGTTATAATGTTATATTTTGAGCCACAAAAAGGTAAAGCATTTGATGACTTACCAGATATAATACTTAGAAAGTTTAATACTACTAATTACTATGTCTCTACTAAGTTTGATGGTAATCAAATTTTTATTAGTAAATTAAATGGTAAAGTTACTTTTGCTACTAGTGATTGGAAACAATTTGAATTACCAGCTATAGGTAATTCACTTGTTAACATAGAGCACGACTTTGTATTAGTAGGTGAGTTTATGAATGCCTGCCAAGGTAAGCTAGGTGATAGAAAACATTCAGCAGTTTTAACTACTTACAGAACTGCTTTTAACAAAGGATTTGCTGGGCCTAATGACTATTTAGTTAGTAGAAGTACTATTAAGATTTTTGACTACTTACCAGTTATTAATGGGCAAGTTAAATCTAAAATACCATATCTAGATAGGCTAGGTATGATGCCTACTTTTACTCATCCTAGTTTACAACCTATTATTGGCTCAGTTATGACGGGGTTAGAAGCCCTTAGCTATACTAAAGAATTGGTAAACGTTGGTTGGGAAGGTTGTATGCTAGTAGAGCCGCATTCACATTATCACATAGGTAAAAGAGTAAACCATTCGATCAAGCTTAAGTTTAGAAAAACAGCTGACCTACTTTGTATAAATACAGAGCTAGGCACTGGTAAATACGATGGTATGATTGGAGCACTAGTCTTGCAAGATAGTAAAGGTAGATTAGCTAGAGTTGGTAGTGGACTAAATGATTACCAACGATCACTTCCACCTAGGGATTTTATAGGTAATATCATTGAGGTAGAATATGAGCAGCTAATGGATACTTATGTACAACCTACATTTGTACAAGTTAGATACGACAAGAAAGTGAGTGACTAATGAAAGAGTCAGAATACCAAGCTAAAATACTTAAGTATCTTAAATCAAGAGGTGCTTATCGTATTAAAGTACAATCAGCGTCTAGAGCAGGTGTACCTGATATAATTGCTTGCTATAAAAGTAAGTTTGTAGCTATAGAATGTAAAACTCCAGAGACTATAAATAATGTATCTGAACTACAGACTATTAATATAGAAGAAATTATAGAGGCACAAGGTGTAGCAATAGTTACCTATTTAGTAAAAGATGTAGAAAATGTATTAAAGGCTATAGATGAATCCATATCCACACCAGCTTAAAATAGCTAAGGAAGCTATACAAATACTTAAGAATAACCTTATAGTATATTTAGCTATGGAAGAACGAACTGGTAAGACTTTAACTTCTTTACTTATTTGTGAAGAGGTTAAAGTATCTAATGTGCTTATTATAACTAAGAAGAAAGCTATAGTAGGATGGGAAGATACTTTAAGCAAGTTTAAGCACACTAAGAAATATACTGTTATAAACTATGAGTCTTTGCATAAATTAGAAAAGCCTAATTTCGACTTAGTTATTATAGATGAAGCACATGCTAACCTAAGTGCATTCCCAACTATAGGTAAAGTATGGAAGTCAGTTTATAAGTTAACACAAAAGAAACCTATTATATTCTTATCAGCTACTCCCAGTGCTCAGTCTTTTTCTCAGCTTTACAATCAACTAAGACTATCTAGTTGGAGTCCTTGGGCTAAGTATAAAGACTTTTATAGATGGTTTGAAACCTACGGAATACCTCAACATCAGTTTGTAGCTGGTAGAGTAATAAATATGTATAATAAAACAAAAGAAGGCGTGTATGATGAAGTTAAGCATTTATTTATTACTTATACTAGGCGTGAACTTGGCTTTGAGCATGAACCTAATGATATTATTCACTATGTTAATTTGGATAATAACACAAAGCTTCTTTATAGAAGACTCGAAAAGCATAAAGTAATTGATATTAATGGAGACACTATACTAGCAGACACTCCTATGAGTTTACTAACTAGATTACACCAATTAGAAGGCGGTACTATTAAGTATAAAGAAGAAAACTATATACTGGAAAATACAGAGAAAATTGAGTACATTAAGTCTACTTTTGGTGATACTAAAGATATTGTTGTGTTTTACCATTATATTAATGAGCTTGAAAAGCTAAAACAGCATTTCAAGAATGCAACTATATTACAAGCTACTAGCTTTGCTGAAGGCGTAGACTTATCTATGTATAAAACACTAGTTATTTATAGTATGGATTTTAGCACTGCTAGATATACTCAAAGACGAGCTAGACAGTGTAATATGAAACGAGGTGAACCTATTGATGTGCATTTCATTTTAGTTAAAGATGGAATAAGCGAGCAGGTTTATAAAACTGTAGCTATCAACAAAACTAATTTTGTCAATAGCTATTATGAGGTAGGCCTTATTTAGAAGGTTTACCGCCTTTTCCTTTTTTCTTACTTGAACAAGCCACTGACTCCTCCTTTCACCTTAGTATAGTTCCTCTTAGGCACAAGATATTTATAGTCTTTCTCACTTATATATTTAGCATTATAAGCTTGAGTATAAAACTCATCTTTATTGCCAGCTTTATAAGACTCAATTAATTTCTTATTACTTAATATAGTATCTAGTGATTGTGATTTACCTCTAATAACTTTATTAAGCATAATGTCTATCATTTTATCTGTAGCTTTATTATTTCTATCTAGCAAATTAATGTATGTAAAAGTGTGTCTATCTTTTATATTCTCATTATCACTAGTATTAGCTACATTCTTAATGTAGTTCATTGGAGACTTATTCTTGTTATTTTGTAACCAAGTAACTAATCTATTATCAAATACAGCCAAGTTTAGTAACTTATTCTTAGTATCTTCATCAAATGTTCCATACTTAGTTAATAAGCCATATCTATGCATAACCATAGCTTGACCAGCTTTTCTACTTTGCTCGTCTGTAATAGGTTTACCCTCTTTAATACCTGCATAAGCTTTTATTTGCCTAGCTATCTCTGGGTCCTCGTTCTTAAGGTCAGCACCTAAATATAAAGCTGTATTGCCTTTATCTTTCTTGCTATGAAATAAGTCTTTGCCTTCAAACAACTCTAAATTAGATATAGCCTTGTTAGGGACTTTAATCTTGGTATTAACAATTTTATCTTCTTTTGTAAATCCAGCTTCAGCTTCATGTGCAGCACCTCCAGCACTTATTGTTCCAGCTATTTTATATAGTTGATGCTTAATACCTTCAGGAGGTATTTTAGAATTTTTCATATCTATTTTAAGCACATGCAAGTCATTAGTAAAAGAGGCGCTACCATAGTGTTTACTATATGGAGCTCTGCTATATTTTAATTCTACGCCTTGCGCTTTAAACTGTTTAATTAACCTAGGTATAACAGAATTGCTTAAGCTTTCATAGAACTGCGTAACACCAGATTTACCTACTAATTCATTTTCTCTTTGAATAGGTATAACTACAGTGTCTACCCCACCTTCAACTGCTCTTTGGATAGAATCTATAATTGCTAAAGTACTAAACTTATCTTGCTTCATAGGAAAATCAGCTATTCTAGACCCAGTCTTTTTAAACGCTATAGCTCTATTAACTTCACTTGCAGCACTCCATAATACACGATTAGCCTCTTCTACATCCTTATCTAATTTTAGTAGCTTTAATAAGTCTTCCCTTTTAGTTATATTATGCTGTGCAGCTATAGCTACTTCGCTTAATATATCTACCTCATTAGATATTTTTTTATAATTACTATCAGTTTCTAATACATATTCAACCGCGTTCTGTAAGTCCTGTTGCGCCCTAGAATCCAACCTGGTTATACTATCTACTCCTGGATATTTTGATTTAAAAATTTTATCAACTATAGCTTGTCTATATTCATTTTGAGCTTCAGTAGCTTTATCTAATTTTTCATCTGTATTAGTAGTATAATAGTTAAACTTAGCATCTAGTAGGTCAGTTTGTTTTTGCTTAGCCTCTTCGTATAGCTTTTTAGCTGTTTGTGTATCTAATACATTAGACTCCTTAATCGAGCTCTTAGCGTATTTAATTTTGTCTTCTAACTGGCCAATTTCTTTTTTTAATTCTTTTCGCTCATTCATAACTGCATAATGGGTATCTGGACCAATTGGCTTGTTATCAAGGCTAGAATACTTAAGAGTTAATTCCTCTAATTTTTTTTCTGAGTCAGCTAATTTAGCCTTAAAAGTATCTAAGTCAGTACTTTGAAATAACCCTTTACCAGCTCTTTCAGCTTGCATCCAATCTGATTGCAATTCATTCAGAACTAATACATCTTCTTGTCCAGTACCTAAATCTATTTTATCAAAGTGAGTTCTATTCCAACCTAGCTGTTCTATTTTCTTTGTTTTTATAAGACCAGCATTAAGCCCATCTTCAAATTCATGGTGTGTAGGCATTCTACCACTAGTAGGGGTATTAGCAGTAAACTCATTTACTTGATAATCAGCATTTAAAAATGTACCAGATTTACCTAATGTTATATCACTATAACTCTCATTAGAATAAATACTAGATGGTTTAACTCCGCCTTCATAAGTTTTTCTATTTATCATATCTTCCCAGTCAGATAATGGTAAAGCCCTACTATCACCTTTAAACTCTGTAGCTAATCTACCAAGCTGACTTATTTCACCTTCACTAACTCCTCTAGCTTTTAAGAATCTAGTTAGTTCATCATAGTTCATTCTAAGATTTGGTTTTTTCTTAATCATTTCTTGAAGAGCATCTATACTTTTAGTTGTATAGTCTATTGGAAATTGTTGAGGAGGAATACCTCCACCAGCTTGTTGCATAGCTAGTTCTTCACCCTCAACGTAAGTCTTTCCCAGCTTTTTCACTCCTGCTACACCAACTACTCCAGCGCCAAATCCAATCATAAACTTATTAACATCTACTTCTATATCACCGTCATCGTCTATGGTAACACCATTTAGTCCACCACCTATTAAACCAGCAGTTACTTCAGCTGACATCTGAGTTTTAATACCATTTTTATCTCCATAGACTGCTCTATGTGCTTCAGCTGGTTTTAATCCTTCATCTCTAAGCTTATGGTAATTAAGTAGGTTAACTAATCTTTGTTTTAGTCTAGCTTTTACAGCCTCGTCTTTAGCATTAGCTACGTCATTTCTGGCTTTAATTAGGTCTGGCTCAGTTTTTAATTTCATTCTCATATCAAAGAAACTTTTAACTGGAGTCTCTACTTTAGCTGGTAATCTCATATTATCTGGTAGTCTTTCACCTTGTAATAATTGTTCCATAGGAAGTATATGCCCATCTTTAGTAATGACTAATCTTTGATTAGGATAGATTTCAGCTTCTATAATATCATTAGCTTCACCTGAGTATACCATTATAGGATTCTCTTGTGACTTAATATTTTTATAAGCATCACTACCAAAGTCTATTACTTCTGCTTCTAATGGTGCACTACTAGTTGCTTCAATAGATGGCGTTACATTACCCATTCCTTGTTGATAGTTTTTAGCACCTGCATAAGTAGCTCTCATTTGTTGCATTTGAGATGCAAATGATAATGGGTTTCTAATATCTCTTTGGTCAATAGGTAGTTGCTTAACTATTTCGTCATAAGCTTTAACATCTAAAGGATTTTCAAAGGATGTTTTTAAGGCACTAAATAATGCTCTAACTCTACCACCTTCTGTTGGTATTCTAGATTTAAACATATCCCATAGAGTTTGTATAATACCAGCTTTAACTTTACCTTCTGCAGTAGTAGCAATTGTATTGCCAGATGAAGGTCTTGCTAATCCACCAGCATATTGAAATAATGCTTTATCATTCTTAAATAGCTTACTCATTTGTCTAATTACATCTTTATGAGCTATCATTTCTGGGTCACTAAATTTAACATTCTTTAGTTGAGAATCAAGCTTAATAAAGTCAATAGCTTGCATATCTGTGCCAATACCTAGTGTATTTTTATCTACAAAATGTTTCATCATAGCATTATCTATTTTACTTCTAGTTTCCTTAGGTAATTTAGATACTACATCAAAAAATGTATTATCATAAGTATCTGCATAGTTAGCAAATGTTCTAATCAAGTCATCTTGTGATTGACCAGGTCTTGTTAATGCTTTATATAAAGAGTTAATCTCTAAAGACTTCATTTTAGAATACTCTTCATTTGCTGTTTTCCAACCTGACTTCCAAATAGTATTCTCAGGCACTAATTGATCGCCTACTCTAAGTATCTCATTGTCTACAGCTTTAGCTAAGTTACCTAAGTTTTTAGATACATCATAGCTCATTTTACTTTTATTCTCGTGAATAAAATCACCTAGCTCTTGTTTAAACCTGATTAGAGCTTCACCGTCTCTAGGAATAGTATTGTTTTCAATATCAGATAAGAATCTAACTAGTTTATTTTCTATTGCTGGGTCTTTAAACTGAGCTGGTATTTGCTCTTTAACACCTTTAATAACATTATTTAGGTCAAATCTATAATCTTTAGTAAATTCTGCAAAAGAATTTTTAACATCACCATAGAAAGCTTTAACGTTTTTAATATAGTCTGGTAAGTCTTTTTGTATTACTTCTACAGCTACACCTGGGTCTGCACTAGCTACTTTATCTATAACTATATTAGCTCTATTAGTTAAATCAATAGTTGCATTTCTAATAGCTCTATCACTAGCTCTAATATCAGCTACAGGGCCACCCATCTTAGAACTAGTAGAGCCTAATGTTCTAAGTAGCATTAAGTCTTCTTGTAATTGCTTATTAGAATTAAGCCAAGGCGCATCTAAATCTACATTATAAAACTTAGAGTATTCTTCAACTAGTTTTAAGCCTTCTTCTCTTGTTAAACCCGTATGAATTAATGCTTCTTTAACAGCACCACCTACATTACCTTTAAAGATATAGTTCTTAATAATATTAGCGCCTTCTATTGCTCCTTTGCCTAACATAGATATAGGTTTAGCAAGAGCTGCTGATACTATTTCTAGTGATGCATTTTCAGCTAACTTAGCTTTCATTTGTTCACCATTAATGTCATTATTAAGCTTAATATTAGCTTTAAGCATATCTAATAAAGTACCAGTAGTTGTACCAGATACAGCTCCAGTTAATGCTGCAGCACCTATTAGAAATGGATTTTTAGTAAATTGAGATGCAGTCTTAGCACCTAAAATACCTCCGCCTACTCCTAAACCTATAGTCCAACCTTCTGTAGCCATAGAGTCTAACATACTAGGGTCATCTAGCTTAATATCATTACCTTGTGCATCTTTTACATAGATAGACCAGCCTTGGCTCTCATCTCCTTCTGCATCATTAGTTCTAGCTTCAGCTTGTATTCCTTGAGTTTGTAGCTCATCTATAATGCCTTGAGTTAGAGCTTTTTGATAGTCCATTATATCAAGTCTATCTTGGTCTGAGCCAAATGTCTTTTGAAGTAAATGCGTTAAACTAGGTACTTTTAATTGAGATGCATTATTAACGGCTCTACCTACTTCCTTATAGGCTCTTTGGTCTTCTGTAAGTTGCTCATCAGGAGTATTATCAAACACAGAATTAAATGCCTTTTTAGGAAGACCAAAAGTCATAACATCAAAACCTTCAGCAATGCTAGTAGCAGCCCCTGTTACTACATCACCTGTTAATTGCAAGGTTTGTTCCATCATAGTTTTAGGCTTTAATACCTTAGGAGTTTTAGGAGCAGTAACTGTAATTGTTCCAGGCTCTAGTTCACTTAAAGAACTAAGGTCAAGTTCAGGCTCTTGAGTAGTTGTGTTAGTTTCTAAAGAGCTTAAGTCAAGCGTAGGTTCAGCTGGCTGGCTATTAGTCTTATTTACTCCTGCAGCCATAAATGCTTGTTCTTTAAAATCTTGACTAAAGTTATCTTGGTCTTTAGCTAGCATATTTTTAGCTTCAGGGCTAGCATAGTTATTTACTCCAGCATTTGTGTAATCAAAAGGCATTACATTCCTCCCATTCCAGGTCTACCTGACATATTATTTACAGCTTGTCCTTGAGGCATTTGCCCAGGTAAAGCACCTTGTTGCATAGCTTGTTGTTGAGGTTGATTACCTCCTAGCATTTGAGCTGTCTCATCTAGTATAGCTGCAAGTTCAGGACTATATTTAGTCTTAGTATTTTTAACAGCTAATCCAGCAGCTTTAATATATCCTACAGGATTTATCTGACTAAGTATATTACCTACTGGCCCATTAATGAATTGCTCAAGTAGTACTTGATTTTTCTCATCTTCATCATTATAAGCTACAGTATCAACTTCTATATCAGCCCTAGTAAATGCTATTTCTGTTTCCTTAGTTGGTATAGGAGCCATAATATAGTTACCATTTTTATCTACCATAGGCTTACCTGTTTCTGGGTGCATAACTTCTTCAAATACGTATCTAGTTTCTGGTAGGCCTTCAGGTGTTATATTACCAGTAGGCATTTGAATAGGCTTGTTAATCTCAATCCATCTCATACCTTCGTAAGTATCTGCTATTCTCATTACATCGTGAAATGTAAAATATTGCTTAATTAGATTTACTATATCCATACCTAATAGTTTATAGAATTGTTCTACTTTAGCAGTTACGTATCTAAGAGCAATTACAGATGCATTTTGTTGTAGTTTTACCTTAGCACCACTATCTGAAGCATAAGCCATACCTAAGAAACTGTCATTAATAGATAGTATTCTTTGTACTCTATCTAAAGCTTTATCTATAATAGTATATTGGTCTATTACTTCTCTTGTTAAGTTTTCTATTCTTATACCTTGTAAATCTTTAACTGGTATAACGGCATTAACCCTATTAAACTGATTAGTAAAGTTAGCTAGATTATCAACTGCACTAGTCTCTACAAATGCTTTTTGTGTATTAACCATTAATTGTACTTTTAATAGCGCTTGGTTAATAGCGTGTTGTGTTTCTTTAACTTCTCTAAAAATACCATAGTATTCTGTTTTATTACTAGAATGTAATTTATGTACTCTATAAGGGTTCTTAACTTCTTTAAAAGTAATCTCATCTTTACTTAGTATAGTTTCGTTACTCCAATGTACTGACCAGGTTTTACCGCTATCATCAGTCATAATAGTATGTACTATTAAGTAGTTATCAAATACTTTATAGTTACCACTAAATCTTTCATTATAAGAAAATTCAAACTCAGCTTCGTCTATATTAAGAAAGTTATAGTATGTTTCTAAATCTTTCATTTTAGCTTTACCATATAACTTTTCTACTTGGTCGCTAGACATCCATTTAAATCTATGTATATATCTAGCATCGCTATAGTCTTCTAACCTAGACATAGGGTCAATAGCAATCTCTAATGAAGGTACATGACTAAGGTTAAGTTTATACTTAGGTCTTCCAAACTCATCAACATCATCTAGTTGTTCTACATCTACATAGCTACACATCATACCGGTTAGAAGTAAGTCTAACTTCATCTTCTCGCCTTCTGGTATAAAGTTATTAGTTCTATAAATATAGTCACATAAATCATTTAATATAGCGGCCGTAAGTACATCATCTTCTTGCATAGGTAGTACTTTAGTTGTATTAATTACTGTGCTATAGTATCCTAATAGCATTCTAGCAAATAGCTTAATAATATTAAATGTTTCTTGCGGTTGACCTCTAAGTTCTAGTACACTCTTTTGAGAACTAGTATAATGTCTATTATGGTACAAGTCAAGAATTTGAATTGCTTCTTTTCTTGACTCTTCAAAGGATTCATAACTAATTTTAAAAGTATCTTTTAATGTTTGGATATCAACTTTCATTTATTTACCTTTACTGGTACTAGTTTTCCATTTACTAGTTTTATTTCCATAAGTGTACTTCCAAAATAGAATCTATCTCCAGCCTTAGGGTTAGCCTGTCTTATCTCATCGGCAGTCTTATAAATAGGTATTTTTTCTTCTTTTTGAGTTAATTTTTTACCCTTACCTTCTTTTGTACTAGTTGGCCCTTTATCTAATTTTGCCATTGCCTCTTTTATTGCATCTATTCTAGGCTGTATATGATACGCAAATAGCTGAGGGTCACTAATTTTAGCGCTTAAACTATTTAATGTATCTAAATAACTACCTAAGACTGCTTTAGCTTTAGATCTAATAGCGCCAGGTTGTTGTGCTAATGAACCAAAACCATCTTGGAATTTAGCATTTTCAGATGGTGTATAAGTAGCCCCAAATATAGTATTAGCCATTTGAATACCTACTTGATTATATAAAGTCGCTGGATCACTAGGTTTAACATTAGGGTCTATATAGTTTCTAAACTGTTTAATTAGGTTATCAATAGGCCCAGCCTCAGCTGTACTAATTTGCGCGGCAGCATCACCAAAGTTAGACGCCGCACTAGCGCCTTTTAATGCCTCAGAAATAAACTGGTCTATGTTTAGCCCTTGTTGTCTAGCTAGTGTATTCATTTCGTTGGCTAATGCTACTTTCTGAGAATTATCATTTGGTAATTTACTAATCCTAGTAATATCTGTAACACTACCTACAGTTTTACTAATGTTATCCTTAGTTGTCTTAATATCTTTTTCTTTAATCTGCCCCTCAGATAATGATTTACTTTCTACAAAAGCTTTAGCTACATCTGGCCCATAAGTCTTAGTTAAATACTCAACGTCCCTAGAAAAAGTAGTACCCTTAGTATCAATTCCTGCAGTACTTTGAGCAAATGTAGCAGCAAGTTTACCTGTTGGGTCTATTTCCATAAGTTTTTCATAGTTTTTAGAAAAGGCAGTATCTTTACCCATAGACCCTCTACCTGTACCCATATAATACGCTGCCTTAGCTTTATTTAAAATATCCTCTTGTTCTTTATCTGATTTATAATTTAAGTATCCAGTCATACCGTATAAACCAGTTTTAAGTGTAACAGTTTGAGTACCATCAGTAGAAGTTACTACTAAAAACTCATTAGATAATGCATCATAATTAAAATCAGTAGAAGTAGTTAAAGTGCCTTGTTCATCTAAATTAATAGCCTCTTGAGGTATACCAAATTTATATAGTTGATTTAATTGTGTTTTATCATAAGGATTAAATTTAGCTATACTAGTTACATTAGGAAAAGCCTTAGCTATATCTGGATTTTTTAAAGCTATATTTAAGTATTTAGGGTCATTAGATGCATCAAAAGCATCAAAAGCTTTAAAAGTGTCGTCCCTAGCTAATTTATTCTGTAATTCTGTTACTTGCGTTTTTAGTTGGTCAAATTGTAGTTTTGCTGTATCGTCATAATAGGGAGATTCTGCATTATACTTTTTCATCTTTGCATCGAACTCTTGTATAGCACGTCTTTCAGTCCTACCTTGAGTTTCTATATTATATTGATTAGTTAAACCCTGGTTAAGCCCTTGTACTAATCCGGTACCTACTGAAGCTAAATTACCCCAATTCATTATTTTCCTCCCGCTAATTTAGTTAATAATGCATTCTGATTTTGCATTGCATTATATGTAAGATATGTATTTAATCCACCACTAACAGCTTGACCTATTTGGTTTTGGTAGTTTAGTGCTTGACTAGTATAAGCTGCAGCTTGAGAACCATACATATTAGCTTGACTACCTGAAACAGTTGCTTGGTTAGTATAAGCATTAGTTACACCTTGCATTGCATTATTGTATTGTCCCATACCTAAACTAAGGAAAGCTTGTTTTTGATTAAGTACTGTATCTTGAGCTGCTAAACTAGTTTTCGCTAGATTAGTAGCTTTTTGACTAGCTAGGTTTGTCATAGCAGCTGCCTGTAAACCAGAACTAGTAATACCTCTTTGAGCAAACTGTGCTTCTAATTGTTTACTAGCATTTGCAAATTCAGCTGATATAGCTTGCCTACCTTGTGTTTCTAATTTAGATGGAGATAGTTGATTATAATAATCTTTTAAATTAGTCTGTACATCACCATAAATACTTTTCCAATCGTCATATTGTTGTTGTGAAAATGCTAACTGTTCCCTAGTGGCTTGTAAACTAGCCTCGCTAGCGGCTATTTGTGCAGCTGTAGCTTTATCTGCTGAAGACTTTGCAGCGCTAGATGCTTTACTTGAACTATAAGCTCCTACTATTGCTGAACCTATAATTGCAGATTCTATTCCCATTTTAAACCTCTCTTTCTAGGACATAACCTATTATTTTTGTTCCGAACATTTTATTATAAGCCTTAGGGTTTCTTGTTGTACCACCTCTAAGTTTTGTGCAACCTTTACTTCTGGCTATTTCTAAAGCTTTTTCTAGCCAAAATTTTCCATCACCATATAAATCAGGTATAACCATAGTAGTACCTGTTATCATATAGGTAATAAAACCTTTACCTTCTATATACATTATTTCATAGTCTAGCTGTTGTTTACCTGTAATAGCTAGGTAATCTATAATCATATCGCTAAGTGGTGTATCTATATTCATTATAATATCCTTAAGTTACTATATCATAATTAATCTTAAAATAATATTAAGTACTTAAATTAATTTTATTTTATTTATCATTTAATACATTAATAAAGCTACCATTTTATACGACTTAATAGTTATAGAACTATAGCCACTTATCGCTAAGTCATTAAGTACCATTTCTACTTTATTGTTTAAATATCTAATACCTATAGAGTATCTTATACTACGATTTGGGTTAGCTCGCAATAGGTAATAATCATGCCTATGGAAATTTTGAATGCTACTAGATGGATATATTACAAAATTATCTAAATAAGCTAAGCCTAAGTCTGGATGTGTTAATGTTATAGATATGTAAGGAGACGTAATATTTTCAAATAAAGTATAAACATAAGATGATGAGGTGAATAAAACAGTGTCTAATGGAATTGTTCTACTAAGTGTACTATTAAATAAATTTAAAAAAGTGGTAGCACTTGAAAAAATTAATTTATTCCCATCTTTTATAGTGGTACCATTTGAACTACTATTTAAGTTTAAAGAACTAGTTACTTGTGCACTATTTAATACTTGAAAAGTAGCACTACCAGCAATAAAAGTAGTATCAATGCTATTAATAGGCGGAGTAAAAATATAATTTATATTAAACATATTTGTATTTCCAAGTAAAATACCAGTACTATTTATAGATATATTAGTATAATCATTAGTAGGAAAAACTTTAACTCCAGTATATAAAGTGTTAAAAACCATAATTTTTAAAGCCGGTATAGTTGTACGAGTAGAAATAAACCTAATTTTCCTAGATGAACTATTTGGATAAATTTGAGGGTCGCCATTAGAAGCATTTAAAAATCTATAGCAAGAGTTTACACCTGTATTACCTAAATCAGTATTATCACTTGGATCTGAAGTTCTTTGTACATATAAGTATTTATAAGCATATTCTGTTACTAAATTAACCCTATCTTCAATAAAAAAAATTTTTTTACCTGTAGAATTATTCATAAACGGCCCAAACTCAGGCCCTAAATCAATAGTATGCCAATATAGCGTCTTCCAATAAGCCTCTGGTGAATATGGCGTAGTATTTGGTATCCTACTACTATTAGTAGAATAAGCACCTACAAAGACTCTACCAGTAGTATAATTTATTGTACTATTAAAAACTGTAGTAGGTTGCACACTCTTCATATTAGACTCACTAACTACATTAGACGTAATATGAACAATATTTTTATTATTAATATCTTTACCTATATATAGACTCATTTTATATAAATACTCCCATTAGTAAAATCTATTTTCATTTTATAATTAGCAGCTGTACCTCCACTATTATAAATAACTCCAGCCCATCCAGTATTCATTTGTATTCTATCAGCTGTAATAGTACCAGTTCTAATCTTAGCTCCATCTATTTCCGTAGTGCCTGTATAATAAATAGTATCAGGGTCTATACCAGTTTTTTCATTAATAGCATTTATTAATGAAAACCTTTTAGCATAGTAACTATTAAAATAGGTTCTAAAAGTGCTACCTATAATATTAGTATTAGTACTAATATTAGTATTATTAATCCAAGAAGGTATAGTGCCATTAACTAAAGTAACACCATCATTTAAGTAAAAGCCAAGACTACTATAAGCTATTTCATAATCACTTAGTTCACTAACTACTCCATAAGTATTAGCTTGTGAAACTATAATAGGCTTTTCAGCCGCTATAACTTCCCATTCTCTTCTTATGGCTGGCTTTTCAGCAGCTGATAGTACATTATCTGATGTAATTAAAGCAATAGCTGATACTGCACTATCTGCTACATTACTTATATCAGTAGATATAGCGACAATTAAATTTTCTCTTTGAGTATAGTACTCAGTAAATACAGCATTAAATTGAGCTCTATCTATAACTTCAGTTAATGTTAAATTAGAAAGTAAAGGTGTAATATAACTATTTAACGCATTATACTTAGCTGTATAAGTTGAAGAAGTAACATTATGTGCTAAGGCATCAGCTATATAAATAGTATATTCATTTTTTATTTTAAGCCACTCTTTCTGTACTAAAAGTTTCTCACTAGCTGTTACCCTATTGTCAGCGGCTATATCTGCTAATAAGTCTAAAGCATCAGAAGCATCAGACTCAGCTTGACCTAGTCTTTCTTCATCATCTTCATTTAAGTCAGATAAAGACATAGGTCTATTAACTATAGTATCCCATGCGGCAGATGTAGCGGCGCTAGCTGTAATAGCTTCTTTTAATAGATTTCTATAATTATAGTAGCTAGTAAATTTAGCAATAAAAGCGACTCTATCTATTGTATTAGTAGTAGTTAAGTCTAATAGGAATACACTTATATAACCTATTAAACTATTATAAGAATTAGTATAGTTTACAGCTGTAACATTATAAGTCTCTGCCTCAGTAATAAGCCCTGGGTATTCTATTTGTATAGTAGATACTTCTTTTAAAACACTTTTTTTCTCATCTGGGGTTAGTTTATCATCTGCAGCAATATCGCTTAATAACTGTAAGGCTTCATACGCTTGTGCCTTAGCTGCATTAGCAACTGTATCATCTGTATATTTAGTAGCTATTGCCCAGTCTGAAGCAGTAAATGTAGTTCTAGAATACCTAGCTATATAAACCTCATTAGCATTAAATACGATATTACTATACGTCTGTGTAACACTAGGAATCCAAATATCTCTTTCATTATAACTAGATGGCCTAGATACAAAAATAGCTTTTTTACCATCTAATGTATCAAATAATTCTTTAGATATTGGAGTTTCTACCCAATGGTACGTATAAGTTTCTTCATATGGTCCTGTTATATTCCCATAGTCATCTTCTTCGTATATAACAGCTATAATATCTCCAAAACTTTCTGACTCTGTAGAAATATCAGTAATTAATCCATTAGTTAAAGCTTGAAGACCATTATCAGACTTAATATAAATATAAGTTTTTCTATCTAAACCTATGTCATACCATATATCCTTAACAAAAGCATCGTAAATATTAACTGACTCAGTATTAGTTTTAGCTATAGTTGCTTCATTATGTGGCATAGAAATTTGATAAAAACTTTCAACTTTTCCATCTACAGAATTAGATATAGCCCCTAATTCATTAGTTAGTGTTATTAATCCTTCACTTAATATACTATAAGCTGTGGCTAAGGTAAAGTCAACTTCATTAAAAGACTGTCCTAATTCCTTAGCAACAATACATACATAAATATCTTTTTCTTTAAAATTACCATTAGTTTCTAATGGTACATATAAGTCACCAATATCATAAGGGGCTACTGGCTCAGCTATAAATACTCTACGTTTATTATCTGCTGTATCTTTAGCTAAAGATGCTTGTTGTAAGGCTAAGGCTATACCGCTATCTGCTAATAAATTCCAACTATATATAGAGTTAGAATATACAAACCTATAGGAGTTACCTGTTAAAGTATCATAGAATAAGTCACCTAGATGGCTATCTTTATCATTATTAGTAAGCCATAGACTAGCTGGTTCATTTAGTAATGTAGGTGTATAATTATAAAACCAAGATGTAATTTCATTATCTAGTGAGGCTTGCACTTCGTCTACAAATGGAGTATAAACTTCTGTTATAAAGTCTTCTAATGAAGCATCACTAGTAAACCCCGCGTTATTTATTAAATTAGCAGTATCTATAGCTTGCTGTTGACTAACTGTTAAATTACCAGCTAAATTTGTAAATTCTACTTTACCATTAAAAAATATATTATATTGATTGCCATCCCAGTCTATAACAAAAGCTGGTATTATAGACCCAGTATTAGCATTAAACATAGTACCATAAGGTAGGCCATGTTGTTCTAAATATGCTACTTCTTCTGGATTACTTATATCTTCTACTGCTTTAGCAACTGTAAATGAGTCTGCATTAATGGCAAAAAAGCTTCCTTCTGTACCTGGCGTACTAGTATCTTTATCAAGTCCACCTAATGTAAATCCTGATATAATATTTCCAGTTTTTATAGTTAACCCATACCATGCAGCAGCTAAAGCTTGATCGTAATAAGAACCAAATTGCTCTACTACCGCTGCTAAATCCTCACTATTAGTTTTAATAACGGTTTCTAAGTTATTAGCTATATACATTTTTATATCATTTTGTAGTTTAGCTATTTTAGCTGTAGTAGCTAAAAAGTCTACATTAGAACTATTTAAGGCATTAGCTATCACAGTACCTAGTTCATTTTTACCAGCATTAACAGTAATAAAAGGATTATTATTTAAGTTATTAGTTAAATCAGTTAAAAACCTTTTAAGTATTGTTATATCTTCTATATTATTAGGTACAAATAGACTACCTGCCATTTTGTCTTCCTTCTACTTTGAACTCTATTTCATACACAAAGCCAGTACCTATAAATTCTATTTCACTATAATAACCCTTAGGTGTACTCGCTGGTATTTTAATTTGATTAAACCCTGATACAAGTTCATATGTACCTACTAATAGGTCATCTACATAAAATTTAAAGGTAACTTCACCAGAAGTAAATATATAAATTGTGCTATAGTTTTTAATTACTGATAAACTACCTTCTGTTAACCACCCAGATTTATAGTTATATTCAAGATAACTAGACCCAGTAGCAAATTCTTCTAAAAACCCACTAGTATTTAAAATATACAGTTTATCAAATTGTGAACTATAATAACTTCCTCTACATACTAAATCTAAAGTTTTAAAACATAAAGAAGAATTTCTAGTATCCATAACTATAGTGCCATCTTCGTGAAATAAGTAATATTGGTTCTCATAAACACTTGCATCTATAGCATCTATATTTAACTTACCTAATTTTGACTCAGTTATAACCTCTATAGTACTTCCTTGAGATGTACAAAGGCCATCTAAAGATAACCATACTAGAGAGTTATTAACATATTTTATAGTCTTATGACTAATACACCCTTGAGAGTCATTTAATAAATACCTAGAGAGAGTAGCAGAACTAGTACCTACTATTATATAAGTAGCATTTCTTAAAAATACTAATAACCCATTTTGAGTAGAGCCTAACCCCATAATAGTATCTGTAAAAGGTATTTGATAAAATTCGTTCCATAAGTCAGGTAAACCTGTTTCTGAAAACCATAAGACAGAATCCTTAGCTCCAAATAAAGTAGCATTATATTCAGTTAAATGAGATAACCCAGTTGGCGGTTTAGTGCTTCCTACTGTTATTAAAATATCATTAGAGGCTATTTCTATATCAGTCTTAGTATCATGGTATTGCTGACTAGTATTACTTAAAGTATCTACGAGGGTCATACTAGTAAGGTCACCGCCTATTCTATATAGTCTAATATTAGTAACTTGAGGGTCTGTAGATGCTACTATATTAGATACTAAGATTGTACCTATAGTTAATATTTCATCTGAGTACTCTGTTGGTGCAGACTCAGCGCCATCAGCATCATTATAATAGGTATAACAATACTGTCTTATAGGTATTGTATCAAATACTGGAGTGCTATAGTAGGCCTTATCAGTTAATGCAAATATTATGTCTTCTCCAGTAAATTCTGAGCCATCTTTACTTAAATGAGATACTAACTTATAGTTACCTTCATATAATCTGTACACATCAACTGCTGACATACTAGATGTGGTATTAACTGTAAATGTTATACCATAATTAGATGTATATTGAAACTCTTCTGTTTTAGTAGTATAAGCTATTCCTGCATCTAAAACTGAGTAGTATACAAACATATATGTATATGTGCCAGTAGGTATATCTGAGGTATCATTTACTATTTTATTGGCAATAACTATACTTTCATTAGTATCATAAATAGCTGTTGTTACTTTAGAATTAGTATTAGCTATCCCTAGATTATAAAAATAAATACCATTAGTACTTTTTTGTACTTCACCTACTGAGTCTGAATAGTAGAGCTTATTATTAAAAATTACATAAGAGGTAGGAGCAGACTTATTAACCCATTGACCATTAAAGTATATAAATGAACTATTAGTACCAAATGAGTTTGATAATATAGTATTTGCCTTAATAGGTTTTAATGACCCAAAAGAATTATCTATATTATTATAAATAGTAGCCTCATTTTCTTCTAATAAATAAGGTGAATTCTTAATATTTAATCCTCTACTAAATATATTTAATTTAGACATATTAGCCTCCTATAATTTTTGATAATAATGATGGAAAATCTAGTTGTAAGGCTAAAAGTGCGCCTAAGGCTGTCCAAATAATTTTTTCAAACCTTTTTAATGTATCATCTATTTGTTCAAATTTTTTTTCAACTTTCTCGAACTTTTTCATTTCGGCGTCGTCATGCCCTTTAAACTCTTCATATAAGTCACCTATACTTTTATTTAAATGGCCCATTTCAGCTGATGATAAAGCTGTACGCTTATCTAGCTCTCGAAGCATTGTAAATACTTCTGAGAACCTTTGTTCAATTATACTATCATTTACTGGCATAGCGTTACTTTAACAGTGCTAGAGCATCTTCAAACACATCAGAGGTAGTTGGGTTAGCTTGTGATTTAGCTATCCCATCAATCATCGTTAATGCTACATCTTTTGTTATACCATCACTTTGATGTTGCAACAATTTGTTGATAGCTAAACCAATCAAAGTTTTAGCTAAATCTGTACTAATAAAACTAACTAACGCTGAGAGAATTGTACTCATTTTTTATCCTTTTATTTGAAAATGTGGATAGTCACGCAGACTATGTTCTGCAATATTGCCATCAGAATCCCAATCAGCTCCCCAAACTAATGTTATACCTAGTTTTTTAGCTTCCTCTTGAACTATATCGTTTAGTTCTATAAATCCATCTATGTCATTCCAATTAATAGGATATTTTGCGATATCTATTGCTTTTGATGGATAGTAATTGTGCATAGATTTATTGATAGTTCCATCTTTATCAGTAAATGTTTTACCAACTTTAATCCATCTGCCATTAATTAACTTTCTACCTTTGGCAAATATTTCTGCTTGTTCAGCTGCAGTTCTGTGCCCATAGATTACTACTATGTCCACACGCTTAATTACTTCATTCATAACTTTTTGTAAGTCAGGATGACAAGTAGCTAACCTATCAAGTGACTTTTTTCCGAACTTAGGCATTGTTACCAACTATTTCAGAATGAATCGCTTTTAACTCATCTGCATTTTGAGCGTTGTCAATTTGTATTTGAAGCTCTGCATATTTTTCACGAATTACTTGTCTTTTTACTTCTGCTTCGACTGCCATCGAAGGAATTGTTGCTTGAATATCTAAAGGTTGAAACTCTTTAGCTCTTGCATCTCTTCTAACACTATGTGTAATTTCTTTAGCTTTACTAATATTAATTTTAATCATTTTCTACCTCTATTTCTTGTGGAAATTCGTTAGATTCAGAACCTACACCATCAAATACTGTATCTTCTGCAATCTCCCAAGCATTTCTGAATGTTCTATCACTTGGAACATCTGATGTGTTTACTATTTTGTATGGTAAACCTGCTGGAACATCTTTGTTAGCAATTTGCACCAAAGTGTATTTACTCATCGCTTCTTGTGAAGGGATTATAACACCTATTGAGTTGTCTGTGTTTTTAAAAATTATTCTTTTCATTTATTACTCCTTTTGTAGATTATTGGTTGTGTCATAGTTGCTCCTGATTAGCGGAAGATTGCCACATTAACAAAGAGACAGTCTGTCGCTACAGGTGGACTAGAAATAGCTATTGTTTGAATTTGTACAGAAGTTGTTGAATATGTACTAAAAGAACCACCACCTTCAACAATATTTGATGTACCTTTAGCTCTAGTACAAACCGCATAATCTGTATCAGGCATAGCAGTAGCAAAGTTTACTATGTAAGACCCTGCCCCACCGTCCGTAATAGAACTAACATTACCACTTGCACGAATAGCAACTGTACCTGTTCCATTAAAATTCACCCAAGCTCTGCAACCATATGCAGTAGCAACAGAGCCATAACCCGAATTAAATAACAAATTCCCACTCGCATCTAGTGTCATAGCTGTAGTCCAAGTGATAGGGTCCTCTGCTGTGCCTGATGGAGCTATTCTCCAATTATGTGCATTCCCTAACTGATAATAATTTGAAGCTGCCGCAGAAGTTTTATATTTCCACCCGCTGTTATAGTAAGCATTATAGGTCATCTGTACTGTCCCATCTGCAGTTGATAAAAACCCAATTCCTGGATTTACTTCTATTGCTTTTACTCCACTACCCCACGCACTCGGAGTAACACCTATACCAACATTATTTGAATCATCAATAACTACACCACTATTTTGTACTGCACCAGATGTTCCATCAAATCTTACTATTGCATTATCTGTGCTTGATACTTTAGATACTTTAGTTGTATCTGAACCGTGGACATGGTCTGCTCTTGCTGCTGTTGTTGCTGTTCCAACTGCTGCTGTTCCAGCTACTATTGGAGTTGTTGAGCTTAATCCAGTGATTGAGTTGAATGATGTACCAGTAAATGTGGTTCCAGCTAATGCACCAGTCAAAGTTCCACCAGCTAGTGGAAGTTTAGTACTATCTGCTACCGTTATATTTGCAGATCCATTAAATGAAACTCCGTTAATAGTTCTAGCTGTTGCTAAAGTTGTTGCTGTTGATGCATTTCCTGTTACGCTAATTCCCCAAGTACCGCTTTCATACATACCTCTGTACCAAGTCATTGATGTAGTATCAAGAGTGTCAGTTGATTTAAATGTATTTGTAAATACTTGTCCACCATTTACAGTACCTTTATCAACATTAACGATAGCAGAAGCAATTTCATCAGCAGTATCAGCATCTAAAGCTCTTGTCCAAGTAGAAGCATTAACTACATATATACCATTTTGTGAAGCAGTAGTTTGGTTTTTTACAAGAACTCTATCACCAGCAACTACCGCAATGTCATCAATAGTCTGAGCAGCACTTAATGTAATATTTGCTGTTGTAGCTACAGCAACTGATTTTTTATAACTTGCACTTGGAATATCTTCCATAGTCATAGTTGTTCCAGAAGTTACTCTACCTTTAGCATCTACTGTTACTTTACCGTATGTTCCAGCTGTAACACCACTGTTAGCTAAAGTCGCTGTACCAGTAACATTGCCAGACCCATCAAAACTTGCAGATGTCCAAGTAACATCGCCTGTCATTCCAATTGTTCTAGCAGTTGCTAATTTTGTAGCTGTTGCTGCATTACCAGTAATAGTAGTTTGAACTGGGTGGACATGGTCTGCTCTTGCTGCTGTTGTTGCTGTTCCAACTGCTGCTGTTCCAGCTACTATTGGAGTTGTTGAGCTTAATCCAGTGATTGAGTTGAATGATGTTCCTGTGTAAGCATTAGCCGTATTTAAAGCATTAGCAGTCGTTGCCGTTGCTACAACACCGTCTGCTCTTGCTAACGGAAATCCACCAGCTGTTGTGCCATCGTGAATAACAGCTACTTTTTTATCAGTATCTACGGTTATTTCTGCTAAAGCACCAGTAAATGTACTATGTTGAGCAGTTGTGCCTCTTCGTAATTGTAATTGTTTTGCCATTATAAAGCTCCTAAATCTAAAGTAAAATCAGTCGTTCCTAAATCATTTGCTATTTTGTTTATGGTTGATATTGGTTCATTAAATGATGCCAATAAAGCACCTTGTGAGCTATGAACTCGCATAACATAAACACAAGCTTGATAAGTTCCTGTGGTTGGTTTTGTAACTGTTAATAGCCCATTATCTGCTGGATAGTGAATAGCGTTCAATGTTAATGTTGAAGTATCAATATCTTTAACTATACCAGCTTGAACAACTCTACCAAATGAACCATTTGAAATAGATTGTTCTGCAATGCCTATAGCAGGTTTACCACTTGCTGTAGTCCATTTAGCAACTTCATAAGCATCTTCACCGCTATTGTATCCAACTGCCATCACTATATTTCCAGCTGTTAAAGCTTCTGTAGCTTTGACTTTGTAATGTAAATGATTAGCTCCTATCCAATTGCTAACATCTTCTATTGTTTTATTTGTAAGTGTTTGTGTACTATCGGTAATAACAGTATTGGCACTATATCCTTGAACAGCTACTCCAATACTTGCTGGTTGTAATGCTGTATCTGCTTTAGCTCCTTGTGCAGCTGTAGCAAAATATGATACATTCTGTGCAGAAGCTGTACCTAAAGTAGGTTTATTTAGTATCTGAGCATCACCACTAGCAGCATTCCAATCTGCATTAACATTAACTTCTGCTCCACTAGCTATTCCATCTAATTTACTTTTATCTGTACTAGACATAACCCCAGCTAATAGTGTTGTAGCAGCAGGTAGAGTTGTTCCTGTACCAGTTGAACTTGTCAAAGGAACTGTTGTAGTTGTTAAAGTACCTTGACCAATATTAGTCCCTACATTAACTTCTGCTCCACTAGCTATACCATCTAGTTTAGTTTTTAATGTAGATGTAAAATTATTATCAGTATGAATATAACTAGCGTCTATAACAGTATTAGCGTTATATGCCTGTACCGTTACTCCAATATCTATTGTATCAACTTTATCAGACCAATTAGTTGCTAAAAATACTATATCACTCGATACACCAGCTACAGTAGTTATATCAGTATTAATTCCTGCTACAGTAACTATATCACTAATATTACCGGCTACGCTAGATATATCAACATTATTTGAAGATACGCTAGTTACATCTGAGCTTATACTAGCGACAATTGGTATATCACTAGAGACTAATGCTAATGTACTTATATCTGTAGAATTATCTGAAACAGCAGATACATCACTTGATATACTAGCTACAGTATTTACACTAGTTATGTTAGTAGAAACAGTATTTATGCCAGTAATATTTAATCCTGCGGTATTTACTAAATCTATATTGTTAGCAACTACTTCTATTTCACTTACTACTTCATTCAAATCATTAGCTACAACAACAACTTTAGCTACTTCATCTGCTATAGCTTGAATATCAGCCATATTAGTACTAGCTGTAGTAATCGCAGATATATTTGTAGATACAGTAATAATATCTGTGGCTATATTAGCTAAAGTATATATATCCGAATAATAAGGGCTAATAGATGCTTCAGTATTAACTACAGTATCTTTTATAGTTTCTGTATCGTTTCTATAACCTAAAGCTTCCTGAGCACTATCACTAGCGGCTTGTGAAAAACCTTCAGTATTTAATAAAGACTGAGCAGCACTAGCAGCAGCTATTTGTGCATTATCCATATAAGTATATGTTGTATTTTTATACCCAAGAGCAGTAGTAGCATATCCAGAGGCTGCAGTTGCACTAGCACTAGAATTATTAGAATAAGTTTGAGCACTATTTCTATAAGTTTGTGCATTAGTAGCGCTAGTACTTGCGCTATTTGCGCTATTACTAGCATTAGTAGCACTTGTACTAGAATTATTTGCATATGTTTGAGCTGAGTTAGAGTAACTTAAAGCATCTAATGAATAGCTTTGAGCTGAATCTCTAATAATATCTATTTCATCTATTTTATCCTGTAGACTGTTTACTCCATCAAAAGGCATATTACTAGCATTTATTTTAGTAATAACAACCGTTTCTCCTTGTCTATTTTGTTCTACAGTACCAACTCCAAATAGTAAGTCTTCTAACCCAGCTAATTGCCTATTAATATCTACTCTCATACTATAAATCCTCTATAATTTACTGTAGTTTCTAAATCCATAGTAAAATTTCTAGCTGCTCTATTCATTATTATATTAACATTACTCGTATATAAAGTTAATTCTTCTGTACCAAATGCTCTATTTTGTGCATCACCGTCATCTCTAAGTGCCATTCCAGCAATATAGTGGATAATAGCTGTATCCCAAGCTTTACTAAATTGTAAACTAGTATCTATAGTGCTAGTAGTTACAAAATCTGGTATTTTAGAGTAATATACTATTAAATATTTAGGTATATTATTAATATCCTCTATTCCTGGTATATTATAAATATCATCAAATGTAGTTACATCAACTATAATACCATAAGGACTATTTGAGTCAATATAATCCATAGTAGTATCAGTAATCCTAGGATATATCTTAAATACACCTGAATTAAGTAAATTAGTTACAGCATATTGTACTGTTGTACCAACCCTAGTTTCCCATAAAGCATCTTTTTTATCCATTTCATCGTGAGAAAGTATAGGTAATTTAGTATCTAAGTATTGTATTCTAGTTATTTGTAAAACTTCATCAGGTAGTCTATATGTATTGATATTAGACTCTACTTCTACAAAAGCTTTACCACTTAATAAATTAGTTTGTAAAACAATATCAACTAAAGCTTGATTGTATAAATCTATAAGTCTATTATCTGTCCATCTAGTTTTACTAGTGTCAGCAAGGATAGCCCTAGCATTATTTAGAGTATCTAAAACTCTACTCATTTAGCTTTCCTTTTACCAGCTTTAGATAAGGCTATAGCTACTGCTTGCTTTTGAGGCTTTCCAGCTGCCATCTCTGTTTTAATATTTTTACTAATAGTTTT
Source organism: uncultured Aquaspirillum sp. (assembly GCA_964635875.1). Lineage (GTDB taxonomy): Bacteria > Pseudomonadota > Gammaproteobacteria > Burkholderiales > Aquaspirillaceae > CAZWRK01. The sequence goes on from CAZWRK010000015.1 coordinate 33,139, forward strand.
TTGAGATTTTCCAGATTTTAAAGGCATGATTTCCTCCATTAACGAATTATCGAGAGCTCCTTAGAGCCCTCTGTAATTAGTTAGTGTACTCACCAGTTGTTTTATTGTATTCAACATACTCAACAATGAATCTAAAAGTACCAGCTGAAGAAGCTGTTGCACCGTTTTTAATTACTAAGTTACCGCCTGTAGTCAAGTCAGCCAAAATAACTGTAGCTGAATTAGAACTATCAAGAGCACCTTCATTAACGATTGCTGTACTACCAACATTCAAATCAAATGTAGCACCTGCATTTGCTGCTGTTTTCTCAATTAATACTACTTTTGTAATAATAGAGCCAGCTGGCAAAGCCGCTACAATTGTACCGTCAGTTGCAAGGTCTGCATAACCAAGGTCATATACACCTACACTAACACCTCTTTTTTGTCTAAATTTTGCGTTTAATCTTCCGTCAACTGCTGCCATATCTTACTCCTTGCTTACAGTTTAATATCAAGAGCGATAAGCCCATTTGATATTCCACCAATTGGTGTACTATAATCAGTATTTTCAACAGTGTACTTAGCAGCTTTAACACCACACCAGATTTCCATCATAGACTCAGATTTAATTCCAAAGTCTTGTGACATTTGAAGTTTATAGTCTGGCATTTTTCCGAAACCATATTGGAATGCGCCTGCTCCCAAAATCAAAGCTCTTGAGTGAAGAGTTTCTGTAGATGCTGTAAATCCTGCTTCACCAGACCAAAGTGCTGGAGTATAATCAGTACCATTATCTTTATATTGTCTCAAACCTGCAAATTGAATTTCAGTGTTGTTATTCATAAGAGCATAACCATCAGAATCTAAGATGCCTGAACCAGCAGCTCCAAGAGTAGAACCAAAGAAATTGTCAGCTTCTACAAATACAAAGTGTCCAATTTTACCAATTGTACTAGTAAATAGTCTATTACTATTTCCTCTAATATCAGTATCTTTCAACAAGTTTTGTGCACCACTAGATTTCAACATTTTAGTTTTAAGAGTAGAATCAACTACCACTAACCAAATTGGTTTGTTATCTGCAGTCATAAAAGGTTTAATTGGAGCTCTTCTAGCACCTACACTATAACCTGTACCTGTTTTCAAAATGTTTTCAATATCCATAAGGTAATCGAAATCCCAAGTTGCACTTCTAATGATGTGAGTCGCTGAATGTTGAGAAACATCGAAAATAGATTGGTCTTTAAACTTAATCCATTTGTTACCTAGTTTAGTTCTTGAATCGCTATGTTCAGTAATACTCAAATCACCAATGTTAACAGCGTCGAATTTATCACCATTATCAACAGTAAATCTAAATCTTTCAACAGTACATCTGTCTGAAAATTTCCGTTTTTGTTCACCTTTACCGAATGCAGTTTCTTTACCTTTTACAGGCCCTTCTACTAGTTCTCCGTCAAAGTCAAAAACAACATTTTGTCCTTCGCCTGCGGTTGGGTCATTCATTTGATAAACAATACTATCTGATGAACTACCAGTGTACGCTGCCCAGAATGATTTAGGTGCTGCTTGAATCAGCCCTTCACGCATCCATTTGGTTCTTTCTAATTGCGAGTTGTAATCAACAACGCCAGTACCTTCTGCCATGTTTTCCTTTCCTTATTTTTTAATTATTCTAATCAGGCGAACCCGATTAGAATAATTCTTTTTTATACGATTGCATTGTATCCTCTTTAACCGCATGCTTAGTAGGAGAGCCGTCGCCGCCTACTTTAGACAAATTAGGTTGTTGAGGAGCTTTTGCGCCAGAGCCTACAACTTTAGGTGTTTCTAAATAAGATTTTGCCTCTTCTAGGAAGTCTTCAAAGCTTACTTCACCTTTTTCTAGCTTAGCTGTGATTCTTTTAGGGAGATCGAAAGCTATAACGTCATCATTGATAACGAAACCTGGATTCCTATTAGTAAACTCATCTAAAACTAGTTGTCGTCTTTCCAACTCTGAGACAGTTCGTGTCTTTTCAGTAATCCTAGTCTCTAAAGACTTCTTAGATTCAACCTCTAAGGCATTTAATTTGTCTCTCCAAGCATCAGGGTCTTTGTATTTAAGGTCATCAAGTTCAGCTTGAACACTTGCGTCTACACTAAGTGTGGGTTTGGCCACTTCTTCCAACACTGAAAGCTTAGCTTTGGCCTCAGCTAACGCTTGCTGTGAGCGAGTGTAAGCTGCTTGTGTCTCCTTATATCGTTTCTCCCAATTTTCTTGGTTATTACTCAAGTTGTCGACATTAACTTGAGTGTCAGCACTTGCTGGAGTACTCATAGTTTTCCTTTCAATATAATTTTACTATCAATAATAGCATAAATAAACTTAAAAATAGCTTATAAAACCTAATTAAACGTCATGACCAACTATATCTATACTAAATGAGTTGCTTTTATTATATGCACTATTAACATAAATATCAGTAATAGGACTATATTTACATCCCATAGCCATATACCGTATCATATCAGCATAATGTGAATACTCATCATGCACTGGAGCATCTAAAAAGACCTTATATCTATCATCATACTTCTTTCTATAGTTTTGTATAGATGAAAGTATCATATTACAACTAGGGTCAATCTCTACCTCCTTGAGAAACTCCCTAGTTGCCTCTATACCATCCATTATCTTATGCTTTCTAACTAGTAGAGTATCAAACCCTAGTTCCCGTAGAGCATCCCATCGAGTCTTACCAGCTATTAACTCTTTTACTTTAATATCATGTGGGACATATGTTTGTCCATAGGTAAATCCATATTTATTAGCTATAGCTGTAAGCACATCTCTATAGTACTCTAGACCATTACCATTATCTCCAAACTCACCTATTATCTTAGGCTTACCGTCTGGGTGTATCTGAAATAATCCTATAGTAAATGTATCATTCATACCTAGGTCGAAACTGTGGTGTACTTTTAAGTTTGCATCATAGAGGTTTTCTTTTATAACTAACTTTTTATACTCTTTACCATAATAAGCACCCTCTATCGACTGTAGGAATGCCTCTTCTGGCGTCGACGGATACTCCCTCTTCATATCCTCGCCTAGTTCGTCCTCTTTAGCTACATACCACCATCGCTGGGAGTCCTCAAGTTTTATACCTACTTCTTTCTCTAGTGCACTAAAATACTTCTGTTGAGATTCCCCTATAGTTTGCTCGTGGTATAAGTTACAATCTGGGTCGTCATACCAAGGTAGGAAGATAGCCTCGAAGTCTAATGGCGAGAGCTTTATACCAGCTCTTTGTAATCTCTCGGCCCGCGTCCATATATCGTAGAAGAGGCCAGATGCTCCCTCAGCCGTACTCTCTATAGTTATCTTATTCTTAACTGAGACTGCCTGGAAGGCACCAGTCTTTAACTCTTTAGCTTTCTCTGGTGATTTCTTAACTATCTTAGCTAGCTCTGAAACGTGTAGTGACTGTAGAGTATCCCCTCTAAAGTTCCCTATCTTGAGTACTGACCCATTACTAAAAAACATACCAGTCGAGTTATTCTTCTGTATTGATAGGCTTATCATCGCGAGTATCTCCTTGGGAAACCTATCCCACATCAGCTCAGCCCTATCTACTAGTTTATCTGCCTCCTTCTGTCCGTACGACTGTATCCCAGCCTCATAGCCAGGTGTAAATATGCACTCATCTAGGTTATAGGCTAAGTAAAGAGTTGAAATACCTTGCTGCCGTGACTTGAGAATTATCTTCTTGTTATGCCTAAACTTCTGCAATACCTTAGTTTGTGAGTGGTTTAGCTTTAATATCCTCTCCTTACCATCTTTATCTTTAATTGTATAGAGGTTATTTAATCTCCAAAACTTGCTACTAAGCTTAGTATCTATAAACTCCTGTATCTCTGCCGAGACCGCACCTAACTTACTCATCAGCAGTCACTCTCAACCTGTCTTAACTGTAACTGAGCATAGTTAACTACCGCCGCATTTATATTCGTCAGGTTTATATTCTGTGGTTGCGGCTTACCTACAACAGTCTCCCTTAGAGTCGCCAAGGCCGCGCTTATATCCTTTAAGTCCCTAGGTGTCATCTCATAGTTGTCTACTAGTGTATCTTGCACTTTGTTTAATACCGATAATGCCGTTGTTCTTAGGATATCCTTAAATGTATCATCCTTATCTTCTTCTGTTGCTTGAATAGCCGGCTGTGTTGTTCCCTCAGGTGTAACATCAATGACTACTGGTGGCTTGGGCCGCGACTGCTTTTCCCATGTATTAAACCCCGTTAAGTCGGCGGTTGTTACCTTATGTTTATCGCAAAGCTCTGTTAATGTGATTGGAGTATTCTCATATTCTAATTGTAGTGACTTTAGGAGTAATGGGTTCACCTTGAATTCCTTATAGTTTTAAACTACATTATATCATATGAATATTAAAGAAAGCTTAAACTAAATAACTACT
>CAZWRK010000015.1:37679-45867 GCA_964635875.1 uncultured Aquaspirillum sp.
TTAAACTACATTATATCATATGAATATTAAAGAAAGCTTAAACTAAATAACTACTTACTAGAATGAGTTGTTGCTAGTTAGTTAAGTTTAGTTAAGTTATTAGGTGTCCTATATATGGCTTATCTAGTTATTTAATTGAGTTGAGCTTAAAGGAGTTTAATTTCTTGCTAGGTATGGAGTCTCTGGTTATTTAATTGAGTTGAGCTTAAAGGAGTTTAATTTCTTGCTAGGTATGGAGTCTCCGTTGTATGCGAAAATAAGGGAGGCCGGACTGTCGGCTAGGGGGGCTAAACCACAAGAGCAACAAGAGCAATAATAGTAATTATCAAATAGTAGTAATCATCGAGAAATAATAACTATCAAATAATAGTAGTCATCAGTCAATGCCACGTGTCAAGTAATAATAATTATCAGCTAATAATATGTATTAAATAATAATCTATACTAACTAATAGCATCTATTAACTAACAAATAATATTAATTAATATTTATTGCTAACTAAGGAAAATTGTCAAGAGATTGCCAAAGTCCGACAATAAATTAATCTATTATAAGATTCTGTTAGTAGTTCGATCGCTTAAGCTACTTTTAATACAACTTATGCTAAGCTAAGGAATTATTAAAATAATATAAGATTCTTGAACTAATTCCGCGGCCTAATGGAAATCTAGGGGAAGTTTTGGTAGACGTGCGCGCATTCTTTATATTATAATTTTATAATTCATATTATTCAATATATTTGATTTATCTTTTTTTTTGTTATTCAATTTATTCAATATTATATATATATTCAAACAAAATAATTTAAGCGAACATAAAATATTTTATTTATAAATATGAAAAAAGTTGAATAATTTGAATAATTGAATAAAAAAGGCCATTTTATTTTATTTTAATATTAACAACCAAATTAAAAAGAATATTAATCAATTATTAACAACTCCTATTAGTTCAAAGGCTTAAGTGAATAGTAATCAAAAGCACGCCCCTGCTAAATTAAATTAAAATAAGAAATACAAATTAATCTAATTCTTATATTTTATTTTAAAAATGCCTCGCTATAATTTCAATATAAATAAAACGCGAAACAACTGAAAGCAAACAAAAAGAATTAATTAAGATTATTTTAAAGTTATTCGAGTATAATTTTAAAATAATTTTGAGGCATTTCAAAGTTATTTCAAAGTTATAAATCAACATTAAGGACACACAATGGCTACAAACAAAAGTCAACTACACAACGAAGTAGTTTCTAAAGTACAAGAGTTTTGCGAAAGCAACAAAATGAAAGCACAAACAACAACGGCTCTAATGGAATTGGTATCTAGTTTGCTTGCGCCCAAAAAAGGTGGTGCGACTTCACAAAATGCAAGTTATACAGACGCAAACGGCACTGTAATGCACTATTGTAGGTTTCACCAGCAGTTTGAGCCGGAAAGCGATATGGTATTGTCTCAAGGCAAAAACAAAGGCTATTGTAAAGCATCAATAAGCATCTGGAATAAACGTAACTCAGCAATCAAAGCAAAAGAGGCTAGTATAGCACAATTTATAATAGCGAGCGATATTGAGGCCGCTAAAAGTGCTTCAATAGAGCTTCAAGATATGAAAGCGAATTTAAACGAGCCAAGCACTTACGATTACGATAGTGACTGGAATGCATTCCGAGCGTAAGCTTGGAGTGTACAATTATGAAAAAAGTTGAATAATTTGAATATATGGCTAAAGTATTAATTTTAGTTTTTGCTATTGCTTATATAATAGCACTCACTACATATAATGAATTGCCCGATAAACACGTTCAGGCATTTATAGTAGCAATTATTACAACAATAATATTAGGCGCGATAGTAGGCGCTTTAAGCCTATTCGATCGCTAATCAAGCAATATAATACAAGGACAAACAATGAACATTTCATTTAGTAACAGTGGCTCGATAGTTACAATCGAAGCTAACCAAGTTATAATAACTAGAATAATAGGCAATCGCGCTTACACAATCGAGGCTTCAGTAGCCTCAGCTAGTGACGTAGTAAAGGCATACAACACATTTACTAGCCTCAAGGCTGATACGTTTATAGACTTTGCAAAGATACTACAAGCTAGCAAAACTCCACAAAACGAGGCAATATAATGGAAGCAATAGCTATAAGTGAGGCGAGTAGTAAGTTTAATAAAGCTCGCCTTGCTAATAAAGATAAATGGCTTATAGTTACCTTTTCGGATGATATAGCTACACTAACTTTCAAGTCTTATGGGACTTGGAGCCAAATTATACAATATTCTAAACACGGCAATATAGTATGGAAAGATAGTGGATTACACGGCTTAAATGTTAGTAGTTTTAAAGCTGAAATAGATAGAATAGTCTCGTCTGTGTTTAGACACACTCACCTTATAAACTTTACCTACGCGCGCGTACAATAATATATACGCGTGCGCGCGCACGTAAGGAAATTCCCATTATTCAATTTATTCAAGCAATTCACGTAATTCATAACATTCATTACATTCAAGCAATTCACAACATTCGCATTATTTTAGCTATTCATAGAATTCAAAATTAATATAAAATTTTAATCTATATTTAATTTATAATATTATAAAATTCTAATCTACAACAATTGAAAGGATGAGAATGGAGCAAACACAACTACATAAGTTTAGTGAGGTATTATATAGCACCAAGGTATATAATTATGCTGAGTGTATAGTAGACTTGGCACCAATTATAGTTAGTCAAGTTGCGTCAACTAACCAAAGGATAGTAGCTAAGCTATTAGGTATGACAGAACCAAAGCTGAGTGGGCTACTTCCGGTGCTAATGGTCCTTGCTGATAGACAAGACGCTACTGACTTAGAGGTGCATACATCATCAGGTATTTATATCATAGTTAGGGACTAAAATTATGGTAAAAGAAATGTTAAAAACTTATTTAGGCAAAAATAATGGTTGACTATACTACAATATTTCATACTGTACCGTTAGGCGGTAAAGAAATGGTAAGGACACAAGAGGGTACAAAGACTGGCTATACATTCCCTAAGGAAGGGTGGACGCAGTTTATGACTACTCGTAACACGGCTAACACTCCACTACTCGCGGCGATCGCAGGCAAAGACTTTATAGGGCTTGACTTCGACACAGATGAGAGCTTTAATATGGCACTTAAGGTAGATAGCGACTGTAAGTACGTAGCTAAAAGCGACTACAAGGGTGGTCATATGCTATATAGGTATAGTGAGGTAAACTTCGCGAAGAGCAAGATACCTAAGTTACTAGATATACAGATGGAAAGTACTTTGATTTTCTTGGCTACTCCAGCAAACAAGACAAAGATGTTGCTTACTGAGCCACTTCACGCACTGGACGACCTAACTGTAATGCCACTAGCTATGCAATTACTAGTTGAAAATATGCTATTAAAGCACTTGAACGAGAATATTGCCTTTAGTAGTAGTAACAATAGTAAAACACTAAACATATTTGAGGACTCAACACTAGGCTATTTACTGAAAGATATACGACCTGATAGCAGTTATGCCCGTGAAATATTTAAGATAATAACTCCGAAAAAGTGGAGGCCAGATAAGCTACACCCTAATGACATACCAGATGGTGAGGGCACCGACTACCTGCAGGCAATAAGAACTAGGCTAGCACTTGACCCTTCGATTAACGAGACTGTATTTAGAAATACAATGCGGTGGATAAATAGCCTATGGGATAATCCTATGCCAGCAAGTAGAATAGAGTCTGATTGCGATTACCAGATAAGCCGAGCAACTATAGATGGACAAAGGGCATGGGTGTATGATGAGAACTGGGATAAGCAAGGCCTCATAATAAAAGACAAGTTCAATAGCGCACTAGAGTTCTTCTATGACACTAAACGAGCACAGTTTATAGAGTTTAATAGAACAACTAAAGAGGCGATAGTACACGCATCTACAACAAATGCTAAGCATTCATACCTTAGTAAGAAAAAGAGCGTGATTAGTCTAAATGATATGTTAGCTAAGGCAAATGAGGTTGAGATTATAAATAGTCCAATAGATAGTAGTTTTTATACTCCAGCTTCTAATCCTTATCCAGCTAAGTTTAACTTGTTTGTGCCAGCACAAGGTACGCAAATACTTAGAGACCCAACACTAGTTAGTTCACCTAGATATCCTGAGAAAACTATAGAGTTCTTAAAGAACTTAATACCGAACGAGACTAGGTTTGAGTGGATGCTTAGGTTTATTAGACACAAACACCTGACTTATGACTATAGTCCTATCTACCTAGTATTTGCTGGTGTGGGTGGAGCTGGTAAAGGTGTATTTGTCGATGTTATCCTGACCTACTTCGCTGGACTGGATAGAATACAGGATGGTGACTTAGAGAAGCTTCAGAACAACTTCAATGCTTGGAAGATAACTACAGACTATTGTCATATAGATGAGGCTGGTGAGGGCGCGACCAAGCGTGAGGCACAATTGGTAGTTGCGGAGCTTAAGAAACTAACTGGTAGTGCATATACTAGCGTGCAATATAAAGGTAAGGATGTGACTGGAGATGATACTAAAAGACAGTATATAACCCCGATACTTAACACTAACTTAGGTATGAAGGTAATAACAGACGTGCCTAAGAATGATAGACGGTTTGTGTATATAAAATGCCCTAATAAAATGACAGTGATATCTAACGGTAAGGATAGTGAGTACGTGCAAGCAATGAGGGAAGAGATGCCACACTTTGCACACTACTTAGCAACACAAGTAAAGCCAATAGACATAAGAGAGTATACTGACAATCGATCGCAGAAAGATGCAGACTACTTAGAGTTTATTCAGGATACTGTAGAACCTATAAACCTGCTATTAGAAGCGATCGAGGATGAGGATTTGCAGAAGTTCGTCAATTTGCTAGCTGAGCAATTTTATATTCCACTTAAAGATATAGATAGCTTATTTAGTTCGGAGATACAAACTAGTACTGAAGCAAGAGTAGTGTTTTATAATACACCTAACACGGCTATAGTAGGTATAATGTCGATAATGGACTTAGCAACTAATAGTGGTAAGATAGATGCTATACAGCTTAAGAAACAAGCTAATAGGTTTAAAAAGTATTCTACTATTAGTCAAGACGGCTTAATCTATAAGTATATCTACCTAGGGTTTAAAGGATACTATAAGCCATTTAAATCGCCGGGAGCAATTGAAGGCGCTGAAAAGCTAGACATCTAGATTAGCTTAAATTAATTTAGGAAATTAATATTATTTCTTAAATTTAATTTAATAATATTTCGATATAATTTCATAAATCAAATTAAAAGGACACACAATGACATTTGAGCAACACTTGGCAAGTCTTAAAGACTACACACTCGACGAGATACTAGCTATGATACGCAAAAGCGGAGGTAGAGTATGCACAACAAAGTAGACTATATAATCGCTGGATTAGCACTAGCCATATTTATACTTATTGGTATAATAGGTGGGTTAGTAAATGAGAACACTACTTTGTCATTACAAAATCAGTCACTTATAGAAGAAGTCTCTGACTATAAAGAGCTAGTAGATGTGATGGAAAGCAATAGGAGTAAATAATGGAAAATAATAGCTTAGCTTTATTCCTAGTAGTTGGTGCTTATATAGCAATTTTAATAGCTTTTAAAGGAAGTGAAGATGCTTAATATATTCAACTATATGCCAGTAGCTGGTAAGTTACAACATCAAATAGCATACTTAGCTTATGCTCATACATTGCTTACTTATGCTCATCAGTCCTACCTAGATGAGAATGGAGTACACATACTTAAAGACGAGCAAGAACAGTTAGCAACGGATATAATGCTAAAAACAATGGAGATACTAGAGGAGGGTGGTTGGACGTATGAGCACTTAACTAGGGTTTCAACTCACGAGATAAGACAAGCATACAATAAAAACCATATAGAAGTAGTTAAGTTCTTTCCTACAGGTAGTCAGTATATACCAGGTTATATAGCTCTGTTAATGCTATTACAGGTTAAAAAGCTAAAAATACTAGAGCCTATAGACTCTTATGTAAGCGACGTGCTAGATTACTTGTTTAAAGCTGTACCTAAAGAAGATAGAACTAAGTATGCTCAATGCGTTAAAGCATTAAAACAAATACATAGGATAAAATAATGGATTCAAATTGTAAAGCACTATTAGCCTTAGAAAGGGCACTAACTAACCTACACGAAAAAGAAAATAGAGATTGTGAAAGACTAGTTAAAACATTAAGTAGTTATCTTACTGCCTTACTTATAGGTATTGCTATACTCTCTGCGGTGATATATTATGAAGGATGCTAGTTATTATTATGAAATGGACATGTCTCAATTATTAACAATGGGCTATCCAGAAGGTGTAAAGTGTAAACTAAGGGCTGCAATTAAAGTTAGAGATAAACTAATAAACGAAGACTATAGGACTAGGGATAACCATAGACTAAATGATGTGCTTAAAGCTATAAAACATAATAAAGAGCTCTTAGCTGAGGTAGGAATTTATGAATATTAACCAAGCATGTAAAGCGCTAGGTAGAAACTCTAGCTATTTTTATAATATGCCTAAAGAAGAGTTTGAGTATATTAAGTCATTAGATGAGAACCTAGTAGTTGCTTATAATAAATATGTAGAAGAGTACAATAATATAAAAGTACTACTTATGGATAAATACTATGAGAATGAAGTTTTGCTTAGAGAAAATGCTAAATTAGTAGGTGTTTTTAATAGAGAATATGCAAATACTATAATATTACCTTTATTTAAAATCACAACTAATTTATCTTGGAAAGCTTTTAAAAGGAGAAAGTTGCTATGGAACCAGTACCAAGAATCTGCAAATGCTGTAATAAACCCTTTATAGATAATAAGACAAAGGGAAGGACTAGAAACTATTGTAGTATAGTGTGTAGTAGAAGACAAATGCAAAGAAACTACCATAAAAACCGTAGATTATTTGAAATTAAAATAGCTAAATGGAATAATAAGCTTAAATTAGTTTTTGGAATTAAATAGATTTTTTAAATTTAATTTAATAATATTTCAATATAATTATATAAATAAAACATAAGGACACACTATGAACATATTTGTATCTAGCCCTTGCCCATACGAGTCAGCCAGCTACTTAGACGACAAACGAGTAGTTAAAATGATTCTTGAATCTGCGCAAATGCTTAATGTTGCTTTAATCAAGCTATTTAATACTGACGGTATCGGCTATAAGCTAACTCACGTTAATCACCCTTGTACTAAATGGGCTTGTGCTAATCAAAACAATTACGCTTGGTTATATCACCATTTTGTAGCTTTATGCTCAGAGTATACAAAGCGCTATGGCAAAATACATAAATGCCAAAAAGATTATATGGCTGAGTTTAGTAAATATGCTACTAAACAATATACACAAGTAGTTGACTTTGTTAATTGTACTACACATCATAAGCATATTAATTCAGTTTTTGATGCTTATAAAGCTGAATTAGATTTTAAATGGCGTAATGACATTAGAGTACCTACTTGGAATAAAGTACGAAGAATTCATAACCCAACTTATTTATATATTACAAAATAAAGGAGATAACATGGCTAAATACCCAGTGTACCCAGAATGGGCTGATATTTGTAGTGAGATAAGCACTAGTGAGTTTATAGAACTTATTGATGATGCAATAGACTCTGATATAGATAAAGCTATAACTAATTATATTAGAAATAATTATGACCCATTATATTGGGAAGAGGACGCTGATGAAGCTTATGATAGGTATAGAGATGAACAATTATTCTTGGATTGATAACCTATTAGTAGGTATATTAGTTTTAATTTTAATATGGTCATTTAAAGGATATATATGGTAGAATTTCCTATTTTAGAGTTTCTTAAACAAAAGAAAACCCATGAAGGGTTTATTACTGGACCAGGCGGTAGCGGTAAAACTGAGATGCTTATTAATATCTGTAATATACTAAATGAGGCTAAAATAAACTATAGAGTAGTAGCTTATACTAATAAAGCTGTTGAGGTTATAAATAAAAGAGTACCGTCAGCGCCAACTAGTACATTACATTCTTGGCTTACTAAACGCCCTGGTATTAATAGTAAAGCTAAGCATCTTAAGTCACTTATGATAAGTAATCAATACGGGGTACCA
>CAZWRK010000016.1:0-45462 GCA_964635875.1 uncultured Aquaspirillum sp.
GTCGGGCAATCGAACAGGAAAATTATCGAGGCTCTTTTTGCAATTCGAAAGGTTGGGTTACGTAACCACGAGACCATTTCAGGTTGAAGGTTTCCAGCACAAAACTCCATCGAAATTTAGGCGGTTCTTGGAAGGCCGGCCGGGGGGCGAGACGGCATATCCCCCGACCCGCGTGTTAGCGCACGCGAGCTTTATTCGGCCGACCCGACCCGCCGAAAAACGAGACGGCATTCACCCCTTCGAGGGAGATGCCATCATGTCTTCGCAGACGTCTGGAGGATTCGACATTGCTCGTTGGCCTACTGAAGTAATTCCGGTGGAGCGGCTTTCACCGGCGAATTACAACCCTCGGCGAATAAGCGATAAGGCGCTGACGGGTTTGGAGGCGTCCCTACGCAGGTTCGGCTTAGTACAGCCGATCGTTTGGAACCGTAGGACTGGAAACGTGGTCGGGGGCCATCAGCGTTTGAAGCTCCTGGCCACAGCCGGTGTCGAAGAGACTTCATGTATCGTGGTGAACTTGCCACTGGCTGAAGAAAAAGCCCTGAATGTCACGCTCAATAATCCCCATGTGTGCGGCGAATTCACCGAAGGCTTGGATGCTTTGCTCGCAGAAATACGCCAGGAGATTCCCGACCTTGATATTGCATCCATCAATCTGGATGAACTGATCGGATCGGTCGTCTGCGATCAACTCACGGATGGCCTTACCGATCCCGACGCCGTTCCGGAACCTCCCGACGCTGCCATTACAAAGCCAGGTGATCTGTGGGTGCTTGGAAGTCATCGGCTATTGTGTGGCGATTCATCGAAAAAGGAGGACCTGGATAGACTCCTTTCAGGCTGCTCTATTGACCTCGTAAATACGGACCCGCCTTACAACGTCAAAGTCGAACCGCGCAGCAGCAACGCGATTGCCGCAGGCCTCAGCTCCTTCCCCAATGAGAAAGGCGGTACGCATCACCAACGCTTCGATGCAGCTCGAAGCGCCGCGCGAAAGAAAAAAACAAAGGCCACCACAAAAAAACTACGCGCGAAAGATAGGCCCTTGGCGAACGATTCTGTATCGCCCGAATGTTTCGATGCGCTGCTCAGCGCGTGGTTTGGGAACATCGCTCGGGTTCTCAAGCCTGGTGGGAGCTTTTACGTTTGGGGAGGCTTCGCAAATCTTTCGAATTATCCGCAAGCGTTGAAGGCCAATGCTCTCTATTTCTCGCAGGCGATCATTTGGGTCAAACAGCATCCAGTACTCACCCGAAAGGATTTCATGACGAATCATGAGTGGTGTTTCTATGGCTGGCGAGAAGGTGCGGGCCATAAGTTTGTGGGTCCAAACAATATCCCTGACACTTGGAATCCGGTTTACCTTCCCGCCGATAAGGACGGTCAACCGGTGCGCGTTGTCGAGATTGCGCCAGAAGTATATGAAGGCCTGCCTCTTGACGTCTGGAAGGTGAAGAAAGTTAGTCCGCAGGCCATGGTCCACCTAACCGAAAAACCCGTCGAACTCGCCGTGCGAGCCATCCAATACAGCTCCCGCCGCGGCGAAAACGTGCTCGACCTATTTGGAGGAAGCGGTTCCACGCTCATCGCAGCGCAACGCTCCGGCAGGAACGCGTATCTGATGGAGCTTGATGCCTTGTATTGCGACGTGATCGTTCGCCGATGGGAAGAATTTACGGGACGTAAGGCGGAACGACAGGCCAAGGGATGACCATGTCTGACCAACCCACCGCTCCCGTAGTCGATGCGCAGAAGGTTCTTGCTGCGACGGACGCGATTGAATTGCGCGTCCTTCGCAACATTCAGTCGCGCCTCGACGCCGGCGAACGCGTCGGGAAAGGAGACTTGGTGGCCTTGGATAATATTCGTCGTCGCTATCAGCAGCCAGACACGCAGGTCCAGGAGCGGTGGGTAAAGTTGAAACCTTGTGCCGATGAACTCAACGTTACGGAGGTCTGGCTCCGTAACTGGGTTCATGGTAAGCGGAATTGCACGCCAGTCCTGCCCCATAAAATCATGGGTGGCATCATTCACGTTGTTCCCCATGTCGTGTACGAGCACATCAAAGCGCACGCAAAAAAGGGTTCGGGAAAAATGCGGCCGCCGCAGGGGTACCAGGATGCAGCACCCGCGCAGCCGCCGCCATCTGTGCTGGCTAACTTCGATGTAAGCGGCAGCCCGCACGAACTCCTGCAGAAGATCCTCGCGGACAAAGATGTCCTAATGGGCTTGAGCGAATCCAAGATTCGCGCGGTGGTTGCGGCCGCCGGCGAACTCGGCCGCGATCGCGAACGCCAGGCGCGCATGGCGGGCGCGCTAAAGGCAGAGAAGGTCCTCGAAATGCTGCGCGCGCTGGTCTTCATCTTCGCAAATCTCATTCATGAACGCGCGACGGCGCGCGCCAGTACTCTCTTGAAATTCGTGCATGCCGAATTCGGAGTCGATCTCGCCAAGAGCCAGCCGGCCGCATGTAGCCTCATGGCAGATCAGCTCAGAGCGCTTGCGCAGGAAGATGTCACCGCGTTGCATGAAGAATTGCGTCAGCAGACCGAAGGAGTTCGCCTGCCGGAATTGGAGCCGGAGGTTCCAGACGATGTCTGAACTTCTGCCGCCGCCGGCGCGCGAGCAGCTCCGCATTCCCCTTCCGGAACGTCGCGATCTCTGGTTGCGCGTATGCGTCGGCATTCACATCCCTCGCCCACCCGTCCAGCGGCCTAAGAACCCCGAGCGTCGGCGCCGTGGCAGCCAGGATGCGAACTTTTGGTGCGAGACCTACTTTCCCGACATCTACTTTGAACCGAACGAATACCACCGCCGAACTATCACGCGCCTGCAGGATGAAATCCTTACGACTGAACCGACGATGTTTAAGAACGTGGATGCCATTTTCCGAGGCGGTGGCAAAACCACGATTCGCCGCTTGATCGTCCTATGGGCTGCGATGAATGGGCATGAGGACCTCAGCGTCTTTGGCGGCTACAAGGATGAGAACGCCGAGCCACACCTGAAAGCCATTAAGCATTGGCTCTTTACCAATGACTTACTTTACGAGGACTATCCCGAAATCTGCGGATGGGTCCGTCACATTAACAATGATCCCAAACGCGCAGCCCCGATTCCCTGGTCGGACAATTTTGCGCGTCTTCCGAACGGTGCGTGGCTCATTGCGCGCGGCATCTTCTCGGGCTTGGTGGGCATCAATATCGAAGGCAAGCGCCCGGGCATCATCGTGCTCGACGACTACGAAACCGTCGAGACCGCCGACAGCGCCGCGACGACCGAAGACATCGGCAACCTGATCGATCAGCAGATCATCAAGCTGCCCGGGCCCCGCAAGCGCGGCGTCATCGAAATGTTAGGCACCGTCCGCACCAAGTCCTGCAATATGGCTAGATATACCGACCCAATTCAATCGCCCGGTTGGAATATCACAAGGCTTAAGGGACTTTTGAAGCCGCCGGAACGCGAAGACCTGTGGGGAAGGTTTGTGTCGATCGCGAGGCGGGAAGCCACCGTCCCACCGGAAGCATTGACCGTTAGCGATGAAACCGCCGCCGCAGCCGCCGGAAAGAAAATTGCTACCTTTGCGCTGATCAAGAACGAAGGCCTCAAGAATGCAACACGTTTCTACGCATATAACAAGACAGCCATGGATGCCGGTGCCCAATTGCTCGATTCTGTTCATCTTTCGCTTTGGGAATGTTACCGAACCATTGCAGAAGATGGCCTAAAGACATTCCAGACCGAGATTCAGCAGGAGGCGTGGGAAGATCACGAGGCCATGGATCGCCGCGATTGGAACGTGTCCTTCATTATCTCCCATGCCAGCGACTATTCGCCGCTCACCCTTCCTCATGAATGTCCGGCCAAATTTGTCACCATGGGAGCGGATGTTCACAAGCTTGCCATTTTCTACGTTTTCAGGGCATGGGACTGGGACGGCACCAGTTGGCTCATTGAAGCCGGTGTCAGTGAAATATTTCTGCCGGGCGCGGCGGATACGGTTCAATTGGACAAATCGCGTTGGCATGCACTTGAACGACTATTCGAGGCTAGTCAGCAAGGTTGGAAAATCGGGAATCGCGTCCTTTCCCTCGCCACCGGGTTTGTCGACGAAGGTTGGGAAACGAACCAGGTTCGCGCCTTCTGCCAGTCCACAAAATGGCTCTGGCGTCCAATCAAGGGCATACCTGGAATGTCTCACGGGAGGATCGCGCAAAGCAAGGAATTCGAAGCAACCATAAATCTGGGGGTATACCACTTCAAACACGACTTGGCCCGCCTGTTGGCGCGAACGAGGTCTGCAAGCGGTTACGAACCCGGTTTTTTCCATCTGAATAACCTCGGTGCCGGTCATCCTGGCTCGCATTACCAAAGCTATTGTAAACATATGTGTTCCGAAGTTTGGCAACCCAAAAAGAATAAGGACGGGACGGATGTGAACGAATATTGGTGGGAAACGATTAATAAAAATAATCATTGGTGGGATTGTGAAACCTATTCGGCCGCAGGCGCTTTTGTCGCGGGGGTTAGTTTGATCGGCGAACAGCCGCCGCCGGTAGTGAGTAAACTGCAATCGGCAACTACTTCGACGGGTAGAACAGGATGGATTCGAGAACGAGAAGGCGATTGGATATCAAGCCGCGATTGAAAGCAGACGTCTGGAAATGGCTTCTTGTGGGGGACGAAAGGAGGCCCAAAATGGCCAACAAGCAGGAGCTGGAAGAGGAAAATGCAAAATTAGTCGAGGAAAACAATGATTTAAAAAGGCAGTTGGAGCGCATTCGGCCTGGCGAAGGTGCGGCTTCCATCGTGGCGCCTCTCAAGCGCACCAATCGATATGTGGCGCGACGCCTCGATCTTCACCTACCGTTAAAACCGGCTCAGATGCTCCGCGATTTACAGGATGGCCTCTATGAAAAAGGGGTCAAATTGCGCGATGGAAAGGAAGTCAATTCAGCTCAGCGCGCTGTTTTGTGGCTTCTCGAAAACCTCGATAAGCCGTCCGAAGCTAAAATTTAAGTTTACTTGCCATAAGGGTTTTCCGAAAAACAGAAGTCTGGGATTCGGAAAAAGATTGCAACTTAACACCATAAAAAATATACGAACCCCGACACGGATTTCCGGTTCGGGGTTTTTTTATGGCGGCAGTATCCAGTTCCTCTACGGACGCGGAAGTGCGCGCGGCGCTCGACGATAACGCTTCCTACGAGGAAGACGGTTCCATCGCCAAGTGCCGCGCCTATGTAACCGCGCTTCGAATATGGATTCGCCGGCTCTCAGAACGAAAGAGCACGGCCGATGCGGATACTCGCCGCGAGATCGACCTGTCCACACTCTCAAAGGAAATGGAAAACGCCCGAGCCTGGATGAGTGAAAACGGCGGCGAGACCGACACACAGGCCGCGCAAGTATCCCTTGCGGACTTTGGGAGCTCGCGCGACTGATGCGAACCCGCGAAGACAACCTCATGGTTGATCTCCAACGCTTTAAGGCGGATTACCAGCTCGCCGGCGAATCCCGCTTTCGTCGCGTGCGCATGGGTCTTGGAGGCACCGGCGATGCGCATATGACCCAGGCGCAATTCTGGAAGGTCCGTGAATACTGCCGCGATGCCGATCGGAACGATTGTGTTGTCGGGCAAATGGTCGACCGTATGTGCGACAACGTCGTCGGCGAAGGCCTAATGTGTGAGCCTCAGACGCCAGACCCTGAAGTCAACAAGACCATCAAGCAACGCTTCTGGGATTGGTCGATCGACAAGGCTCAATGCTGCGCCCGTCGCATGTTTCCGTTTGGCATGCAGCAGCGTCTCTTCCTCCGTTCTGAATTCTTCGATGGCGATATCTTCGCGATGCCGGTCGGGAACGATGCGCGCATCCAACTCATCGAAGGCGATCGTTGCCTGACCCCCAGTAACACGACCAAGAAGGTCATTCACGGCATCTTGTTGGGAGACCAGGCCGAACCCCTTGAATTCTGGTTTACAAAAATCAAGCGCCGTGACGCACATATCGAACGGGTTTCGGAGGTCGAAACCTACTCGGCGTATGACGAGGAAGGCTTCGCGCAGGTCTGGCACGGTCTTGACCCCAAGCGCGTCTCGCAGTCGCGAGGTGTTCCAGCCCTCAAAGCCGTATTTGATTATTTGACCATGCTGGAAGACGTGAACTTTGCCAAGCTCGTACAGGCTCAGGTTGTTTCCTGCATCGGTCTTTTCATTGAACGGACCAACGATTTCAAAGGCTCAACCAACATTCGCCTTGGTGCGCAGTCGACCGAACAGGACGAAGACAGCAATACCCAGACCTATGAGAAAATGAAACCTGGTCTGATCCTGAAGGGACGGCGAGGCGAGAAGCCGCAGGCCATCAATGCCAATGTGCCCAACGCAGAATACTTCGATCATGTGCGTTTGATCCTTCGCATTGTCGGAGCCGCTGCTGGCCTTCCACTTTCCCTCGTGCTCCTGGATACGCATGACACCACGTTCCACGGATATCGCGGTGAACTGAACGAAGCGCGCAAAGGATTCCGCCGAGCGCGTGGACGCTTGGCCCAGAATTTCTGCACGCCCGTCTACCGCTGGAAGGTTCGGCAGTGGTTGCGCACCGGTCTCTTGCCGGATTCGGCGAAGAAGTTTGCGGCCGATGGCTCGCTCTATTGGCACAAATGGATCGGAGAAGGTTGGCCATACGTCGATCCGGAAAAGGATGCGCGTGCAGACGTTGTGGCTATGGACAACATGCTCGAAAGCCCGCGCGGCCTTCATGCCAGGCAAGGCAAGGACTACGAAGAGATCGTCGATGAGACCATTGAGGATAACGGGTCTTTGATCCTGAAAGCTCTTCAGAAGGCCGCCGCAATTAATCAGGCCTATCCTAAGGCGGATGTCTCTTGGCGCGATGTACTGAGGCCGCGTGAAGGCGAACTGATCAGAAGCGATCTGCTCAAAGGTAAGGCCGCGAATCCCGACGCTCCGTCCAATGGCAACCGTCAGGAGGCAGGCGTATGAGCCGCGTACTCGAAACCCTCTTGCAGATGGCATGGGCTATGGAGCCCGGTGCGCTGGAAAATATGACGCGCATCGTCATCCAGCACGACATTGGCCTGCGTCTTACGAAGGAAGAAATCGACGCACGCATACTGGCCGCGCGTACGAATGGCGGTACGCAGGTCTCTCCACGGTATCACTTGGTCGAAGGCGTGGCAATCATCCCGATGTTCGGGGTCTTAGAGAAGCGGGCAGGCTTTTTCAGCGATGTTTCGGGCATGGTCTCAACCGAGGCTGTCCAGCGCGACTTGGCGGCCGCGCTCGCTGATCCCAATGTCGCGGCCATCCTGCTCAACATCGACAGTCCTGGCGGCTCCGTCTCTGGCGTCTCAGACCTCGGCGATGCCGTCTTCGCCGCGCGCAAGCAGAAGCCCGTCTATGCTTTCGCCAACGGCAAGATGGCAAGCGCTGCTTACTGGATCGGTTCGCAGGCCGAGAAGGTTTTCGCCAGCCGTGGCTCGGTCGTCGGAAGCATCGGCGTCTATACGGTGCTCTACGATTACAGCCAAAGCGCCGCCAAGGATGGCATCAAGGTCCAGGTCGTCAAGGCAGGCGCGCACAAAGCCGCCGGCATTCCTGGTACCGAGATCACGCCCGCGCAGCTCACCGAGGTCCAGCGCGAAGTAAACGCCTGGTACGACCTGTTTGTTACCGCCGTCGCAGTCGGCCGCGGCCTCAGCGCCAGCCAGGCGAACGACCTGGCCGATGGCCGCGTTTACCTCGGGGCGGAAGCGCTGAAAGTCGGTCTGATCGACGGCGTCGCGACCCTCGATGAAACCATTCAAAAAATGAAGCCCGTCGCGAGGTCCATCGGCTCGACTCGCGCGGCGCTCCCTTCAACGAGCCCGACAGGAGCAAAGACCATGACGGAAGAAGAACTGCGGGCCGCCGAACGGAAACGCGCGGCCGATCTCAAGGCCGCCTTCCCCAACGACCTCGCCTTCGCGCTCGATGCGGCGGCCGGAGGCCTGACCGTGGAACAGGCCAAGGCCAAGCATCACGACAAGCTCGCCGCCGAACTGGCCGCGAAGGACAAGGCACACGCCGAGGAACTCGAAAAGGTCAAGGCGGCCAACAAACCCGCTGGCCTTAAGCCCCTCGGCGATGGGAATCCGGCGGGCAAGGGCAACCAGGGCGGCAGCGCAAAGGCGCAATTTGCGGCCCTCGTCTCGGCCACGATGAAAGAATCCGGCTGCGATAAGGCGAAAGCGGTTTCCAAGGTGACGGCCGAAAACGCGGAACTGCACCGCCAGATGCTGGAAGAGGCGAATCCCGGCAAGGCCGAACTGGTCGGCGCGCGCATCGGATAGTCCGAGCCCGTCACGATTCTTGAATGGAATGCGGCTCTGGCCGCTCATAGGAAAGGAAACCCACATGCAGTCGAGAAAGGGACCCATCACCATCACGGCCGGCGAAGCTATGGAGGTCAACCGTCGCACCAAGTTCAACGGTACGAACTGGGTCTACGCCGACGTGGAAGATCACCACGCGGTGACGGCGGAATCCGCTCTCGCCGCCGGCGACATCATACCCGCTGTCCCGCGCGGGCGTGAAGGCACAATCGTTCTGGTGGCGTCCGGCGCCATCACGGCAGGGGCCAAGTGCTATCCGGCTGCGGACGGCAAGATCACCGCGACGGTTCAGCACAAGCCGGTGGCCGTGGCTCTCGAAGCCGCCAGTGCGGACGGCGACGAGATCGAATGCCTGCTGCTGCAGGATCGCTCCCTGGTCGCGGCTCGCAGCGCCGAACTCGATCACGCCGATTTCACCGATGGCGGCAGCACGGCCGGTTCGAAGGACACCGGGATCGACATTCCCGCGGGCGCGACCGTGGTCGGTTGGGAAGCCAGCGTCACCGAAGCCTTCGCGGGCGACACGACGGGGACGGTCGAAGTCGGCGATGCGGGCGACCCGGACCGCTTCAACGGCACGACCGATCCCAGCGTCTATACCACGGGCCTGAAGACCAGCGAGCCGCCCGCCGGAAATGGCCACTGTCCCACCGCGGTCGATGTCCTGGTCAAGATCACCGGCACGTCCGACTGGGGCAATGTCACCGCCGGCAAGCTGTACCTGACGGTTTTCTACCTGGAACCGTAACCAAGTCCCGCACGGAGGCGGGCAAAGGGCCCGCCTCCGAATCTTCACCGGAGCGCGGCGGGCCATGATGGCCTGACCGATTCGTAAGAAAGGAAACGGAATCATGAGTCCCAGCAATGCCCTGCAGCGCCCCGACCTCGGCGCATCCCTGGAAGAGTACGATGTGCTCGCCGATCGTGCGGGCTACATCGCCGACAAGGTCGCGCCCTCGATCGATGTGGCCCAGCAGACCGCGAACATCGGGCGGCTCCCGCTGGAAGCCCTGCTCTTTCAGCGCAATACCAAGCGCGCGCCTGGTTCCCCGTACTCGCGCGGCAATTACAAGTTCGAAGATTTCAGCTACGCCACCGCTGAAAACGGCACGGAGGAAACGGTCGATGACCGCTTGGCCAAGATCTATCGGCGCTACATCGACGCCGAACAGGTCGCGACCAAGCGTGCTCAGGGCGTCATCCTGCGCAACCGCGAAGGTCGCGTGGCGAGCATGCTCTTCAACACCGGTACATGGACCGGCCCGACCCTCACCACCGGCGTCACGAACGAATGGGACGATTTCACGGCCGCCACGCCCTTCGCGGATGTGCAGGCTGCCGTCCTGAAGGTCTTCAACGCCACCGGGCTTTCCTGCAACGCCCTGATTCTGAACTCGGAAGTCTTCAAGAACCTGGTTCAGTGCCAGGACATCATCACCCGCGCCGTCGATCTGGGCCTGATCCAGACGCGCAACGAACTCGACAACCTGACGGCCCAGATGATCGCGCGCCTGCTCTTCCCCGACGTTCCGGACGCGATGATCGTCGTGGCGGGCGGCGTCAAGAACGGGGCCAACACCGGTCAGACGGCCAGCCCGGCCCGCATCTGGAACGGCGAATACGCGATGGTCGCGCGCATCGCCCGTTCAAACGACCCGCAGGAACCCTGCGTCGCGCGCAGCTTCCACTACACCGAAGACGGCAGCAGCCTGGATGGCACCGTCGAAACCTATCGCGAGGAAAGCATTCGCGGCGACGTGGTCCGCGTGCGTCACGAGACCGCCGAAGTCGTGATGTACAAGGAAGCCGCGCACCTGCTCAGCAACATCACCACGTAAGCCACCGCTCGAAGCCTCGGGGAGCGAACTCCCCGAGGCCTTTCTCTTGGGTTTTCACGCGGTCAACGCCCGCGCCTGCTGGAGAAGCAAATCATGAGACGCGTACCCGCTCCCAACGCGACCCGCAACAACGTGGCCGAGGAAGTCATCGGCAACAAGGCCGATGCCGCTGTGACGTCCGTTGGCGTGACCGCGTCGATCATCGCCTACCTCAAGGGCATCCTCACCTGGCTCGGCGTCGCCACGGCCGATGCAACCGCCAACACCACCTCCGCCGATGTGATCGGCAACAAGACCGACGCCAAAGTCAACGCGGTCGGCACCACGAAGAGCCTGGTGGCCTACGCAAAAGGCATTCTGGGCTACTGCGTCCCCCAGGTCCTTACGGGCGAATGCGACATTGACGACAGCGTACAGAACGAAAGCTCCGCGTATGTCCCGATCCTCACCATCGCGCCTGCCGCCGGCGCGCCTCTCCGAAACGTCAAGGTCGTGCTCGACCTGGCAAAGGCCACGACCGGCTTCGCGGCGGTCGAAAGCACTGCGACCATCAATTTCCGAATCGCCCGCAAGGTCGATGGCACCAACTGGCGTGGCGGTAATCCGGTCCTCTCGGCGGCCCTCAGCGGCACCCTTGCGGCTGGTCGTTCCGTCGAAATTGACGTGGGGTCCGTCGGACCCACCGAACAGGCCCGAATCGAATACATCATGTCGGCCGATGCGACAGCCGACATGGAACTGCCCTACGCGATCAACTACGAGGGTATGACCGCTCCCACCGTGACAGCCGTCGCGGCGTAAGAACCAGCCGGGGCTCCGGAGCCAGCAAGGTTTCGGAGCCCCGGGAATCCATAGAACCAAGAATCGAGGAATGGACCATGAAACTCTTGAACCTCCTCCTGTGGCAGCCGCGATCCCATCGGCAGAATGCTGCCTTGGCAGCGGGCTCGCTGGTCTTCCTGCTTGCTGTTTTCGTGGTGCTGATGCTCAGCCGTTCGGGAGACGCAGCGGCCGATAGCGATCTGCGGGACGCGAGCGCCAAGCCCTGGCAGGTGCTCACGGTCACGACCTCCGCGGCCACCAAGGTCGTCTTCCCGGACAACGATGTTCAGATCGTCCATCTGGGGATTCAGAATGATGGTTCCACGGCGAGCGCCAGTGGCGATTACATCGTCGTCATGCGCGAAAAGACGGAGGCCGGCGCAGCAGTCTCGATGGCCGCCAACCTCAACGACGGGATTAAGCTTCCGATCTTCGGACCAGGTTCCGCAACCATCCGAGCGACCGACGTACCGGCTGGTACCGATGGGCCTCACGAAATTCAGATTCAGGCGGTGGGGCATGGAGCCAAGGTGCTGATTATCCGCGGGATCCGGTCCAAGTAAGGCCCGGTAATTCGTAACCCTCTTTCGCTTGGGAATGGAAACCATGGATACCAAATTTCGAACGCTGAATCTGGTTGTGGCGGCGGTGCTGCTGCTGCTTGCGGGGCTTGCGCGCGCGGGCGAAGCGCCGGGCTACAGCTTTCCGCCCTCGGGCGGCGGCGGCTCCGGCACGATCAGCAGCGGGACGACCGACTATCTGCCGAAGTACACGGGCGCTACGACCCTTGGGGATTCGACGCTGAGCGACGACGGCGGCGGCGAGTTTACGTGGCATTGGGGTGGCGGGAATATCGTGCGCTGGTCGGCGGCCAATCTTGCCAAGCCGGAATATTACTACTATCCGGCCATGGGCAATTACTCGCTGTTCAACACCATCGGCGTGCTCGCGCCTTCGGTTTCGTGGAACGGCGGGAACCGGCTGGCGGGCGTGGCGGTTTCGGCTCCGACGTTTTCGAGCGGCAGCGTCACGACCAACGTCGCGACCATCAATACCACGGCGGCGCATGGGCTCACGACGGGCGACATTGTCACGGTTAGCGGCAGTACCGGTGTGACGGTGGACGGAACGTTCAAAATCACGGTCGTGGATTCGGATACGTTCACCTATGCGATCACGGTCGGAAATGGCACGATCACGGCGGCGACGATTACGCCTGTTGGCCAACTCCAGTTAGGCGGAGCGGTTTCCTCCCCGCCCACGAGTCCCCTGAGCATTGGCGGCGCTACGACGATCACGGGTAGCGCGGACGTGGTGCAATTGACGGTGAAGGCGAATGGGACGCAAACGGCCCACATCCAGGAATGGAAAAACACCACAGGAAGTACGGTTGCTTACGTGCAAGAAGATCAGGGCGGCGGATTTTTCGGAAACGTTAACCTTTTTAATGGTACTACAAGCGACAGTTACGGACATTACAGTTTAGGAAATCCTGGGCTTAAATTAGGCAACGACCAAAGTATTAATTGGTCCAACGACGCCAGTGCAACGGGTACTCTAGATACCGGCCTAGCCCGTAGCGCGGCCGGTCAGGTTAAGGTCACGGACGGCAGCACGGGCGGCGGCTCGCTGGTCTTCCCTCAGCTTGCCGCGAAGCCCACGCTGGGCAGCAACCAGGGCGCGATCTATTCCAAGGACGTGGCGGGCACGGCGGAAGTCTTCGTCGAGGACGAAGCGGGCAACGAGACGCAGATCAGCCCGCATGCGAAAGACTGCCCGGCGAAGTTCGCCGACGACCAGCCGCAGGACATTGTCTACCACCACACCAACGCCTATCTCGGCACCGACGAATGGATTCGGCTCTCGGCCATGGCGCGCGCGCTGGAAAAGCTCGAAGGCAAGCCCGGCGCATACCTGATCGCGAACCCCACGCCCATCAAAAAGGCCGACTGGGCCGCCGACCAGCAGAAACTCCAGGACCAATACGACGCCGCGCGCGCGAAGGAAGCCAAGGCGGCGGCCGACTTCAACGCGCTGCCCGCGAAGGCTCGCACGGGCAAGAGCGCGCCCGTGGTGCGGCCGGCGAAGGACATCCGCAAGCCCTGCCCGGAATGGATGAAGGCGGCGCAGGGCGCGAAGTAGCCGAGATCAGCGGTCAGGGAACGGCAACGGAGGACGGCATGGGCAACCACGATGCGCCTACCCCGGTCCGCGGCAGCACGGCGGTCAGCATCCGGCAGAGCGGCGATCAGATCTGGGCCTTCCTGGGCAAGCATTTCTTCTCGATGCTGCTCACGGCCTTCGTCGCGCTCGCGTGGGGCGTCGTGGATTCGAAGCACGCCGAAGCCATCACGAAGATCGAAGAACAGAAGGTGGAAGACGCGAAGCAGTTCGAGGCCCTCCGCGCCGACATCCGCGAACTCCAGAAGGACAAGATCATCCTGGCCGACCGCTTCGCGCGCATCGAGACCACCATGGGGCAGCTCCTGAACGAAGTGAAGGAACTCCGCGCCGACCTTCGCCGGCGGGATCGCGCGGACCTTTCGACCTCGCCGGGCATCAAGTGGAGCGAAGCCGCCACGCCATGACCGTGCGCCTGGCCTTCCCCCTGCTCTTGGCCTGCGCGCTCGCGGGCTGCGGAGATGCTCCGCATCAGGGCCGGCAGGAAGTGGACTTCGGCAGGGAACCAGCCCACAAGAAAACCAGCCCACCAGCCAACCACGCCCCTCTCGTGGACCTCGAACCGCGCAGCTCGGGCGAACTCCCCGCGGCCCTGGCCTCGCTCGAGAAGCGCATCGTCGAGACCCAGCAGAGCAACAACGCGACCCAGCAGAGCCTCAGCGGCCTTGGCCTGCAGCTCGGCAAGGTGGCCGAAAAGGTGGACGCCTCGCTCGTGAAGGTCGAAGCCAACCTGCAGCAGACCGTGCAGGCCCACGCGAACCTCAACGCCCAGGCCGTCGCGAACCTTCGCACCGAACTCCGCGCGGAACTCTCCAACGAGATCCAGGCGACGGCCAGCGCGCAAGCCACGGCCAATGCGAAGCTCGAAGCGCAGCTTCAGGCGCTCGCGCAGGCCCAGGGCGCCGCCCAGATGGCCCTGAACGCGCGGCTCGAACAGACCACGAACAACCTCAACGCCGGCCGCGACAACATCCAGTTCACGCCCGAGATGGCCCATGTCTTCATCGCCATGCTCGAGCAAGTGGCGGAGATCGTCGGGATCGTGGTCGGGGTCGTGATCGGATTGGTAACGGCGCTAAGCGTGATGTCCACCCGTAATGTCCGCATCCTCGCGATCGAGAATTTCAAGTCCATCAAGGTCCTCGCCGACATGGCGGTAAAGGTCGACGGAGACCCCAGCAAAGGCAGCACGCGCCGCATCCAGCCGCCGCTTCCCCCCGGCCTCAAACCTCAGGAGTTATCCCATGGTCGCTAAGCCTCTGTATCTGCCCGTTACCTTTCTCGCGCTGCTGCTGGGCCTCGGCCTGTGTAGTTGCGGCAAGAAGGTCAGCAAGGAAGCCGCTGGCCTGCTGGCCACGACGGCCCTCGCGGCCAAGGAACGCGCCATCACCTTCGCGGCGGTGGCTCCGCAGCTTCACGCCAAGGCCAAGCCCGAAGAGCCCGGGGTTCAGCGCTTTGCCGGCGCGCACGCGCAGCGTCTGGCCGCGCAGGCCAAGGCCCTCGCGGACTTCAACGAGGCGCTGTCCAAGGACGAACTCGACAAGAGCACCATCCGGCAGATAGGGAGCCTGGCCGAAAGCGCCAAGGCGTCGGCCGAGAACTTCCGCGCGCTGACCCCCAAGGTCGATTGGAAGTGGCCCGAATTCTCCGAGACGCACCAGGCGGCGCTCGACCTGCAGGCACAGCAGCTCGCGCAGCTTTACGAAGCGGTGAAGCCGAAGGAAAAGCCTGCACCCTGAAGTCTGCCCTTCCCCTGCCCTGTTTGTTGAAAGGACTCGACCTATGGACATGACCAACCTCAACCAGGCCGCCTCGAATCTGAAAGGCCTGCTCGACAAGGAAGCCATGGCCTGGCTTGACGGCAACCGCCAAGCCCTCGTGACGTTCACAGAGGATCAGGTCAAGGCCATCTTCGAAGACGTGGTTTTCGAGCACATCGCGATTCCGGACCTTCCGCCGAACGCTTCGGCCGATGCCGTCGCGGATCGCGAGGAACTTTGCCTGCGCAAGGATCAGGCCGCGCAGCTCTTTGCGGCCGCGAAGCTGAAGCATGCCGAACTCTCGGCCGAACTTCGCAGCAAGGCGATCGGGGTGCTGGCCAAGGTGGCCGGTGGCGTGGCGGGACTGGGGCTGACGCTTCTGAAGGGCGTGGCGTAACAGGCCCGCTGGGAGATTTCATGCCGCAGACCCAGTTCCTGAGCCACAACCCTTCCCGCCGCGAGCGGACCATCGGGTATTGCAACACCTGCAAGACATCGACCGATCACCTGAAGGAAGCCGGACAGGCAGATTTTAAATGCGTGCCCTGCGAAGAACGCCGCAAGAAACTTGCCGCGCAGCAGCAGGCGGGAGGCATCTGAACCGTGGCCGATGCATTCGCCGACATGTTAATCGGTATCCTCGACGACGCGCAGTGGCGCGAGACGGTCAGTTACGTCCCGTCCGGGGACGTCGAAAAGAACCGCGTTGAAGACGTGAATGTCCTTGTCCGTCGCGATGAGCCGGCCATTCAGAATCAGGATGTGAAGGGAAAATTCACGGACCACAAATTCACCCTGAAGGTCCTGAAGACAGTGCATGCCACCCATAAAGGCATCGTCTCACCTGCGATCGGCGATACCTGGAAACTTCCGGTTTCGCGGCAGGTGGACGGCGAAGACCCCGAGGATGGCACGTATCTGGACGGCTGGAAAGCCGGCGCGCCGCGCGCGGCGCGTGGGCACTGGCTGATCCCCGTGACCCTGCGCGTCTATGAGACCAGCGGCGGCAAGCGCATGGGGGGTGCGGGATGAGCATCACCCCAACCGGCGTTTTCTCGCGTCCCGCTTTCAAATTGCGCAGCATGCTTGCGCAGTGCGCGACCGTTCAATCGCTGCTCAAGGCCGCGAATGCGGCGGCCGCGCTGGCCCTCATTCCGGACCAAGGCTCGGAAGGCGAGGCGTCCCGCCCCTGTCTGTGGGTCAGTTCGGCGGAAGATTCGCCGGAAGAACTCGCGGGCGGCACGCGCAGTTATTTCAAACCGCACGGTCGGCTCGAGGTGTACTTGCAGATACCTCGCCAGTGGGAAGGCACGCTTTCGACCGTGACCGATGCTTCTAACTTGGCGGATGCGTTACGCGCCGGGCATGCCAACGACCTGTTCAATGGTTTTCAACTCAAGATGCAGGAAGGCGAAGCGGCCGGCGAAGCGCGCACCATCCAGGATTTCGACGGCACCACCGGCGCGATGGTGCTTGCCTCGGCGCTCCCCGCCGTTCCGGAAGTTGGGCAGCGTTACACCTTCGAGGCCGCCGGGCTCGCGGACGCCTACGTCTTCGTAAAGAACCAGCTCGGCGCGATTCGCTCGGAACTCCTGGCGCTCTCGGGCCTGGGGTCCACCGATCCCCTGGACGCGTCCAGCGAAGGTTACCTTTCGATTCGGTCTATTCGCCTGATGGACTGGGGAGAAAGCCTTTCCGAGCAGGAGAAATCATTTTTCGGAGCGAAGTTCGAAGTGGAGTTTGGAATCTGATGCTCAAGGTCAAAGTAATCGAGCGCGGCCCGTTGGACGAAAAGGTCAAACAGGCCCGCCAAATTTATAAGGGCGCCCTGCAGGATGGCGTCCGGCTTTGGCATCGCACCATGCTGCCCGGTCACTTCGTTCCTCAAGAACAGTTCGCGGCGAAATACGGCGCGGCCATTCCGGGCGGATACGTGAAGCGCAGCGCCAAATACTTGAAGCGCAAAGCGATCTTGTTCGGCCACCGG
The DNA here is from genome assembly GCA_964635875.1 of uncultured Aquaspirillum sp. GTDB lineage: Bacteria > Pseudomonadota > Gammaproteobacteria > Burkholderiales > Aquaspirillaceae > CAZWRK01. The sequence continues at coordinate 16,998 of CAZWRK010000016.1, forward strand.
CGAAACCTTGAATTCCGCGGCGAAATGAAGCGCAACGTGCTCACGCAGCTTGTCGTATCGGGAACGGCCAACAAGGCCACCGGACGGTTGCCCGGCAGCCAGAAGGCCAATTTCAAGCGCTCGGCGGCCGCGCCCAATATGCGCATGGAATTGGTCGTCACCCTTTTTGAAGAAAACCAGCGCCTTGCGGAATTCGTCGAGGCCCTGATTGCACGCGAGTTGAATTCAAACCAGCCCGTCAAGGTCACGAACATTTAACGGAGGATGTCCCATGTCGCAGGAAATCTATACTCTCTACGCGGTCAAGATTAACAGCACCTTGATCGACCAGGTGCGCGAACAGCGCATCGACGCCGGCCTGCGCGAACTCATCGTCAGCGGCGACGGTGCGGTCGATGCCAAGTACGCGGCGTTGATGGACATTGATCCGAAGATGACCTTCCAGACGACCGACATTGCCGGCTTCCTGGGCATCTGCGGGATCTCCGGCCTCGCCGTCACGGAAGTGATTCTCTACTTCCAGAAGACCACCGAGTCCGGCATCCGCGCGGGCGCCGGTGCGCACAAAACCGTGACCGTTTCCGCAGGCCTGGTGCTTCCGCGCACGATCTCAGCGCGCCAGGGCGGTGAAGCGGTGCTCGCCTTCGATGTCGTTCTGATCAGCAGCGATGGCCTGACGTCGCCGCTGACCATCGCGAGCGGCCAGGATCTGGCCAGCGGCGCGACGGTGGACGCAGTTTTCACGCTCGGTCCCTGGAAGCTCAACGGTTCCATGCAGGAAGGCATCCAGAGTCTGGACGTGGATTTTGGCCTGCGCGAACGCATCTACAAGCACAGCGGCCTGCCGTATCCGGTTCGCGTGCATATCGAAGAGCGCAAGCCGCGCGTCCGTCTGCGCACGACGGATGTTCCGTTCTTCACGGCCAACGACCTCGACGGCGTGGCTCAAGGCGCGACCGCCAGTCTCGTGTGGTTCCGCAAGCTCAACCGCGAAGGCGTACGTGTAGCCAACGCTACCGCCGAACATATCAAGTTCACCATTTACGACGGCATCTGGAAGGCCGGCACGGTGGGCGGCTCGCATCCCAGCGAGCAAATGGCCGACGTGGAGATTGAACCGATCAGCGACGGGACCAACCCGATCCTTGGCGTATCGGCAGCTTCTGCCATTTCCTAAACCGACCCAGGCCGAATGGAGGAAACATGCCTCAGGAACTCAACCCGGACCAGAAGGCGGGCCTGGAGGCCCGCAACGCGCAACTTCGCGCGTACGCTCAGGCCGAAAAGCTGGAAAGCTTTTTGACCGAAGCGATCCTGGGAGATCACAGCATCTCCCTGGGCTCGGCCAAAGCGCGGCTTCGCGGACTCGCGCAGGCGAAGAAGGAAGCCAAAAAGTGAGCGGCTTTGTCTATCACTTGCCCGACGCGCAGGGCGCGCTGACCCCCGACCACCTGAAACGCGCAGGCCTGGGCTATGCGTTCCCGCCAGGTTGCGAGGTCCATTGCCGCGAATCGGAAGGCCCGTCCGGTAAGCGCGGCCTTCTGGTGGCCATGAGTGACAAGTTGCTGGGCTTCAGCGTGAAGGAACAGGATTGGCTCGAAATGGCCGGTCTGCTGCGCGATGTGGACAAGAAACCGGTGCCATGGGTGGGCCTCTGGAAGGACGCACGCCGCCGGCCGGGCCCTGTCCAGCTTCAACGCGCCAAACGCTGCATCGAAGGCCATGCGGTCCTGCTGGGCGATGGGCACGCCTGGCAGATTCCCGTTGTCCGTGGCGTGCGTGGCGGCTGCGCGTTGCCCCGCATCGTGATCGTGGATTCCGCCAGCGGCCGCGCGACTGAGCGTGTGCGGGCGGAATACCAGGTCCTGATGGACCTTTCGCTGAGTCTTTGGCACGGGATTACTGAAGCGTGGGAAGAAGGCCGGAAAGCCGAACCTTCGATCGAGGATATTCTCAAGCTCGGCTCGGAATCGCTGGCGGTCAATTACCGCGTGCGGCGCTGGGAAATCTCGCTTCTGGAATTGCTCGACACGGAGAATGCTGCCGAAGTCGCAGATGCGGTGGTCGATGGCCCGAGTCTCCGAATCCTTTTGGAGGAACTCGGCAAAAAAAAAGAGACCTCCGCTGCTGGCTCAACTTCGCTCAGTGGCGGCACCGAGTAGCCGGATACCACCCGACCTACGCGGAGCAGTACTTCGACGTCGTGCTTGGATTGCCTGAGGAAGCCGTGGCAGACGAATTGTCGGTGAAGCTGGCGCAGATTCTTCTCTCGATGTTGAAAGCGAGATAAGCGATGCCCGATGTCGTGTTCAACCTGAGTGCCGAAGAAGGACGATTCGTTTCGGCCATGCTGAATATGCTTCAGCTCCAAAAGAAGTCCACCGACAACTTCAAGGACATGAAGGACCAGGTGGAGAAGTTCGAAAAGGAATATGCCAAATTGGCCGAACGCGAGTCGGCCATCGCCGCCGAACGCAAAAAGAAAGCCGATGAGTTTGAGGACCAGATTCGGACGAGTGCCACGCTGATCGGCACCGGCCTGGTCGCGGCGGCCAACGCAGCAGGCAAAGCCCTTGGCGAAATGTACGGCCAGATGGTGGAAAAGGGCAAGCAAGCCAACGACCAGATTCGAACCATCGTGGGCTCGCTTCAGGACTTCGGCCAAATCGAACTCTTGCCGGAGATCACGAAGAAGCTCGGCGAGGTCCGCTCCAGCACGCTCGATCAGGGCCAGATTAAATCCCTCTTCGCCGAAATCTCCAAGGCCGGCGGCCGCGATGCGTCCCCCGAGCTTCGGCTCGCGGCAACGATTGCATCGGCACGCGCCAGCGATGCAGGTTTTACCGACGTGGCAGGCTTCGGCCGCACCTTCGTCGAACTCGGAAAGCTGAACTCGTTCAAAGGATTCAACAACGACCAGCTTGCAAACCTCACCGCGAAAATTCAGCAGGAAGGTGGGCTGGGCGATGATGCATTTAAGAACCTGCAGCGCGCACAAGCTGCCGGCGCCGATCTCTCCACCATGCAGCGCGTGATTGAACTCAGCATCGCGGCGGGACGCGGCGGGGAGAACGGAAAGACGTCCAGTCGCATCCTCGAAGAGGCATTCAAGGAGATTAGTCCCGAGGACATCGCGACCAAGTTCAGCAAGAAGGACTCGCCCGAAGCGAAGGCGCGCATTGCCACCCTTGAGAAAGAACGCGACGGCATCGAGAAGCGCCAGCGCCAGATCGAGGATCGGGAATTGGCCATGGCTCGCGAGCGCTCCGATCTGGACACGCTCTCAAAGCCGCGTCGTAAGGACGCCCATGAGCGTTTGGAAAAGGAAGCCCTTACCCTGAGAGAGGAAAAGGTCCAACTCTCCAGGCGTAGCGAGGACATTTCTAAAGAAATCGCCGTCGAGCGGGAACGCAAGATCGAGGTAGCAGAGCCGGAGACCGCTGAGAAGAAGCGGCTTAAGAGTCTCTTCCTTTCGAATTTTGGCCAGCGCTTGCAGCGCTTTTCCCGAGGCGAGGGACTGCCCGAAGACCTGCGCCTGGAGGCCGCGAACATCGGGTCGAATCTGCCTGAGATCGACGTGAATGCGGCCGCCGGCGGCGGCTGGAACGCGGCCGGTGATGGCCGGGTCGCGGGCGCGCTCGACACTGCCGAACAGCGTTTCGAAAACATTCGCCAGCGCGATGCCAGCGTAGCATTACAGCGTCGAACACGACGGGCACAGGTCGAACGGGCCAACCGTGGACAGGATGTCGGCGCGCAGGCGGCTGCCGCCGTTCAGGCGGAATACGAAGCCGAGCGCGAACAGGAAGGCCTGGGCAGCCGTTTTGCACGCAACCTGCCCGGTGCCGGAACCGCCGCTGAAGTGCGCGATACGTGGCGCAACGCGGAAAAGGCCGAGCGTACCAAAGAAGTATACGTCAAGCAGGCGCGTGGCGTGGCAGGCCGCGATGCCGAAGGCTCTCGCAATGGGGGCAACGAATAGGCCATGTCGAATCCTTCCATCGGCGGCATCGAGGTCCTGACCATGCGCGGGGCCGCGCCCCTCGAGCCCGCCGAACGCCTCGGCGAGATCACGCGGCCGCGCGTCGATGGCCACGCCTTCGAACGGCTCGGCAAGCGCGGCGTGCCCACCACCGTCATCACCGAATCGGACGTGGACGATGTCGGCGCGGCCATGGACGCCTTCCAGGCCCTGCAGGCCACCCTGGTCACGGTGGTCGACGTGGACGGACAGTCGCACGCCAACGTCCTGGTGCTCAACGTAGCCAAGATGTCCTCTCGGAAAGTGCTCTCGGCGCAGGGCGGCCTCACGGCCGGCGCGTGGATGCTGACCGTGCAGTGGCAGCTTCAACCGACGGACCTGTGAACCATGGTTACCTTCGATCCTCCGCAGCAGGTCGGCGCGAACCTCTGGCGCTTTACCTGGACCTCCGACCAGATGGACCCGGAATATCGCGTCTATCTCGACGGCCAGCTCGTGAGTGTCCAGACCGCCGAACAGTTCGACGTGAAGGTCGAAGGCGAGGTCTCGCCGGTCCTGGAAGTGCTCGACAGCGAAGACGACGTGCCGAACGATGCCTTCCCGCCCTACTTGCGCCTCGGCTGGCTGCCCGTCAGCGATGCCGTGCGCTATTTGGTTCAGCAGTACGACGGGGGCTGGGTGGACGTGGCCACGCTGGCGGCCGAAGCCGACCGCGCCTGGTACCAGTACGACACGCCCGGCCTGGCCGACGTGACCGTCCACCAGTGGCGCGTGATCCCGATTGACGAAGCCGGCAACGAAGGCAGCGCGCTGGCGTTCTCCGTATTGATGGTGCGCCATCCCGATCCGCCCGACGTGACCTTTACCTACGACGGAGCCATGGCCGGCACCGTCACCATCGAAGCCGCCTGAGGAATCTCGATGAGCTTCGACCATCTGGGCGTCTACGGCAGCGGCGCGGGTTCGGACGGCGGCAGCCAGGCCGACCCTGACGCCAACCTCGGTGCGTACCGCAGCTCGACGCGCGCCGCCAGTCTCGGCATCCAGGGCGCCATGGAAGGCGTGACCCTCGGGCTGCTGGCCCTGGGCCATGAACCCGGCGCCGCCGTGCTCGAAAGCGACGGCGTCGATCGTCTGCGCTATACCGCGCCTGGCAGCTCCACGCCGGGACCCTGGACGACCGTCTCCGGCAGCACGCTGCTGGTGGATGGTGAGAACGCATCCCGAGGCGTGGTCGTAACTGTGCCGGGAACCTTCCCGGCCGCGGGCCGGCGCAACCTCCTGCTGGTGGATCAGTACAACAACGCCCTTGGCTTCGACCACGTGGACCACGCGGAACGCGAAGCGGGCTCCGACGAATACCGTGCCATCTTCGTGAAGAATAACGGCGCATCGTCAGCGGCCGTCAAAGTGTTTCTCTCGCCTCTCGGTACGTCGCGGCAGGTGGACGCAGGCGGCTACGCGTCCAGCGGGACCGTTACGATCGGCATCGGAGCCGGAACTTTCAAGGATTGGCCGAAGTCCGGCTTCGTCGAAAACCAGGACACCGGCGAGGTCCTCTACTACAGCGACCGCACGGACGATGAACTCAGCGTGCCGGCTTCCGGCCGCGATGTGTATGGCGAGGTGGCGGGCGGCGCGGCTGGAAGCGAAGACGACGTGCTGTATCCGGTCTCGGGCCTGCGCGTCGCCAAGGAAGCACCCAGCACGCAGCCTTCAGGCTTCATCCAGACCATCGCGAACGAAACGACCGCCCCCACCGGCGTGACCTTCCGGCACCCGATCTCGAACGCGGATGCCCAGGTCGTCAGCTTCACCCTTGCGGCGGGTGAAATTCAGGGCCTCTGGCTGCACCGTTCGGTCCTCGCGGATGCCACGGCCGCCGCGAAGGTCCGCAACTTCGTCACGATCGAATCGACCGTCGCCGGCGACACCTTCACGTACCTGCTGCGCGGGCTCTTCCGCATGGCCGACAACGACCTCGACCGGTACGAACTCTTCCAGGGCGTCGACGCTGATCCGGACCTCGCCGGAGCGCCATGGGAAACCTTTGCTTCGCTCCCGCATACGACCGCCGGCCTGGCCACCGGTCACGAGTACCGCTTCGTCCTGCGCAAGCGCAACGCCTACAACCTCAGTTCGCAGAACATCAAGACCTGGTCGGTCGTCGTGGACGGCTCCGGCGATCCGCTCGACCGTCCGGCCGCGCCGGAATGGACCCTCGCGCAGGCCTCGGGCGCCGCGCGCTTCACGGCCGTCTACGACTACCTGCGGGATGCGGAGGACGTCCGTGCCACGCACTGGGCGATCTGGATCACGGACACGGGCACGCCGCCTGATCCCGATACGGACCCGGCCGACTATGAGATCCCGATGACCTTCTCGGATGGCCGAGCGAAGCTCGACTACACCGAGGCCGCGCCGCACAGCCATGGCGCTTCGCTCAAGGCGATCGTGCGAGCCCGCCGCGAAGGCACGCCCGACGTCGATTCGGACAACGCGGACCAGCAGACCTTGACCGCCGACACCATGGGGCCCGCCGCGCCCGTGGGTTCGGCCTTCTTTGGCGGCGCGGAGGAACAACGCTGATGGCTCAGGCACAAGCCCCCATCGCGTCGCCCAGCGGAGCCGGCAGCATCGGCGAACGCATCTTCCTGGCCGTCGAGACGGCCGCAAGCTGGGGCGGCGACTGGACCCGGCGGCCTTACATCGAGCCCGTCCGCGGCGCGAAGGCCATTGCGCCTTCGCTGGGCACCGCCACGTTCAAATTCAATTTCGGCATGATCAAGGCGGAAGACCAGGCCGCCTTCGCGCAGCGCGACCCTCTGGAAATCCTGGGCCAGTACCTCCGCGTGATACGGCTCTCAGGCTCGAGCTCCGCGCCCATCTGGCACGGCTGCCTGGACGTCGAATCTTTCATCCCGCATGCCGGCGCACAGGCCGCGGGCCTGCAGGAATTCCAGGCCTTCGAGATTGGGCACGACCTCGACCGCGATGATGTCTCCGATGCCGTGGCCGAAAACACCTTCGGCGCCGAGACGACCATCGGCTGGTGTCCCGTCATCAACGAACGCTACGAGAAGGGCGTGCGGGAGTTTGGCAATCGCAGCGCGGCCGTGGGCAGCGACGGCGCCCATTTCTTCAGCCCTGACGCTTCGGTCTGGACGCACCTCGACGTGGCCGAGATGGTGCTCAAGCGGTATACGCCCGCCAACGGACCCACCTTCGAACTCGGCGGCCAGAAAGACGCGCTCGCACAGCTCAAAAGCGTGGTGCGTCTGGAAGGCCGCACGCCGTGGAGCATCCTCAACGAACTGATCGACCGCCGCCGAGGCCTCGGGTTCGTGCCCGAAGTCGCCGGCGCCAAGGTCGTGCTACGCGTCTTCAGCATCCTGGAAGAAGCCCTGAAACTGGGCGAAGTGGAAATCCCCGCCAACGCCGCCGCCTACAACCTCGACCTGGCATCTTCCATTAAGCTCGATCGGCCGATCGTCACGCGCCACGTTTCCACGCGCTTTGACGAGATCGAAGTCCGCGGCGAACGTTCCGTCACCTGCTTTACCTGTGGGCACGACGACGACGTGCTCGAATACGGCATGACCGACGACGAAGAGGAAGACTATGCGGACGCCGCGTCGGGCGTCACCGGGTACTCAGGCCTGAGCGACGCCGAGAAAGCGCAACTCAACGACGACTACCGCAAGACCGACAAGTTCGAAGCCGTCTATGCCAAGCACCGCATTGCGCCGGGGTGGAACGGCGAGGTTGGGGATTCCAAGAAGGTTTTTCCGGTCTTTGACGATCAGGGCGAATACGAGCTGCAGGGCGGCGCGTACTTTTTCCCCATGGGCAAGAGCTTCGAGGATTGGCTCCCGTTTTACGAGCGCGTCGTCAACCCGGCCAACCCTCTGGATACCTCCGCCCTGCCCTCCGGCGCCGAACCCACGCACCGCCGGCCCTTCGCGATCGCGTACGACGAGGACGAGGATAAGAGCTTTTACGTAGACAAGCCCCTGGAAGTGCTCGGCATCAGCGGCGCGCAGTTCAACCTGTACCCGCGCGAACTGGCCTTCGCGGTGGAAGCCAACCCGCGCCACCTCTTCGGCCTGGGGCACTTCGACCCCGACGAGGCCGAACCGAGCAACACGGACCCGGCCGTGAAGCCCGGCGGCATCACGGCCACCCTGGCCCTCGTGACCGATCAGGTGGTGCGGATGGTCGGACGGCGCTCGGGCCTCGAGGATGGCGCGCGCATCCGGCGCAAGGTCATCCGCGTGCCTGAAGCCCACTTCTGGTACTGCGTGCCCGGCACCGTGATCGACTTGGACGCCGAAGCCCAGCCGATCCTCTACAGCGGCACCGGCATCCTGCGCGACGACCGCAGCCGCCTCCGCGAAGTCCTCGCCTTCGCGCTGGCCTGGTACGGTCAGGAACGCCGGGCCGTCGAGGTCGTGGTGCGGGACACCGTCGAGGACCTCGTGCCGCTGGGTGCTCTGCTCAAGACGGCCGTCACCGGCAACTCGCGCATCGCGATCGGTACGGTCGTCTCCAGCCTCGAATTCGATTGGAAGCAGTTCAGCACCGAAGTGAAAACCATGTGGGCCGAGACCGACTGGGAAAAGGACTGACCCCGATGAAGCGCGGCAAGCATTCCCTTCCGGGCGGCCAGACCCGCGGTCTCGCGCGCGGCGGCCTGCGCGGCTTTATGACCTCCGGCATGCGCAACATCCGCACGCCCTTCCCGTTGCGCGGCGGCTCCGGGCTGCTGGCGATTGACGCATTTACGTACGTCGACCAGGACGATCCCACGGCCGACAAGAGCGCCGAGACCAATCCCTACTGGCAAAAGTATACCGACCTCGGCGGCGGGGTTCCGGCGGGCGATCGCTGGGCCTTCGCGTTCTTTCCCGAGCCCATTACGGTCACGTGCTTCGCCATGTTCACCAACTTCGGGCTCTCGCGCATCGGACAGGAAGGCGTAGGGGTCGTCGACAACTACGAGAACCATTCCATCACGGCGCAGGGAGGCTACGAGGTCTACGGCGTGACGGACTTCGCGGATCTCCTGCCCGACACCCTCAACTGGAACAACCGCACCACGCCGACCCTGACCAGCAAACTCGGCGAATCGACCATGGCGGTGAACGGCGGGACCAACGAGTTCTTGAACGCCGCGGATGCCAGCCGCTATATACAGGCCATTGCGGGCAAGACGTCCGGCAGTCCGGTGACGATCGCGGGGCTGTGCATCAAGCCTTCGACGCCCTCAGGGATCGGCGTAAGTTACGCGTACGTTCAGGGCTGGATCACGGTCGGCAACGTGCTGTTGGCGTACCAATAGATGCTCAGGGTTCTTTGATCTCGACCACATCTTTCTTGGGAACAGTAATCATGGTACCGTCTGGCTCTTGAATAGCGTAATTTTCATCAACCACCATCACGCGCTTTGCACTCAACTTCCGGCCGTCCTTGAGGGTATAGGTAGCATATTTGGGTGTGACTGTTGGCGTGGAAGGTTCATCTGCTGGCATTGATAAAGCAGGTGCGGGAATAGCGTTGGGATCTGCTCCAAGAGCGCGGGCATTTTCAGCGCAGGTCTTTACCTTTTTCTCTGCTGCTTTTTCGGCGCGCTGTGCTTGGGACACCTCTGAGCGTTGCCGGTAAAACGAATCGTCGAGTTCCCTGATTTTTTCATTGGCCCTGGACTCCTCTGCCTGCAACCGCTCCATTTGCGTACTGTAGTCCACTTGTTCGGAGTTCGGTTCGTATTGTTTCCTACGAAGTTCATTCAGTTTGGTAGCGGCACTAGTGGCTTGAATTTTATATACGCGCAGCGCAGCTTCGGTTTTAGCAACAATCGCTTCGGCTTCTTCCCGTGTTTTCTTCTTGCTCGCTAAATCCCTTTTCGCTTCATCTAGTATTTGGAGCGATTCACTGGCGGTTTTCTTGCGCATATCCTGTTGGTTTTTTGCAATAAGTTCGGCATCGCGCCGATCAAGTTCTGCCTCGCGAGCGGCGCGAGCCTCCGCGGCTTTGCGTTCCTCTTCGGCTCTTTGGCGTGCAGCTTCTTCTTGTTGTTGGTTTCTTAGAGCTAATTCACGCTCAACCTTCAGACGTTCCTTTTCAAGTTCTGCGCGCCTCGCCGCTTCTGCCTCGCGCTGTTGGCTGCGGGCTGTTTCCGCCTCGGCTTCGGCTTGGATTCGGGCTTCCATATTGGCCTTGGTTCGGAGTTCCTCTTGTTTGACCCGCGCGCTCTCGATCTGACGCAGTTTCTCTTCCTCGGCGAGTTTAGCGGCCTTGGCCTTACTATCCTTGTATTCATAGTAGGTTGTTATAGCGACCGTCTCGGTGAGGGCCACAAAGCCAAGTGCCAAACCAGCAATCCCCATCGCGTTTGTTCTTCCGACCACTCCCAAAACAATGGCTATAACCGCGAAAGGCAGCACCGCAAAGAGGGTAACCATGGTCTCGCCAATGCCGTGGAAACTTATTCCGGCTGGTACCGCGGCGCAGGCGGTCAGTACTCCAATAGTGAGCGATGCGATGGCAAGGCCGAGTTGGGCAGGTGTGGTGTTAGTCATCGAACCTTCCTTTTGGAATAGGATATTCACTCCTGAGCCAGCCCGATCACGCGCGCGTAAAAGACCACGTGGTCTTTCAGGCCGATGGGGCGCGGTTCCCATTCGGCGGGGTTGTCGGCCACGATCGTCAGCTTCCAGTCCTTCGAGGTCTGGCCGGCGTGGTACAGCACGCGCTTCAGCGTGGGTTCCTCGTCGTTGATCCGCACCACGCAGATGGCCCGCGGCGGCACGTAGGCCTGCAGGCGCTGCATGGGGCCTTTCAGGTCGTCGCTGTCCAGCGGTTCCAGGGCCACGCCTTCGCTGTTGTTCAGCATGCGCAGGATCACGATATCTTGGGGCAGCAGGGTCTCGCGCATGCTGTCGCCGCGCACCACCGCGCTGTGATGGTTCTTCCAGTCGGGCAGCTCGCGAAAGTAGATGTAGTCGGGGCACTTCTGCAGTTCGCGCCCGCCGCCGCAGGCCAGCCCGTACCACTTAGGCAGCTTCACCGGCGCGCGGCTCGACCGTTTCTGGATCTTCCACACGGCCAGTTCGTCGCGATGGTTCTGCGCCTTCGGCCGGTCCACGATTGGAAGGATGTTCACACGCATTCTCCCATAGCCCGCTTTTAATATTCGATCAACGGCGGGCGTATCGTCGGCGTTTTTCGACGACGCTGGGGCTTGCTCCGCGGGCGTTCCAGACGTCTGCTCGGGCTCGGCCGGGATTCTCAAAAGGGTCAACATGGCCTGCCGTTCGTCGGCGGACAGGGTCATGTAATAGGCAATCAAACCTCTCAACCCGGGGAACTGCGCAAGCTGCTGACCCAGATCGAATCCAGCCTGAGCGGTAACGGGTCCTGCGGGACCAAGGTTGAAGGCCAGCCATGCTGGCGCGACGGCCAGCACATCGGCGGCATCCATGCACTGCTTGATGTCTGGAAACCGCCAGTGTCCCTTCACCTTTGCGCCCCACGAGCTTCTCGCAAAGTAGTTTTTGCTTCCCATGTGGCAGGGAGGCGTCGAAGCGTTCGCGAAAGGCTTTTGCAAAGGTTTCCACGCCCAAAGGATACACAAAAACGAGCAAAAATAGCAATTTAGTTCGCCATGAGCCTTGCATTATCTGGTTTTTGATGGATTATGAGTGCGTAATGAATGTGGATTTTCTAGCTTTTGCTCGACTTTGAGGATGTAAGCCATGCACGCGCTACGCGAGTACCGGGTTCGAAGGGGTCTTAGCGAACGTGAATTCGCGACCCTGATCGGCTGGTCGCGCGGCACGCTTCAACGCGCCGAGCGCGGTGACCTCATCAAAGACCGTCTCATCGGCAAGCTCGCCGAAGCCTTGAAACTCACCATCGACGATGCCCGGCGTCTGGCCTCGGGTGAACACGTGGCAGCGCTGGGGGGCGCGTCGCATGGCCATGACCGTACGGGAGTGCGTGACACTCCAGGAGTACCTGCGCCAAGTGCTGGGCACGTCGCAGGCTGAAGTCGCGAAGCGCGCTTGCTGCGATCAGTCCTGGGTCAGCACGGTCTTTAACGGCCACCTGCCCAAGCGCGGAACAAGAACCTGGGATGGCCTCGTGCGAGCGCTCTCCCTGATCGGCCAGGAAGACCAGTTCTGCCGGATGGTCCAGAACGGAGCGAGGGTGAAGGCCTTGAAGCGGCACGTGACCGAAGACTTCCCGCTCGCGCTCTTCGCCAGCCCCGGCGAATCCGGCCGCGTCATCAGCCTCGACATCGTCCGCGACCTGCGCAAGCCCAGGGCGGGCAAGGCGGTGCGGGCATGACGGAGCTGCGAACGACTGCGGAATTTGCTCGTAGAGCACTTATGGGTTTGGAAGGTCCTCGGGGGGAACTGACCCTTCGATGGTTTCGCGGAAAGCCGCCCGAAGTGCTTCTGCATATTTCGGAGGGAGAAATCCCGGCTGTAAAAGAGGCTCGGCTCCGACTGGTAGTGGACCGGAATCCTGATGCGCTACGGCGTACATTAAAAGCGTACTTATCTGGACGGTTGCGGCCGTCAGCGCTTGAAAGTCTTCTACGTCTGGTTCTCGCCTTTGCGTCTCAAAATGAACATGCGTCGCGCACAAAAAAGCCCTGCGTGCCGCCATCTGCAACGAAGCACTCATCTCCGTCCTCCTTGCCCTCGCGGGGCGTTACGGGTTCGCACTCCTCCAGGCGCAAGCCTAGCCGCGCCTCCGCGAGCGGCAAGGGGTCCAAGGGCTCCAAGAACCTGAAAGGCGGTGCGGCATGAACGGCTTCTGCGCGCTCGCCTTGGCGTTCATCGCGGGCTTCGGCTCGTTGTCCATGGTGGATGCCTTTATGGCCGGCCGGAACGCGCTCGGCTTCGAACTCCTCGTGCTGTCCGGCTTCGCGCTCGTGGGCGCGGTGCTCTGCCTGATCGACTACGGCTGGGAAGCCTATCGGCGCGGGCTCGACCAGGGCCGGAAGGACGGTGGCGCGTGAGCCAGCCCGTCCCGACGCCCGCGGCGCTGCCCCGCACGGTCTGCTGTTACTGCACGCAGCACGGCGAAGGCGGCGGGCGTTTCGAATCCGTGATGCGCGACGGGGTCTTCCCGACCTCGCACGGCATCTGCCCGGTCTGCCGCGCGAAGCTCGATGCCAAAGTCGCGGCGCGCAAGCTGGAACTGCGCCTCGGTCCTCCGGTCCCGCTGGAAGAACTGCGAGCCCGCGGCGTGCCAACCATGACCCTTCCGGAGGCCGCTCGATGAGCGCTGAAGAGATGTTCGCGGACATGGCTCGCGATGCCGAGAAGGCGCAGGAGATGGCCTCAGCCGCGCTGGAACGCGCGAAGGAGATCGAGGCACGCTGCGCCGCCCAGGAAGCCCGCGCGAGCAACTTGCTGGCTCGCGTGGAAACGATGGCCGAAGAGCGCGCCCGGTTGCTCCAACGCGTGCGCCTGGCCGAACAGTCCGAAGCGCTCGCGCGCGCCGAACGCGACCTCTGGCGCCGCGCGGCCATGGGGCATGGGGTCAACTGACTACGGAGGCACTATGAAGCTAAGCGACCTGCGACCCTGTATCTGCTGCGGTGGGAAGATCGTTCCCCTCTTCCACATGATCACGATTGTGGATCAGGTGGGTGCGCTGGACCGCAAGGCAACAAACGAAGTGCTTGGCCTGACGCAGATGCTGGGCGGAATAGGGAATGCTGGGGCGTTCGCCATCGCCGAGTGCATGTCACCTGGCACTGACGATGCCGTGAAGGTGCTGGGCGAAGGGCGCGAGCCTGAAGACGCGACCTACAAAAAAGATCAGACGATTCGGGTCTTCGTATGCAACGACTGCTACAACACCCAGCCTTCCCTTGACCTCAGAGAGATCAAAGAACGCGCCCGATTGCCTCAGTTTCAAATGTAGGTTTCGCCGTTCTCCGCGGGCTCCGTGAGCTCTGTGGTGGAAGAGAGAACGGCTTAAACCCGATGACCTGGGCGGCTACCTGGGCGGATGGCAAGAGCGGCGGGGAAAGGACGCAGCAGGAATGGGCAAGAACAACCGGATGCAGGTCACCCGTCACGAGGACCTCAGCCAGCTCGACGCCGAGGATCTCCGCAACGAAGCCGCGCGCCGTCGCGTGCAGGAGCACGCCGATCGCCAGCACAAGCGGGCGGTGCGCAAGCAAATCGTCGCGTGCCACCAGGAAACGCTCGACCTGATGGCCCTGAAGGAATGCGGAGACGACCTGCTCGACCTCGGCCGCGTGCACGAAATGGCGCGGCAGCTTGCCGGCATGGCCGCGGAACTCGCGGCCATGACCCAGCCCGAGCGGGCCGGGCGCAAGGCGAGTTAGCAGGAAGTGCCAACCGTAGGCCACTTGGGCTCCACCGGGCACTGCGTGCCTAGCAGATCGTGGATTAAAGGACCCAGGGACGGTGACAGCTCGGAGAGACGAGCAGTGGACAGGGCACTCGGGGACGGAATACGACCGGGGACTCAACCGGCGCGGGTGGTGAGCTAATACCACGCCTTCCGCGAGCCGTTCCCTGACCCCTGTCCCCTGAATCCTGACCCCTGTCGTCGAACAGCTTGTGTGGAGGCGTGTGCTTCACGGTGGGTAAGTCTGCAAATGGTAGCCCGCCGATCAAAGCGCAAGCCTCGCGGTTCCACCAGGTGCGGACCGCGAAGGATTCGGCTCTGCCGGGCGCACCTAGGGCCAGTTTCGCCTGGCTGGCCCGCGAACAAACGCCCGGCAGAGCCGTTCAACCAGGACCCTGTGGGAGGGGAAACCGATGAGCAGGATGGCGAAGGGCATCAAACGCGACCTGGGGCCGTGCTCCGATCCGGACTGCCGCGCACGCGCGGGCGCGAAGGGCTGGTGCACGCGGCATTACGGGACGCTCTGGCGAGCCCGTCTGCTGCCCTGGCAGAAGGAGGGGGTCACGCTGGCCGAGCAGCTCGCGGAAATCCGGCGCGCTGAGGCGTTCGTGCCGGGCAGTGCTCGCGCGGCCGATTCGGCGCAGCACGCCGAAGACCGCCGCGCTTCGCTCGAATGCGAACTCAAGTGGGCCCGCCGCGCGTACGACATCGTGGTCGGCTGGCGGAATCAGGTCTGGTGGAGCAACCGGATCAAGGAACTGCAAGCGGCGCTCGCGCAGATGCCGGAAGGTGTCAGGGCGCAGGGGTCAGAGGTCGGGGCGTAAACGTGGCGATGAATCAGAACGGAGGCGGCTTGTGGGGAAACTGACTGTCGGAATCAAAAATAAGGCCGTGATGATTCGGCTTCCGTTCGAGGTGCTTGAGTGTGCTGCGAAGGAAGCCTTCGACCGTGAGTACGGCCATGACAGGCACAACTACGAGATCGTCGATGCGGCCCTCTTCGCCAAAGACCTCGTACACGAACTGAACCATGAAGAAGAAAACGGCGACACCGTGGTCACCAAGCTTTTCGATCAAGCCATCGTAAACGCGACCTCGAATGGTGCGCAGGGCGTAGATGGAAGGGTGCGCAGTCTGCTGAAATGTAAGTCCTGCGGATGCTCCATTGGTGAGGGTGATTACTGCGGCGAATGCTGCTGTGAGGACGATGGCCTTTGATTCGTGTCCCTTCGTGAAGATTCGTGGATGAGCAGTCCGGGGTGGGGAGAAAGCGTGCTGCATTCCGTGGCGGTGGACTTCAAGAGCCTCGCGGCGGGCGAGAAGCCCGATGCCGACGAACCGGCGGCGGAAGCGCCTCCGGCCGAATACCCGCTGCCGACGCGCATGGAGGTCCTCGAATGGATCGACGAGGCGGCTCGGCTGCTGGGAGGGCAGGCAGACGCCTGCGAGGTCCTTGCGGAACGGCTCAAGGTTCAGGCGCAAGAGGAAGCGAAGAAGAAGATCGTCTCGCGGCTCTTCGCCGACGCGGCATCGATGCGCGAAAAGGCCCAGTCCTTTCGGGAAGCGGCCAACGCACAGTTCCAAATCCGTCGGTTCGTCCTGGGGAGGACCGTTACGTGACCCATCCTCGCATCTTCACCCTGTCCGTGCTGCTGGGCCTCGGCCTGCAGGCCGTGCTGCTGCTGGTCACGGTGACGTGCTTCGGCTGCGCGGCGGGGCAGGCGCCCAAGGACGCGCCGGGCTCGGTCGATTCGGGCGTCGCGCGCTACGAACACATGCAGGCCGAGACGTTCTTCGTGCTGCCGGAAGATGAACGGAAGCGCCGCGTGGAAGAAGGTTGGTCGAAGGCGCGCGCGTTCGTGCTGGCCTTCGCGGTCGATACCAAGCGCTCGCATCTGGCGGCGTCTGCCGTCCCGCGGCTCGACGTGTACCGGACCTCGGAGGAAGTCGATGCAGCCAGCGGCAAGAAATATACGGGCAAGGTCCATGCGGGCTTCACCGACCGTCGCCTGTGCCGCGTTGGCCTGCTGGGCTACGACGAAGACACGCTGATCCACGAGGCCGCGCACTGGTACCTCAACACCGACGACTGCGAACTGTGCGAGGAAGCCGTGCGCTGGGCGCGCAAGCACCCGAACGCGATCGAAGAAGGGTTGAACGGACTCAGGCACCGCTGAGGCGCGCTGAGGCACATCGGCTCGAAGACCGGAGGATGGACATGCGGAAGGTCGAAGAACTCTCGAATCCCACCAGTTGCTTGAACAAGGCCCAGGACGGGGAATGGCTCTTCGTACTGCTGGGCCGCGATGTGGCGGCTCCGTTGGCCGTGCGAGCCTGGATCGAAGCTCGCATACGCCTGGGCAAGAACCAGAGGTCCGATGCGCAGATTGTTGACGCGCAACGCTGGATCGTTCAGGTGCTCATGGAACGGGGCGTATCGGCCAACGCCGCGCCCGCCGACCTGCAGCCCGTCAACGAGGAAGAACAGGAACTCTGCGACGCGGCGGTGCGGGCCGTGCTGGCCACCGTGCGGGCCTCGCGCGCTTCCGGCAAGTACGCGGCGTACGCCTGGCTAGGCGAGACCGAAGAGAATCAGGTCCACCACGCCTTTGAGCACGTTCGGGAACTCGAAAAGAAGTATGGCGACTTCACGATGTTCAAGCCCAACGAAGACCATCTGGCGCACCTGCTGACGCGCGGCGCGATCCTGCAGGCCAAGATCGCGCGTCGGCCTCCGGAACCGAAGGCCTGAATCCACACCACGAAACCCGGAGAACGGACCATGCGGAAGAGCAAACGAAAAGGAACGGGCACGCGCACCGGCCCGGCCAGTTGGTCGCGCGTCGCCGGCGTGATCGCGGTAGAGGCGGCCGAGCCGAAGCGGCTGCAGGGACCCTACAGCGGCACCTCGAAGGCGGCGCTGAAATGGTCCGGCGCGATCAGCCAGGACGGGCACACGCCGTTCTTCCTGCTCTCGCTGAAATTCTACGACCATGGCGAAGGCCGCTGGTTCAACGTGCCGCCGCTGCGCGGCCTAGGTCCGCGCGCCGCCAAGGCCCTGATCGAAGCGCTCAATCTGAAGCTGAAGGTGCCGGACCTCGCGCCGGCCCTGGACCCGCACAAGCAATCGTGACCTTCGTGGTGAAAAAGGATTTTGTGTAGGCATTTACCGACCCGCTGTTCTGGACCTGATTGGAAAAGGAGCCGCCGTATGGAAGCACCCGTCGCCGTTGCCGCCGGACCCGAGACCGCCGTGGTCCTGCTGACCGAGATCGCGCCGTCACCGCACAACCCGCGCAAGCACTTCGATGAAGCGGGGCTCGAGGGCCTCGCGGAATCGATCGGAGTCAAGGGGGTTCAGGTGCCCCTGCGCGTCCGGCGCATTCCGCCGATGCTGCGCAAGGGCGAGGCGATCTACGAGATCATCGCGGGGGAACGGCGCTGGCGCGCGGCCAAGCTCGCGGGCTACAGTCAGGTGCCGGTGCTGATCGTCGAACGCAGCGACGAAGAAGCCCGCGAGGAACGCCTGGTCGAGAACCTCCAGCGCGAGGACCTGACGGCGCTCGAAGAGGCGCAGGGCTACCGCGACCTGATCGACATGGGCAAGCACGACGTACACACCCTCGCCAAGAAGGTCGGGAAGTCGCCGAGCCATATCTATGGCTGCCTGCAGATGCTCAAATTCCCGGTCAAGATCGGGAAGGCGCTCGAACAGGGCCTCCTGCCGCCTGGCCACGCCCTGGAGATCGCGCGCCTGGCCACGCCCGAGCAGCAGGACCTCGCTTACCAGGCCTGTCTCGGCAAGGTGACCCTGATCGCCGACAAGGCCGAACAGAACCAGGAGATTCATACCCGCGCGCTGCTGCCGCTCAAGGACCTCCGGGTCTACGTCGATCGCCAGCTCAAGCGCCTGCTCGCGGCCGCGCCTTTCAAGCTCGACGATGCGGGGCTCTGTCCCAAGGCCGGGGCCTGCGCGGCCTGCCGGTTTAATACGGCCAGCGAAGCCTTCCTGAAGGAAGCGGACCTCTTTGACCATCGCGAAGCGGCAAAGGGCGCGCCGGTCTGCCGGAACGGCGAATGTTACGACCGCAAGGTCGACCTGCACGTCAAGCGCCAGCTCGCCGCCGCGAAGGCCGCCGGAGAGAAGGTGGTGCCGATCTCTCACGAAGCCAGCCCCGCCGCCGGCGACGGGAAGGATTGGCCGCGCGACAAGCCCGTGCCCGCGAACCTCTATCAGGAGGTGAAGCCCACCGCGAAGGACGCCGTGAAGGGCGTTCTGGTGGACGGGCCCGCGAAGGGCAAGGTCCTCTCGGTCAAGCTCCCTCAGGACGTGGCGGTCGCGAAGGGCGTCGTGAAGGCCAGCGCACCGGGGATGCCGAAGAAGGGCAAGGATCAGGGATCAGCGGTCAGTGGTCAGGGGAACAAAAGCCCGGCCAAGACCAAGAAGGATCAGCACGAAGAGGTGAAGTATCGCCGTCAGGCCTTCGTCTGCGACAGAATCCAGGCGGAACTGGAAGTGCCCGCCGAGAGTTTCCCCGATTTTATCAAGGCGAACGGCGCGGCCTGGGGCGCGCGCCTGATGGAACTGGTGGCCATCTTCGGTGCCGTGATCGAGCACGACGAGAAACCCTGGGAGTCGCTCAAGAAGCTGCGGGGCAAGATGGTCATCGCCCGCAACTCCGGCGAACGAGTATGGGAGGGCGTCGTCGAGGCCTTCCTGCCGCGCGTAAGCTACCGCGGGATGAGCGACGAGGTCCCGCTGGCGGAATGCTACGAGCACGCGCGCGAGATCGCGGCGCTGATCGGGCTCGACTGGAAGAAGCTCGAGGCCGAGGCCGCGAAGGAAATCCCGGAGCCGACCGCGCTGCGCGTGGTGGAAGCGCCGAAGCTGAAGGGCCAGAAGCTCAAGAAGGGCGAAGGCTCGCGCCCGAACAAGAAGGCGAAGGGGAAGAAGTAAAGCGCTTGCCCCAGGCCATGGGTTTCATGGCCTGGGGCTGTCAGTCAGCGCGCTCGGTCGTCTGGATTTCTTACTGCGGTGCGGCTCGCTTCGTTCGTCCGGGGTTGCTCGGCTGTTACGGCTCGCTTTTTCTTCGCGGGTCAATCGTCCACAACGGCTCGCTTTACATCTTCGGGTGGCTCCAGATCACCGGCTGCAAAAAAGGGTAGCGAAAAAATGGCACGTGTAAAGGCCGAACTGATCGTGGACAGCTTCGCCGGTGGCGGCGGGGCCTCGCTGGGTATCCAGTGGGCGCTGGGGCGTTCGCCCGACATCGCCATCAACCACGACCCGGCCGCGATCCGCATGCACACGGCCAACCACCCCGAGACCAAGCACTACCAGGCCAACGTCTGGAAGATCGACCCGCGCAAGGCCTGCCGCGGCCGTAAGATTCTGGTCTTCTGGTGCAGCCCCGACTGCCGCCATTTCTCGCGCGCCAAGGGCTCGGCGCCGGTCAGCCCGCGCGTGCGCGGCCTGGCCAACGTGGCGATCGAATGGGCCGAAGCCAAGGCCCCGCGCATCATCATGCTGGAAAACGTCCGCGAGTTTCAGGAGTGGGGCCCGCTGATGCCCAAGCGCGACGCCAAGGGCCGCGTGCTTCACGACCTGCACGGCAACCCGGTCCTGGTGCCCGATCCCACGCGCAAGGGCCGCAGCTTCAAGCGCTTCGTGGGCCGGCTGCGCAACCTCGGCTACCAGGTTGAATTCCGCGACCTCGACGCGGCCGACTACGGCGCGCCCACGCATCGCAGGCGTCTGTTCCTGATCGCGCGCAACGACGGGGAACCGATCCGCTGGCCCGAGCGCACGCACGCGCCGGCCGACCGCTGCCCCGCGGAGTGCAAGCCGTACCGCACGGCCGCCGAATGCATCGACTGGACGCTCCCCTGCCCAAGCATCTTCCTCTCGCCCGAAGAAGCCGCCGCGCAGGGGCTCAAGCGGCCGCTGGCCCCGAACACGCTCGATCGCATTGCCAAGGGGCTCTGGCGCTTCGTGTTCAACGCGAGCGAGCCGTTCATCGTAACCTGCAACCATGCGGGCCCGGAGTTCCGCGGTCAGGGGCTGGACGAACCGTTCCGCACCATCACGGGCGCGCGGGACGCGCATGCCCTGGTCACGCCCTACGTCGCGCGCCTGGGCCAGAACGGCGGGAACGGCTCCTATACCTACGATGCTCAGCAGCCGCTTACGACGGTGACCAGCAAGGCCGAGCACCTGCTGGTGACGCCGTACCTCGTTGGTTACCATTCGGCGAAGCGCGCGAGCGATCAGCGCTGCCATACCGTTGAAGAACCTTTGCCCACGCAGACGACTGAAAATAGGTATGGGTTGATCGCGCCGACGCTGGTCCAGGTGGGCTACGGCGAACGCGAAGGCCAAGCGCCGCGTGCGCTCGACCTGCACCAGCCGCTGGGCACCGTGGTCGCAGGAGGGGTCAAGCACGCACTGGTCGCGGCCTTCCTCGCCAAGCACTTCGGCGGCGTGGTGGGCAAGGATGTCCGCAACCCGCTCCCGACGCAGACCACGCGCGGCACGCAGACGCAGCTCTGCGCGGCCTACATGGTCCACGCGAACCACGGCGAGAAGCAATGGAGCGACGCGCGCGAACCGCTCCGCACGGTCACGACGGGCAACCACCACGCGGCCGTGATGGCCTTCCTGGTGAAGTACTACGGCACGGCGTGCGGGCAGGATCTGCGCGACCCGCTGGCCACGGCCACCAGCCGCGCGCGCTTCGGCCTTGTGATGGTTTGGGGCGAACCGTGGCTGATCGTGGACATCGGCATGCGCATGCTTACGCCGCGCGAACTCGCCCGCTGCCAGGGCTTCCCCGATTCGTACATCCTGACCGGCACCAAGACCGAACAGGTGGCCAAGATCGGCAACAGCGTCCCGCCCGTGATGCCCTGCGCGCTGCTGCGCGCCAACCTGCCCGCGCATCTGCTCGCGGAGGTGGCCGCATGAGGATGCTTAGTTTCGCCCTTACCGAGCAGCAATTCCTGGACGACCTGAAGGACATCACGCGGCGGCTGGGGTGGCTCGATCTGACGCCCGGCGAACTGCTGGTGGCGGTGCGCAAGTCGCAGGGGTTGAAGCGCGGCGAACGGCCCATCTGTCTGGGCGTGATCGCCGTGGCCAGCGTGCGCCGCGAACGGCTTTGGGAAATCACCCTCGACGACGTGCGGCGCGAAGGCTTTCCGAACATGACGACGGGCGGCTTTGTGGAGATGTTCTGCCGGCACATGAAGTGCAAGCCGAGTACGCCGGTCACGCGCATCGAGTTCCGCAAAGTGCGCTATCAGCTTTCGACGCGCGCGAACGAACTGCTTAAGTTCCTTGCGAAGGGCCGCGACTGCGAATTCCCGATCCGGCTGTACGGCTCGATCGATGCCGTCTGCCGTCATGGCCTCGGGCGCATGGTCCCTGGGGAAGGCATCAAGGCCCTCGAGATCACCAACGCTGGCCGCGCCGAACTCTTCCGCCGTTCCCGCCCCACGCCCAAGCGCGGCTTCTGCCGCTTTGAGGTGCGCGCATGAGCGAACTGATCGCTGGGGCAACCATGGAACGCAATGCCTATATCGATGGCCATTATCGCTACTGGCTTGAACGTCGTTGGGCCGACGGCCCCGCATGCCTCTTCTGCATGCTCAACCCGAGTACGGCCGACCACCTGAAAGACGACCCGACCATTCGGCGGTGCATGGGCTTCGCGAAGGCGCATTCCTGCTCCGCGCTGTGGGTCGTGAACCTGTACGCCTGGCGTTCGACCACGCCTGAGGATGTCTTAAAAGCGCCTGATCCGGTCGGGCCGGCGAATGACGATCACATCGCCTACTATGCCAGCAAGGCCATGATGATCATTGCGGGTTGGGGCTCCCTTGGCCGATGGGACCGCGCCCAGCTTGTGATGCATCTTTTGCAGCGCGGCGGTAAAGAGGGCACCCGCGCCAATCGGCAGGTGTACTGCCTCGGCCGCACCAAGAACGGGATGCCGAAACATCCGCTGTACGTCGAAGGCAAGGCCGTCGCGGCTCCATTTGAAATGGAGGCGCGCGCATGACGGAACTCGTGTTGCGCATCATCGTCGAACACGCTACCCCTGGAAGCCATCCGGGGGCCGTTCCGGTCCTCGTGGTTCAAGGGGGATCGCCGATGCAACCAATGCCGCGCGACGGCCTGGCGTTCGACTGGACGGGCATGCTCGAAAGGTACCTGACGTGGGGCCGAACCCAGGGCGGAAAGACGGGCGGGCCTTGGAGTCCCGATCATCTGCGCCAGACGACCAAGCGCTGTCAGTGGTGGGTGGAAAAACTCGCGCGCGAACCCTTCGACCTCGGCTCGCTGCCGCTCGCGCGCCTGGAAGAGCTCGCGCAGGCCATCGGCCGGCGCTTCGACCGGCGCGGCAAGGTGCTGCCGGTCGCGCCCAAGACGCGCAAAGACTACCTGGCGGCGCTGCTGGCTTGGCGCACCTGGGCCGAACGCCGCGACCTGATCCGCATCCCGGTGCCCGATCCGCTTCGCGCGCTGCGCAAGCCGAGCGGCGAGGCCGAGACCGAATGGCGCGGGCTGACCGCCGAGGAATTCCAGCAGCTACTGGCCGTCGCGCCGATGGGCCGGCGGGAAATCTATTCCGTGATGGCTCTGACGGGCCTGCGCCGCCGCGAGTTCCGGGATCTGAAGGTGAAGTACTTCGACAAGGCCAACCAGCGGCTGGTGATTCCGGCCGGTGGGAGTGCGATCGGCGGGACCAAGAACGCCAAGAAGGCCTATGTGCCGCTGCCGCCGTGCGTCTTCGAATTCGTGGCGAAGCGGGCCCAGCACAAGGAACCCGACGACGACCTGTACGTCTTTTCAAAGACGGCGCTGTCGAGGAAGTTCGGGGAGGACTGCGAGGCCGCTGGCATCCAGCGCGTGACGCCCGAAGGCAAGGCGGTGCTGCACGGCATGCGCGACACGGCCGCGTCGGTCCTGCAGCAGATGGGCTATTCGCTGACGCTGGCGGCGAAGTTCGTGCGCCACGGCGACGAACGGCTTACGCGGAAGCGGTACACGAACATCTCGGCCGACGAGATCGGAAGCGCCGCAGCCGCGCTGGGGGATCGCCTGGGGATCGCGCTGGAACCCACGGAGGCGAGGGACGCGGCAAACCCCGCATCCCCCTGCCCTTCACAACCCGTATGTAATCAGGAAGTTAGCGAAGTAAAAAATGGTGGGCGCACAGGGACTCGAACCCCCCCAAGGGATGGCGTTTCTTACAACTTCATCTTTCCGAATGGTTTGGGGCTCCCTCAAGGGGCTAGTTTTGGGCAGCAGGTTGGCGCGCTGATTGATGCCGCATTGCGTCTGCCGGAAGCGCGGCGCGCCGATGGGCTTCGCACGATCGAGGAAGTGCTCAAGCAACTCGCGGCCATCCCGCCCGACGAACCGGTCAACATCACGTCTCAAGTCATCAAGATCGAGCCCGCGCGACCGGAGGGCTCGGCGTGACCTTCTCGGAAAAAATCCACCGAGGCCTGAAAGCGCCCTTCCCGTGGTTCGGTGGGAAGTCGCGCGTGGCGCACCTGGTCTGGGAACGCTTCGGCGACGTGCCCAACTACGTCGAACCCTTTGCCGGTTCGCTGGCCACGTTGCTCAAGCGGCCCACGCCGCCGCGCGTCGAGACCGTGAACGACCTCGACTGTTATCTCGCGAATTTTTGGCGGGCTCTAAGGGCCGATCCTTCCGCCGTGGCGGGACACGCGGCTTGGCCTGTGAACGAAGCCGATCTGCACGCGCGGCACCGCTGGCTGCACGCGCAGGCCGATTTCCGTTCGAAGATGCGGCGCGACCCGGAGTTCTTCGACGCGCGCATCGCGGGCTGGTGGGTCTGGGGGCTCTCGTGCTGGATCGGGGATAACTGGTGCCGGCCGTGGGAACGCACGGCGCCGTCTGACCTGCAGGGCCATGGAAAAGGCGTTAATAAGGTCACACGTGGGGATGGCTCGGGCTTAGATGCGCGTCGGCCGGCGCTCGGCAGCCGCAACGGCGTCCACCAGCTTCCGGACCAGATCCCCGCGCTCAACGGCGGTGGTGGCGGCTATCCGGGGTATGGCAAAGGCGTCCATCAGCAGATTCCGCATTTAAGGCATGAAGGCCAAGGCGTCCACCAAAACGTTAAGCACCGCAACATCGGGATTCATGAGAAGCGGCCGAGTATTGGCGGGACGCCGGGACGAAAGAACGGCGGTGCGCGCGGGATCCTCACGGCTGATCGGTGCGCGCACAAGACCCAGCTTTCGGGCAATGGGCACGGCGTCGGCGTGCATAGCGGCGACGGCGAACTGCTCGCCTGGTTCGAAGCCCTGGCGGATCGGCTTCGGCGAGTTCGGTGCTGCTGTGGGGACTGGCAGCGGGTGCTCAAGCCAAGCGTCACGACTAATCACGGCATCACGGCCGTCTTCCTCGATCCACCGTATGGCGTGGAGGACCGCGACAAGGTCTACAACCACGATTCGGTGGACGTCGCCGGCGACGTTCGCGCGTGGTGCCGTGAACACGGCTCGGACCCCCTGCTGCGGATCGCACTGTGCGGGTACGAAGGCGAACACAACGCCCTCGAGGCCCACGGCTGGGCGCAGATCGCCTGGAAGGCCGCCGGCGGCTACGGCAACCAGGGCACCGGCAACGAAAACGCCAAGCGTGAACGCATCTGGTTCAGCCCGCACTGTCTGAGGGTGGGATTGTTTGATTGACGTGCATTTCGTGGGGGGGCCTACGGGATGCTGAATGAGCGATCTGGTTAGAATTCTCAAAGAGAAGCTCTCGATTGTCGATCTCGTCGGCAAGCGAGTCGAACTGCGCCGCGCAGGCCGCAATTACAAGGGGCTCTGCCCTATCCACGGCGAGAAGACGGCCAGTTTCACCGTGCGGCCGGACAACGGGACGTTCCGCTGCTACGGGTGCGGGGCCCATGGCGATCAGCTCACCTGGATCGCTTTCGCCGAATTCAACACGCTTAAGCCGGACGGCGAGACGTTCGTCGAGGTCCTGAAGGCCGCGTGCAAGATCGCCGGCGAGGATTACGACGCGTATACCTCGAAGGACCCGCGCGCGATCGAGGCCGCCAAGAAGCGCCGCAAAGCCGAGAGCGTCATGGACCTGTACGTCCAGGCGGCCGAGAAGGCCTGGACCAAGGACGCGCTGGCTCGCTTGCACGCGGACAAAGCCCAAGGAGGCGCTGGTAAGCCGTGGTGTACGGAAGAGGTCATCACGCGCTGGCGGCTCGGCTACGCGCCGAATCTCGAACAACTCAAAGCGGTCGGCTGCACGCCTGAGGCCTTGAAGGTGGTGGGCCTGTTGCGCGATACGAATGCCGAAGGCCAGCCGCTGCGCGATCCGTACCTCTTCTATCGCGATTCCATCATCTTCCCGTTCTTCCAGCGCGGCCGCGTGGTCTGCCTGCGCGACCGGACGCTCGGTGATCGAGGCGCGAAATATCTAGGCATGCCTGGCGACTCCGCGGCCGCGATCGCGCAGCCGGACGGCTGGAATCTTGAAGCGCTCTACGGGATCTGGCCCGGCAACGAAGAGAATCACGAAGCGCCGAAGGAGATCGCGGTCGTCGAAGGCCCGCCCGATGCCATCGCGCTCTGCGAGCGCGGCCTGGCGGCCGTGGCCATGCTCACGAGTCGAATCAGCCCGGGCCTGGTGTCGCGTATACGGCGTCTCGACGGTGCGCTCGTGTACGTGATGCTTGACGGGACCAGCGACGTGAACCAGCTCCGTCGCTGCGAGGTGGCTGCACATATTGGACCGCTCACGCGCGTCTGCCTGCTGCCGGACGGCCTCGACCCTGACGAACTTACCCCCGATGACCTCGCGGACACCAAAGCTACCGCGCGCCCGGCGCTCGACGAATGGCTGATGTTGATCGAGCACACGCCGGCCGACCAGCGCGAAGGTCTGATGAAGAAATTCGCGGGCTTCGCGGCCGAGTGGGACAAGGCCTTCCCCGGTTCGGTGGGCGATCGTAAGGCGGCGATCTGTTCGGCGCTGGGCATGGACGCCGGTGAATACAAAGCATGGCTGGAACGCTACGGCGGAAAGCCGAAGGCGCAGGCGCTCGGCGATTTCCGGATGGACACGCAATATCCCAACCAGCCCGAGCCGCCTGGCAAGGCGCCCGCCGGCGACGACAAGCGGCCGACGATTACGAACCACAAGATGGATTCGAGCAAGTCCACCGATCCCGATACCGGCGAGGAAAAGACGACCTACCGCTATACCGCGCTGGCGATCGATGCGGTGCGCGCGCAGGTCCAGAGCGCGCTCAACGGCTTTCCGTTCCGCTGGGGCCCGGCCGGCGAGGCCCACCCGGTGCTCTTCATGCCCGATGGCGATGGCGGCGTGCGGCGCATGCAGTCGTCGAAGGCGTTGCAGACGACCTGCATGGAATACGCGACGCTCAAATTCAAGGACAAGCTGGATTCGAAGCAGACGAACTATGCGGGCTGGGACAATCTCTTCCAGCACTTCGGAGGCTCGAACCAGGTCCGGCAGTACGCCGGTATCCGGCTCAAGCCGCACGCGCCGCTGATCCCCGATCTCTTCTATGCGTGGCGGCCGCCGGCGAACTATTCGCCCGACCTGCGCTGGCTGCTCGAAGCGATCGACCTCTTCTACAACATCCGGCATCCCTGGCAGAAGGCCGTCTTTGCGGCCGCTATCATGACGCCTTACTGGGGCGGTCCACCTGCCGCGCGGCCCATCATCGTCTTCGCGGCCGATGCGCCTGGCAAAGGCAAGGGCAAGGCCAGCGAGGTCGTCGGGATTCCCGCCGGCGGCATGATCGAGATCGAGGCCGACAAGAAGGGCGAGGACCAGCTCAAGGAGCGCGTGCTTTCGGGCGATGGCGGGCTGAAGGACGTGATCCGGCTCGACAACCTGAAGGATGGGCTTACCTCGCCCGTGGTCGAGTCTGTGGTGACGTTGCCGGAGATCAGCGGCAAGCAAATGTACAAGGGCGAGGCCTCGCGTCCGAATTACTTCACGATGTTGGTAACCGCGAACAACGTCAAGGTCAGCCCGGACATTGCTCGGCGCGCGTTCTTCGTGCAGCTCGACGATCCCAACATTTCAGCCGACTGGGAAGCGCGGTACCGCAGCCTATTGGACCATAAAGACGAACTCATCATGGACTGCCTGTCCGTGCTCGGCACGCCGGCGCCGGCGTGCGACCTCGCCGGCTTTCCTGAGACGTTCGGGATATGGGCGCGTGAAGTGCTTGCACGCGTCGTCGCGCATCCCGTCCTGCAGGAAAAGTTCGGTGCCTTGGACCTGATGAAAATCCTCCAAGACAACCAGGCGATCCGTCAGGACGTGGACGAGGACCGCGAGTACGCGCTCAAACTCGAGGACGAACTGGTGCGATCGGTGGCCGTCTGGCGAGGCTTCGCAAAACTGACCAAGAAACCAGAGCCCGACCTGAAGGGCGGATTCATCGACGGCGAAGAGAAGCGGGAGATTTTCCCACCAAAAGCGGACCAGGAAATCCGCATCACGGCAGAGGAAATCTTCAAGGTCTGGAAGCGCCTATTTGGTGGCAAGGGGAACAAGTCGTGGCTGGGCCGTAAGGTTGTTGGCCACATCAAGGCGAAACGCTTCCGGTGGCTTACCCAACCCGCCGCGCGCTCTTCTTCTGGGAGTGAGTATCAGGTGCGCGGAAATGCCTTCACGGATTTTCTCTCGGCCTTTGAGAAGGGCATCGAAGGTCTACCCGACGAAGGCTACCAGGAACAGGAATAGGGTGTTTTTGGGGTGATTCGTGTAGGCAAATGCAAGCAAGTGTAGGCAAGCCTTTTTGATGCCTGCAAGCGACAAGAATAAAGCGCCTCGCGAGTTGGCGCAAAGGGTGGAGTCATTGCAGGGAAAAGGACATTCACTGCGCGTCCGAGTGTGTGTGTGAATGAAGTACAGAGGAAATGACTAAAATGGTTGCATGCCGTCACGGAACGCCATTTGGCGTGCCAAATCGGGAAAGAATTCGCTTTCCCCATGTGCAACGGGTCCTTTTGGCCCGCCGCCGCCGCTCGCCGTCGGGCAAT
>CAZWRK010000017.1:0-22018 GCA_964635875.1 uncultured Aquaspirillum sp.
CTGCGGCTCCTGCGCGGTAATTAAGCGCGGCCCGTTGCTCGTAGTCGGCTGCATTGCGGTCGAAACATTGACCGAAGATGCCCATACCGCGCTGAAATTGCATCGCTTAGGCTATCGCACCGCATATCTCAAAGTCGTGCTGGCGGCAGGTTTGGCGACTGAAAGTTTGTCGGGGCATATTGGTCAGCGGATTCGCTGGGCGCGCGGGATGGCGCAGATTTTTCGCACCGATAATCCCTTGTTGGGGCGCGGGTTGGGGTTTTTTCAGCGTCTGTGCTACAGCAATGCAATGCTGCATTTCTTCTATGGCATTCCGCGCCTGATCTTTCTAACGATGCCGCTTTCGTACCTGTTTTTTGAGCTGCATGTGATCAATGCCGCGGCCTTGACCTTGGCGTCGTATGTGTTGCCGCACATTGTTCATGCGAGCATGGCCAACTCTTTAATGCAAGGTAAATACCGGCATTCCTTCTGGGCGGAGGTCTACGAGTCGGTGTTGGCGTGGTACATCATTTTGCCGACGACGATTGCGTTTATTAACCCCAAACTCGGCAAATTTAACGTGACGGCGAAGGGCGGTTTGATCGAAGAAAGTTATTTCGATTGGACGATTTCGCGGCCGTATTTGATTTTGTTGGGTTTGAATATTTTTGGGTTTTTGTTGGGCTTTGGTCGGGCGTTTTTCTGGAACACTTTCGAAGTCCAAACCGTTGTGCTGAATATGATTTGGACGTTCTTTAACTTGGTCATGTTGGGGGCGGCGGTGGGCGTGGCGACCGAGGCCAAGCAAGTCCGTTTGGCGCATCGGGTGCCGATTCGCTTACCCGCGGTCTTGTATTTGTCCGATGGTCATTCGATCGCCTGCGAAGCCGATAACTATTCGGTCGGCGGCTTAGGGTTGGTCTTGCCTGCGGGGATACAGGTGCCACGAGGCGCGCAGGTGCATGTGGGGCTGCATCGTGGCGATCGTGAGTTCACGTTTTCGGGCGAAGTGGTGATGTCGCGCGGGACACAGTTGGGGGTGCGCTTTGATGCGCTCAGCATGGAGCAAGAAGCCAGCTTGGTGCAGTGCACGTTTGGTCGGGCGGATGCGTGGAATAGCTGGTATGACGATCAGCCGGTCGATCGGCCATTGCGCGCGTTGCAAGAAGTCTTTGTGATGGGGTGGCGCGGTTATTCGCGTCTGTATCGCCACATTGCAGAACAAATCAAGGCACGTTTGCCGCGTTTCTTAGTCGATTAAAAATGATCGTGTGTTGTTATTTCATGGGTGTCGGGGTGTGAATGGGTTTTTTTTGGAATGTGTATTTTATTAGCAAGCTGGTTTTGTTTGTTCGTCACACGATCGGATTGAATTTTGGGCTGAATTTTGGCTTGGCGCTGTTGTTGATTGTGCCGCTTCCGCTGCGGTGGATGCGCTGGCTACGTCAATTGTTGGCGATTCCGGCGGGGGCCGCGCTGTTGTACTACGACTCTTTTCTGCCGTCGTTTGCGCGGGTGTGGTCGCAGGTCAGCAATGTCGGGCAGTTTGATTCGGGGTATTTGCTGGAATTGGCTGCGCGTTTTGTGAATCCGAATGCGGTGGTGGCCGCCGTGGTGGCGATGATTCTACTCGCGGTGCTCGGGCGATGGGTGCGGCTCTCGACGTTTGTGATGCTGGCGCTTTGCGGTGTGCCGTTGTGGATGCAAGTGCAAACGCTGTCGACGCGGATGATGACCGCAAATGCGGCGGCTGGGGCACCTGTTGCGCGTTCAGCGAGCAGCGCAGCCACGGCCGGTAGCGTGGCGGTGGGCAATGGCTCAGGGTTTCGCCCTGATGCAATGTTGACCGCGTTTTTCCAGCAGGAAGCGACGCGGCGGGTGAATTTCTTGACTCCCTCGCCCGAAGCCCCTCCCGATTTTGATGTCATCATGCTGCATATTTGCTCGTTGTCTTGGGACGACTTGGACTTTGCCAAGCAGAGCAATCATCCGTTGCTGGCGCGGTTTGATGTGGTGTTTAAGAATTTTAGTTCGGCGGCGAGTTATAGCGGCCCTGCGGCGATTCGGGTGCTGCGCGCAGGATGCGGTCAGCAGCGCCATGCCGATCTATATCAGCCCGCTGCGCCGGGGTGTTTGCTGTTTGAGGATCTCAAGCAAGCGGGTTTTGTCCCACAAATTGCGATGAATCACGATGGCCGCTTTGATGATTTTATTGGCGCGGTGAAGGCTAATTTTGGCGTGCCGAATGTGGCGCCGATGGCGACCAATGGCGTTGCGGTGGGGATGCGTGCTTTTGATGATTCGCCGATTTTGGATGATTATGCGGTGTTATCGAAGTGGTTTGCTGCGCGGCAAGCGGCTGCGCCTCAGCCGGTCGCGCTGTATTACAACACCATTAGTTTGCACGATGGTAATCGCCTACCAAACAATCGCGCGCCGAGCATGGAAACGTACCCGATTCGTCTGAAAAATTTGCTCGACCAAATTGATCGCCTCGAAACCTTAATCAGCCAATCGGGACGCAAAGCGGTATTGGTGTTTATTCCTGAACATGGCGGCGCGACCCACGGCGATGAGTTGCAGGTGGCTGGATTGCGTGAGATTCCCACCTATGCGATTTCACGGGTGCCAGTTGGGGTGAAGTTGATTGGGATGACCGCAGCTAATCCGGTGCAAAAAGTGATCGAGGCCCCCAGCAGCTATTTGGCGATGGCGCAATTGCTGGCTAATTTCGTGCAAAAAAGCCCCTTTACCGCGGGGCGGGATTTAAACGAGCTCACAAAAAATCTTCCCACAACCGATTTTGTTGCCGAAAATGCAGAAACGCTGGTGGTTCGGCATGATCAAACTGATTGGATGCGTGGCCCCGATGGGGTTTGGCTGGAAGGAGGTAAAAAGTGACGATGCTATTTCAGGCAAACGGGGACGTGGTGGCGCTGGCTGAACGCGTTGGCGGGATCCGTCCTGAACGCTATTTAGATCACCAAGCGATTGCAGCGGCCGAGGCGGCGGCACGACGCTGGCCGTTGTTGCTTAAATTTGTGGCCGCTGAGGTAGCCGCCCGACCACTTGGGTCGGCGGGTGCGGCATTCGAGGCCGTGACGGCGGGCGATTCGGCAACTGCGGTATCGTCATCGCGGGCTGTGGTACGAACATAGTCCGAAACCATAAAACAAAAAACGGCGTACTTTGACGGTACGCCGTTTTTTTCGTCTGCAGGGAGCAATTAGCTCAACATCCGCACAATGCCTTCTAGCCCGACGTAGTTGAGGGCGTAAGGCGCTTCGGCTTGCACTTTGGGCTTGGCGTGGGTGGCGATGCCTAGCCCGGCGACTGCGATCATTTTCAGGTCGTTGGCCCCGTCGCCGATTGCGATGGTCGCGTCGTCCGATAAACCTAATTCACCGCGCAATTTGATCAGCCAATCGGCCTTGGCTTGGGCATCAACAATCGCGCCTTGGATGCGGCCGGTTAATTTGCCGTTGATGATCTCGAGCTGGTTGGCGATGGCGTAATCCAGTCCCAGCTCGGCTTTTAGGCGGTCGGTGAAGTAGGTGAAACCGCCGGAGATCAGCAAGGTTTTAACGCCTTGGGCTTGGCAGGCGGCGAGCAGTTCTTTCGCACCGCGCATCAGCTGCAGGCGTTCTTGATAAACGCGCTCAAGGGCGCTTTCGTCGAGGCCCGCCAGCAGAGCAACCCGTTCACGCAGCGAGGTTGAAAAATCAATTTCGCCGCGCATCGAACGGGCGGTAATCGCCGCCACTTGCGGTTTCAGCCCGCACATATCCGCGAGTTCATCAATGCATTCAATCGTGATCAGCGTCGAATCCATGTCGGTGACGAGCAGGCCGTAATCTGCCAAGCGGCGACCGGCGGGCAAAAAGGCGAAGTCGAGCGCGTGTTGCTGGCAGTAGGCGGCCACGGCGGTGCGCTGTTCCGCAGTGGCATGAACAGGGCTGAAACGCACGCCTTGGGTATCCAGCGCGTGCATTGCGGGATGGTCGACGAGGGCGGCAACGGCCTGTGCGTGTGCGTTCGAAAAAGTGTCGCCTTGGATGACTAAATCAAAAAACATGAATGCTCCGTTGCTTCGTTTTGGGTGTCCTGTGCGGTTTAGCGGATACCGGTGAGCTTGTGGGTTTGCAGGCTGAGTTGCCAGCGCGGATGTGCCATACACCATGCAATTGCCTGTGCGGTATGGTCGCTGTGCGCCTCATCGAGAGGCTGTAGATAAAAGTGCGCAAAATCCAAATCGGCAAATTGGGCGGGGCTGCTAAAGCCGCTTTGTGGCCACACCAGTTTCAGCTCTTGACCGTGGGTCTGAACCAGCGTGCTACCTGCTTTCGGGCTGACGCAAATCCAGTCGATGCCCGCCGGTGCGGGTAGGGTGCCATTGGTCTCAACCGCGATTTCAAAGCCCAGTGCGTGCAGGGCGTCGATCAAGGGCGCATCAAGCTGTAGCAGCGGTTCGCCGCCGGTAAACACCACATAGCGTTGGCCGCTGTCATCGCCCTGCCACGTGTCGGCAATGCGGGCGGCAAGGTCGCGGGCTTTGGGGAATTTTCCGCCATCGACGCCGGTGCCGACAAAATCGGTATCGCAAAAGCGGCACACGGCTTGCGCGCGATCTTCTTCGCGGCCACTCCACAAATTACACCCTGAGAATCGGCAGAACACGGCAGCGCGTCCAGCTTGTCGGCCTTCGCCTTGCAGGGTGTAAAAAATTTCTTTGACGGTGTAATTCATACCGAGGGCGCTCCTGTTGGGCGGGCATCGCGGACGCCGGTATCGTCGCCTGCATACAGATCGACGCGGCACAGATTGGGCAGCAGCGGGCGCGCTTGCGTCAAAATCCACTGACTGATGCCCGCGCAATCGGTGGCCTGAATACCGTCGAGGCGGTCGAGCGGATGGTGATCGAGCTGTTCATAAATCGGCTTGAAGTGTGCTTTGACATCGCCAAAATCTTCGACCCAACCCATCACCGTATCGAGTGTCCCCGCCAAATGCAGCGCAACTCGATAGCTGTGGCCGGTGTAGCGGCCACTGGCATCAAAGGGCACCGCGGATTCAAAGCGCTGTTCTTTCCAGATTCGATACTGCTGGCCGTCAAACCGGCTGCCTGCGGTGGCGGTTTCGTAGACGGTGACGCTGTGTAGTTCCGGCAAAGCGGGCTGTAATTGCTGCCAAATCCAACCCGCCAGCACTTCACTGGTCGGATTGTCGAGACCAGCGAGGTCGTTGAGGTAGGCGTGATTTAATTTCAGGTACAGCGGCAGCCATGCCCGCTCCAGCGCGGCATGGTCGTGTGCGGGGGCTTTGGCGGTGAGCTTGACGCCAAAGGTGTGGCCGTGCAAACGCCCGCATTTATGACCGGCCGCGACCTGCGGCAAATAGTGCGCAGCGGCAAAATCCACCCGCAGCCAGACCCGTTGTTCACCTTGGTCGGTGATGTCGGCACCGCGACCGGGGGCGGAGTGAAGGCGAATTGCCGCGCCTTGCACGGCTTGATGGAGATGCTGCGCAAGACTGAGGTCATCTGGCTCGGTCAAGAGGCGGTTGAGATCGGTGTAATTCAATGGCGAGACCGCAGCTTGCAGCGCGTTTACAAGACGAGCGCTGTCGAGTGTGCCGCTGGCCGCTTCGACGCGGAAACTATGGCCATGCAAGCGCGCACGGCAATCGGCGGCGCGGGTCAGTTGGCGGGCGGCTTCAAAGCCGTTGGCGGCCACGTACATCAGAGGGTTTAGCATGGGGCGTGTCCTGCGAGTCGAGCGATCAGCGGGTCGGTGACGCCCGCTTCGGCAAAGCCTTTGGCGCGCAGTACGCACGAGGCGCACTGGCCGCAAGGCGGCTGTTCCCCATTGTAGCAAGTGTGGCTCCATGCCAAGGCGGGCAGCGCGCCACAACGTTCGGCAAGGTGCACGGTTTCGGCTTTGCTCATAAACATGAGCGGCATGTGCAAACGGATGCGGCTTTCCATGCCCAAATTAATCGCCAGCTCCAGCGCCTTGAGCGTGTTTTCGCGGCAATCGGGATAGCCCGAATAGTCGGTTTGCGCGACACCGGTGACAACATGGCCCAGATTTTTTTGGTAGGCCATCGCCGCTGCAAAAGTCAGAAAAATCAGATTGCGGCCGGGCACAAAGGTATTCGGCAAGGCGTCGCTGGCGGCGTGGTCGCTCGATTCGGGGGCGATATTGGCGTCGGTCAGGGCATTACCACCAAGGGCGGCAAAGGTGTTGATGGGCAACACGGTATGCGGCACACCGGCCATCTGTGCGATACGGGCGGCACAGTCCAACTCGATGCGGTGGCGTTGCCCGTAATCAAATGTGACGGCTTCGACGTAGGCAAACTGTTGTTGCGCCCAATAAAGGCAGGTGGTCGAGTCTTGGCCGCCGGATAAAACAACTAAAGCCCGTTCTTGGGCGTGGGATGTGTTCGTCATCAATCAGCTTTTCGAATAACAGTCGAAAGAAAAACGCGCCGCCGCTCGGTCTCGCGGGGCGCTGTCGGTAGGGTTGTCCGAATTTTGACACTCTCCCCCGTAGAAGGAAAGCAAATTTCCTGTCCGGTCAGAGTGTTAAAAAAACCGCCTCATTCGAGGCGGTTGGTCGTGGGGCGCGGGCGTTTAGCGATCTTGGTCACGCAGACCCGTGGGCAGCGCGAAGATGGTGTTTTCTTCGACGCCGTCCAGCTCGGTGATGCCGTGCGCACCAAAGGCGCGAATCGAGTCGATCACCGATTGCACGAGGACTTCAGGAGCCGAAGCGCCTGCGGTCACGCCGACTTGTTGCTTGCCTTCAAACCACTGCGCTTGGAGCTCGCTGGCGTTATCGACCATGTACGAATCGACGCCACGCTGGGCGGCGACTTCGCGCAGGCGATTGGAGTTTGAGCTATTGGGCGAGCCGACCACAATCACGATGTCGCAGGCTTGGCTCAAGGCTTTGACGGCGTCTTGGCGGTTTTGGGTCGCGTAGCAAATGTCGTCTTTTTTCGGGCCTTGAATCGCGGGGAAGCGGGTTTGCAGCGCCTGCACAATTTCGCGGGTTTCATCGACAGAAAGAGTCGTTTGGGTCACATACGCCAGTTGATCCGGCGCATTGACCTGCAACGACTGCACATCGGCGACGGTTTCCACCAAATACATGCCGCCTTCGCTTTGCCCCATCGTGCCTTCGACTTCGGGATGTCCCTTGTGGCCAATCATGATGATTTCTTGGCCTGCTTCGCGCATTTTTTTGACCTCCACATGCACCTTGGTGACCAAGGGGCAGGTGGCGTCAAACACATGCAAGCCGCGTGCTTCGGCTTCTTTGCGCACCGAAAGCGGCACACCATGCGCGGAGTAAATCAGGGTTGATCCGGTCGGTACGTCGCTGAGGTCTTCGATAAAGACTGCGCCCTTGTCGCGCAAGCCGGCCACCACAAATTTGTTATGCACCACTTCATGGCGGACATAAATCGGCGCGCCAAATTTTTCGAGGGCGCGTTCGACAATCGCAATCGCGCGATCGACCCCCGCGCAAAAACCGCGCGGGTTGGCGAGCATGATATGAATCTGGCTCATTTGAACTCCTGTTGAGTCGCAGGGCGCAGGCCATCCAGCACCATCAAAACAGCGCCGATGCAGATGGCGCTATCCGCGATATTGAAGGCGGGCCAGTAAAAGTTCTGCCAATAGAGCTGGATAAAGTCAATCACATGGCCATAGACCATGCGGTCGATGACATTGCCAATCGCCCCGCCAATAATCAGCGCTGAAGCGGCATTCATCTGCAGGCTTTGGCGGCCGCGGAGAATGCCCCAGCCCAGCCAGAGCGACACCCCGACCGCGAGCAGCGTGAAGAAATGGCGCTGCCAACCGCCCGCGTCGGCCAAAAAGCTAAAGGCCGCGCCGGGGTTGTAGACCAAGGTCCAGTTGAAAAAGCCTTCGATCACCGGCCGCACTTCCAAATACTGAAAGTGCTGCTCGAAGTACAGTTTGCTGGCTTGGTCGAGCACGATGACGAGCACCGAGAGCACGAGCCACATTCCACGACGATTACGCATGAAGGCGAGTTTCTCCTGTGCCGTACAGATTGCTGTGGCAGCGTTGGCACAGCGTCGGATGGTCGGCGTTCTGACCGACGTCGTCGGTGTAGTGCCAGCAGCGTTCGCATTTTTGGGCGGCGCTTGGGCTGACCTGAATCCGCGCGGTGGCGGCAGGGCGATAACGAACCTTCGACACGATCAGCGCAAAGCGGGCATCGTCACCGAGGCTCGCCAAGGCTGCGCAATCCTCTTCGCTGGCTTCGATATCGAGTTCGGCTTGGAGCGACGAACCGAGCTGTTCGGCGGCGCGCAAGACTTCGATTTCTTTGTTGGCTTGCGCACGCAGTTCGCGTAGGCGGGTCCATGTCGCGCTGAGGGCTTCCGCATCGGCGACTTCGGGCAGGGTGTGCCAGAGCTGGAATAGAGTGCTGTCGTCATCCTTGCCTTCAAACACCGTCCACGCTTCTTCGGCGGTAAAGCACAGAATCGGCGAAATCAGTAGCAGCAGGCTGCGGGTGATATGCCAGAGCGCGGTTTGTGCCGAGCGGCGGGCATGCGAGTTCGCTTGGGTGGTGTAGAGGCGATCTTTGAGAATATCGAGATAGAACGCCCCCAAATCTTCGGCGCAATACGCCACGATATTTTGCACCGCAAAATGGAAGGTGAAGCGCTCGTAATAGTCGCCCGCAATCCGTTGTTGTAGCTGTTGCGCCATTACCAAGGCATAGCGGTCGATGTCGAGCATCTCAGCGACCGGCACCGCATCGGTGGCGGGGTTAAAGTCAGAGACGTTCGCCAGCAAGAAGCGCAGGGTGTTGCGTAGGCGGCGATAGGACTCGGTGACGCGCTTGAGAATTTCATCCGAGATCGACAGTTCAGCTGAATAGTCGGTCGCGGCGACCCAGAGACGCAAAATGTCCGCGCCAAGGGTGTCGGTGACTTTTTGCGGGGCGACGACGTTGCCTTTGGATTTGGACATTTTGTGTCCTTGGCCATCGACGACAAAACCATGTGTCAGCAAGGCGTTGTACGGCGGGCGGCCGTCCATCGCGCAGCCGGTCAACAGCGAAGAGTGGAACCAGCCGCGATGTTGGTCGGAGCCTTCAAGGTAGAGGTCAGCCGGATACGCGAGGTCGTCGGCGTGGGTGCCGCGCAGCACGTGGGCGTGCGTGGTGCCCGAGTCGAACCACACGTCGAGGGTGTCGCGCATTTTGTCGTAGAACGCCGCTTCTTCGCCGAGCAGCTCGGCAGGGTCGAGGTCGAACCACGCATTGATGCCGTTGGCTTCGACGCGTTGGGCGACTTGTTCGAGCAGGGCTTCGCTATTGGGATGCGGTTGGCCGGTTTCTTTGTGCAAGAACAGCGGGATCGGCACGCCCCAGTTCCGTTGCCGCGAAACGCACCAGTCGGGACGGTTGGCAATCATGGCGTGCAAGCGCGCTTGACCCCATGCCGGATAGAAGGTGGTGTCTTCGACGCCTTTAAGCGCGCGTTGACGCAGTGTGCCGCCTTCTAATTCGCGGTCCATGCCCACGAACCATTGCGTGGTCGCACGGAATACCACGGGGCTTTTGTGCCGCCAGCAATGCGGATAACTGTGTTCGATCTTGTTGTCGTTCATCAGTGCGCCGACTTCGCGCAGTTTTTCGATGATCAGCGGATTGGCTTTCCAGATGTGCAAGCCACCAAAGAACGGCAGATTTGTCGCATAGGTACCGTTGCTGGTCACGGGGTTCAGAATGTCATCGTTGCTGATGCCATTTTTACGGCAGGACTCGAAATCTTCTAAGCCATAAGCGGGGGCGCTGTGGACGATACCGGTACCCGCGTCGATGGTCACGTAGTCGCCGACAAAAACGATCGAGTGCCGGTCGTAGAACGGATGCGAGAACTTGAGGTGATCAAGGGCAGCGCCTTTGCAGCGGGCGACTTCTTGACCGGTGAGGCCAAAGCGTTGCAGGGCGGATTCGGCTAGCTCGGCGGCCAGAATCAGCAAGCCACGCTCGGTGTCCATCAACACGTAGTCAAATTCGGGATGCACATTCAACGCTTGGTTGGCGGGAATGGTCCACGGGGTAGTGGTCCAAATCACCGCGTAGGCGGTTTTGCCTGCTGGTAGCGCGTCGAGGCCAAATGCGGCGGCGAGTTTTTCTGGCTCGGCGCTCGGAAAGCCTACGTCGATGGTTGGGGAGTGTTTGTCTTGGTATTCAACTTCGGCTTCGGCGAGCGCAGAGCCGCAGTCAAAACACCAGTGTACTGGCTTGAGGCCTTTGAAAAGGTGGCCTTGCTTGTAGAGTGTGCCGAGGGCGCGAATTTCACCCGCTTCTGAGGCAAAGCTCATGGTGCGGTACGGGCGATCCCAGTCGCCCATGACGCCGAGGCGGATGAAGTCTTTTTTCTGGCGCTCGATTTGAATGTCCGCGTAGGCGCGACAGAGTTCAC
The DNA here is from genome assembly GCA_964635875.1 of uncultured Aquaspirillum sp. Classification (GTDB taxonomy): domain Bacteria; phylum Pseudomonadota; class Gammaproteobacteria; order Burkholderiales; family Aquaspirillaceae; genus CAZWRK01. Next base: position 10,465 of record CAZWRK010000017.1, read on the forward strand.
GCACAAAGCTGGCGGGTAAGTCGGTGGCTTTGGGATCGAGGCCGTTTTCTTGGCGGAAGGCGACGATTTTGGCATGAATGCTGGGCGTCGCTTCGATGGCGGCTTTGTCGCCTTTGACCAGCTTTTCGATTTGGTGCTCAATCGGTAGGCCGTGGCAATCCCAGCCCGGCACATAGGGCGCATCAAAACCCGAGAGGTTTTTGGCGCGGACAATCATGTCTTTTAAGATTTTGTTGACGGCATGTCCAATGTGAATGTTGCCGTTGGCATAGGGGGGGCCATCATGAAGGATGAACTTCGGGCGTCCGGCGGCAAGTTCGCGCTGTTTGTAGTAGCGGCGTTCGGCTTGCCATTGCGTCACCCATGCCGGTTCGCGCTTGGCGAGGTCGCCACGCATCGGGAAGGGGGTGTCGGGGAGGTTGACGGTTTTGCGGTAGTCAATGCTCATGCGGGGTCTCGCTTTGATGTCGTGAAATGGGCGCGGGCTTGAGCCGCATCGCGTTCAATTTGCTGGATAAGCGCGGGAAGTGAATCGTACTTTTCTTCGTCGCGGAGTTTTTTGAGAAAGCGAACCGTCATGCGCTGACCGTAAAGGTCGGCGGCAAAATCAAATAGATGAACTTCGAGTTTGTAATCAGGGCTGCCGCTGACGGTGGGGTTGAGCCCCAAGCTGGCGACGCCTTGGCGCAGACCGTATTCGGTATCGGCTTCGACCACAAATACGCCTGCAAGCGCGGGTTTTCGGTGTTGCAGGGCAATATTGGCGGTGGGGAACCCGAGGGTGCGGCCGAGCTTTTTGCCGTGGATGACTCGGCCGGAAATGCTGTATGGCGCACCAAGGAGTTGGCTGGCATGTTGCAGCTCACCCGCAGCCAGTGCTTCGCGCACAGCGGAGCTGGAGATTCTTTCACCGCCCAGTGCGACCGTGGGCATGGATTCGGTTTCAAATTCGGGGCGGCTGGCCAACAGCGCTTTGTCTCCGGCTCGGCGTGCGCCAAAGCGGAAATCATCACCAATCAACAAATAGCGGGTGTTGAGCTGCTCAAGCAAGATCCGCTGAATGAAGTCGTCGGGTGAATAAGCGGCAAATTCGCGGTTGAAGCGAAAGATCAACACATGATCGACCAGCCCGACATGATCAAGGCGGCGTAGTTTATCGCGCAGCGGTGTGAGTCGCGCGGGGGGATCTGTGGGGAAAAAGTATTCGCGGGGCAGTGGCTCGAAGGTCAGCAGTACAGTTGGCAGATGCTGACGCGCCGCCCGCTCGCGCAAATGCGCAAGCATGGCCTGATGCCCAATATGTACGCCATCAAAGTTTCCGATGGTGAGCGCACTCGCGGGCAATGAAAATCGTCCCGAATTGCCGAAATGAACCTGCATTCTACCGTCGCACCCTAAAGCGGGAGATTGTAGCCATAGGGGGATTCTTTCGTCTAGCCAACAAAAAACCCTGCCGTAGGGCAGGGTCTTGAATCAAGCCCGATAAAAGGGGTTGATTATTTTTTCTCTTGCATTGCAGCGATGTCGACTTCAACGCGACGATCAGGAGCGATACATGCGATCAGGTCGCCTTTTTTCTTGAATTTGGTTTGGCATTCTTTAGTCATGCGAGCTTCGGTTTCGCCTTTGCCCACTGCATTGACTTTGTCTGCAGGCACGCCTTGAGAAACCAAGTAGCTCTTCACGGCTTCAGCACGTTTTTGAGACAGTTTTTGGTTGTAAGACTCAGAACCCAAGAAGTCAGTGTGGCCAGTCACAGTCACAGATTTCAGATCAGCGCCATTGCCTTTGATTTTAGCAACGATCGGGTCAACCGATTTTTTGCCATCAGCACGCAGAGTTTGTTTGTTGAAGTCGAACAGCACTTCGGTGCTCAGAACGATTTTTTCGTTCACGAGTTCTTTTGCTTTTGCTGCAGTCGCGTCGCCGCACTCAACTAGGCCGTTTGCAGCTTTGTCGAAGGAGCTAGACTTCCAGCATTCGCCGAAGCTGTTGCGAACAACACTGTTGGTGCCTTGGTCAGCCAAGTAGCCTTCTTTACCAGCTGCATTGGCTTGTACAGAGAACAGAGCAACCAGCATTGCGCCAGCTAGGCCAGTCATTTTCATTTTGGAGGTTTTCATCCGGTATGCCTCTTTCGTGTTTCGTGTGATGGAGGGTTGAGCAACGCGCCCCGAGCAGGCGATTTCGCGCAGACTTCGGGGAGTATTGCCGATCAATCGTCATGCAGTTGCGGGCAATATAGGTTTGTGGCCTTTATATTGTCAATTCCGACCGCCGGTAAAACGTCGCGAAAACGCAACATTTTTACCGGAAAAACCACAGGTTGGCGGCTAGTCTGTTGTTTTTTTACAAACTCTTTTGCAGGCTCGCACGTCGTCTAAAGTAGGGTTCTTGACGCAGACAACTGGCTTGATACCCATCGGAAAAATCGGTGATTCCCTGCACAATTCCAGCAATCTTGCTGCGATCTGCTGGCATTAATGCATTAAATCCTACCTGAGTTAGATAGTGTGCTTGGTCTTGTCCGATGTCGCCGATTGCTCTTAACTCTCCTTGGTAGTTGTACCGTTCACGCAACAACCGTGCAATCGAGTAGCCCCGACCATCAATAAACTGTGGAAAGTCGATCGCAATCAGAGGCAGGTGCGCCAATTCGTCGGCCAGCTCTGCCGGATCGACCTCTGGGGCCAACCAAACCGCAAGTTGTGATGTCTCGGTGCGCCGAGTATGGCGCAACTGACGCCATGCGGCCAGCGGTAGGATGCAATCCCCCTCGGGAAGCGCGGCGTCTTCGGTCCATTCGCGCACCAAAATCCAACCATCATGGACAGCGGTTCCGTTTTTGACCAGATTCAATTCAGGGCTTTGCATATGCGCGCTCCTTGAAGGATACCGGCCCGAGCCGGCGCAGGGTATCAATAAAGCGTTCACCCGCAAGGCGTTGCTCAACGTAAGCCTCGACGATGCGCGCAATCACATTCGGTACTTCCGCACGGGCAAACGACGGCCCAATCACCTTGCCAATGCTGGCATCGGGGCCTTGATTGCCGCCCAGCGTGATTTGATACCATTCCTCGCCGTTCTTATCGACACCCAAAATTCCGATATGGCCGATATGGTGATGGCTACATGCGTTGATACACCCCGAGATATTCAGATCCAGCTCACCGATATCGTACAGGTAGTCCAAATCGTCAAAGCGCCGCTGAATAGCTTCGGCCACTGGAATCGACTTCGCATTCGCCAAGCCGCAGAAGTCGCCGCCCGGACAGCAAATCAAATTCGTCAGCAGGCCAATATTCGGCGTCGCTAATCCTGCTTCACGCACAGTTTCCCATAGCGCAAACAAATCCTGCTCGCGCACATCCGGCAGCACAATATTTTGCTCGTGCGAGGCACGCAGTTCGCCAAAGCTGTATTGATCGGCCAAATCGGCGACTAAATCCATCTGTGCCGACGTGATATCGCCCGGTGGCACACCGGTTTTTTTCAGCGACAGGGTGACCGCACGATAACCTGGGACGCGATGCAACACCGTGTTACGTTCCACCCAGCGCGCAAAAGCGGCGTTATCGACTTGGGCGCTGACAAAGGCCGCCGGGTTGCGTTCGAGGGTTTCGTAGGCTGGATCGACAAAGTGTGCGGCGACACGCTGCATTTCTTCTGCAGTCAATGTGGTCGGGCCATCTTTCAGATGTGACCATTCCTCTTCGACCTTGCTCGCAAAGCCATCTGCGGTCAGCGCTTTGACCAAAATCTTGATCCGTGCCTTGTATTTATTATCGCGACGACCAAAGCGGTTATAAACCCGCAAAATCGCGTCGAGATAGCTCAGCAAGTGATGCGCGGGCAAGAAATCGCGAATCACATCGCCGATCATTGGCGTCCGGCCAAGGCCGCCACCGACAATCACGCGGAAGCCAACTTCACCGGCTTCATTTTGCACGGTGTGCAGGCCGACATCGTGGACATACGACGCCGCACGATCCGCAGGGCTTCCCGAGACCGCAATTTTGAATTTACGCGGCAGATACGCGAACTCAGGGTGCAGCATGGACCATTCGCGAATGATTTCGCACCACGGGCGCGGGTCGAGCAACTCATCGGCAGCGACACCGGCATACACATCGGTGGTGGTATTGCGGATGCAGTTGCCAGAGGTTTGAATCGCGTGCATATCAACTTCGGCCAATTCGCCGAGAATCGCAGGCACGGTTTCGAGCGCAGGCCAGTTGAATTGCAAGTTTTGGCGGGTGGTGAAGTGCGCGTAATCACGGTCATAGGTGCGGGCGATATGCGCTAATTTGCGCATTTGACGGCTCGAAAACATGCCGTAAGGAATCGCCACCCGCAGCATCGGCGCATGTCGTTGTACATACAGGCCGTTTTGCAGGCGCAAAGGACGGTATTCGTCTTCGGATAAGGTGCCCTCAAGATAGCGTCGGGTTTGATCGCTGAACTGGGCGACACGCTCAGCAACCAGCTGGCGGTCAAAATCATCGTATTGATACATGGTCGGTCTTTATAGATGGGCAGCGAGGCTGCCGGATCGGACGGTCAACATAAAACGCGGCTAGATAGTATCAGGCTTGGGCCTTAGGTTTTAAGGCCGATACGCTACTGCTGACATGGAGGCCGCATTCTTTCGAGTCGGGATTCTCCCACCACCAGCGGCCTGCGCGCACGTCTTCACCGATGGAAATCGCACGGGTACAGGGCGCACAGCCAATCGAAGGGTAGTGGCGATCATGGAGCGCGTTATAAGGCACATTGTTTGCGCGCAAGTATTCCCACACTTCTTTTTCGGTCCAGTCCAGCAGCGGGCTGATTTTCCACAGGCCATTATCGTCATCAAAGGCTTGATCGGTGAGGTCTTGGCGGGTGGGCGATTGTTCGCGGCGCAGGCCGGTAATCCACGCTTTTTTATCTTTTAGTGCGCGGCGGAGCGGTTCGATTTTTCGCACCGCACAGCAGGCCTTGCGGCTGTCGATGCTGTCGTAAAAGCCATTGATGCCGTGCGTGCGCACATAGTTCTCGGTGGCTTCGGTTTGCGGGAAATACACGGTAATCGGGTGGCTGGTATAGCGCTGATGGGCATCGGCCAACAAATTATAGGTTTCGGCGGGGAGGCGGCCGGTATCCAGACTAAAAATCTCGATAGCCAGCTGATGGCGCGCAATCAGGTCGGTGATGACCATATCTTCTGCGCCGAGGCTGTTGGCAAATACCGCCGGTGAAAACTGCTGCGCTGTTTGGCTCAAAAGCGCGACCGTATGGGCAATTTTAGCGTCAAGTGTGGACATGGAAAGGCCTTTGCGAGTCTGGTTTGGCTGGCAGTCTAACCGCCTGCTTTAGATCAAGGAAAGAATAATGTGTTAGGATTTAAGTTCATATAGTTATTAAGAACGGGTCGTCATTTAGGTATGCGGCCGCGTATCCGCTTGGGTCAATACAGGAAATTCGGGGATGAAACTCCAACAATTGCGCTACGTCGTCGAGGTCGCAAAGCAAGGGCTGAATGTCTCTGAGGCTGCAGAAAAACTGCACACCTCACAGCCGGGCATCTCCAAACAAATTCGTCTTTTAGAAGACGAACTCGGTATTCAGATTTTTATCCGCAATGGTAAACGCGTGGTGTCAGTGAGCGAGCCGGGCAAGCATGTGTTGGTGATTGCCGAGCGGATTTTACGCGAAGCCAAAAACCTCAAGCGCGTTGGCGAAGAATTTGCCAGCGAAGAAGAAGGCAGCTTGACGATTGCCACTACCCATACTCAAGCCCGCTACGCCTTACCCGAAACCGTTCGCCAATTTCGCGAGCGTTATCCCCAAGTCAAACTGTCGATCAAACAAGGCAGCCCGACCCAGATTTGCGAAATGGTGGTGGCTGGCGAAGCGGATTTTGCGCTCGCCACCGAAGGGATTTCGACCTTTCCCGAGCTGGCCGCCTTGCCGTGCTATGAATGGAATCGCGCGATTGTCGTACCGACCGATCACCCTTTAACCCAGCTGGCCGCGCCGATTACGCTGGCCGATATTGGCCGGTACCCCATCGTCACGTATGACTTTGCCTTTGCGGGACGCTCAAAGATCAACCGCGCTTTTGAAGAAGCCGGTGTTGAGCCTAACGTGGTGTTGACGGCGATTGATACCGACGTGATTAAAACCTATGTCGGTTTGGGGCTGGGGGTCGGGATTATCGCGTCGATGGCGTTTGAGCCGGAGCGCGATCGTGGCTTGGCGATTATCGACGCGGGACATTTGTTCTTGCCATCGACCACGCGGATTGGGATTCGCCGCGATGCCTATTTGCGTGGATTTGCCTACCACTTCATCGAAATTTTTGCCCCGCATCTCAGCCGTAAAGAAGTGGATCGGGTGATGTTTGCCGGTGATGGCGAGAGTTAACGGCTTGCCGTGAACAGTCAAATATCACGACGAAAAAAGCCCCGTGATGCGTTCACGGGGCTTTTTGATGTGTGCCAAGCGTTTTTAGAGATGCTTCACATAAAACGCTTCGATTTTTTGCCGCGCCCACGGCGTGGTGCGTAAAAATTTCAAGCACGATTTAATGCTCGGGTCGTGTTGAAAACAGCGCATCGGAAAGCGTCGCGCCATTTCTTCCCAGCCGTAATACTCCACCAATTGGGTGACCATCAATTCTAAAGTGATGCCGTGCAAAGGGTCGTTCGATGACATGATGAGCCTCGCTTGAAATTAAGGGGCGCAGAAAAAACGCTCACGCATTTCTTCGAGTCCCAAATCGTGCAATAAGGTGTCTAGCCGCGCTTGCGCACGTTGGCGGGGTAGGTGTTTTTGCGTGGCGATGATCAGCTCGTTTTTCATCGAATGCTCCCAGCCAACCAACTCGGTGACATTGACCTGATAGCCGTGCGCTTCTAATTGTAGGCAGCGCAACACATTGGTGACATGGCTGCCAAACTCGCGGGTATGGATCGGATGCCGCCACATTTCGGTGAGCGGATTCGCCAAGGCCTTACCTTTATTTTTGCGCAGCACTGCCGCGACTTCGGCCTGACAGCACGGCACCAGCACAATAAATTGCGCCTGCTTTTTCAACGCAAAATGAATCGCGTCATCGGTGGCGGTATTGCAGGCGTGCAAGGCGGTGACGATATCAATCGTCTCGGGCAATTCGGGCGACGTAATCGACTCTGCCACCGACAAATTCAAAAACGACATCCCGTCAAAGCCCAGCTCGGCGGCCAAGGCTTGTGAGCGGCTGACCAGTTCATCGCGGGTTTCGATACCGTAAATGCGCGAAGCGTGATCCGGCAACGATTTGAAAAACAAATCGTACAAAATAAAGCCCAGATACGACTTTCCCGCACCATGATCGACCAAGCGCACATCGGGGCGGGTCTGCAAGACGGCTTGCAACAGCGGCTCGATAAATTGAAATAGGTGATACACCTGTTTCAGTTTTCGGCGGCTGTCTTGGTTCATCTTTCCGTCACGGGTCAGAATATGCAGGGCTTTCAGCAATTCGACCGACTGGTCGGGACGGATTTCATACTTGTCACTCACGATGCAGGCTTTCACAAACACAATATAAGGTCGGCATTGTACGGTATCTCTCGGGGCGCGCTTAGGATTGGCGCGGCGGCGGCGCGAATTTTGCGCGGAAAAACCCGCTGATCTGATCAAAGTAGCTGTACACCACCGGCACCACAAACAAGGTCAAAATAGTTGAAGTGACCATGCCACCGATCACCGCATGCGCCATCGGCGCGTTCAATTCCGAGCCGCTATGACCCGACAAAGCCAGCGGCAACATGCCGAAGATCATCGCAAAGCTGGTCATCAAAATCGGCCGCAACCGTACCCGTCCCGCCTCGCACAAGGCTTCACGGCGCGCCATCCCTTCACGGCGGGCTTGGTTGGCGAAATCGACCAGCAAAATCCCGTTTTTGGCCGCCAGCCCCATCAGCATGATGATGCCAATGATCGAGAACATATTGATCGTGCTCTTCCACAACAGCAGCGCCATAAACACCCCAATAAATGCCAAGGGTAGCGACATCATGATCGTAATCGGCTGCAGGAAGCTGCGGAATTGCGCGGCCAAAATCATATAGATAAAGATCACGCCCATTGCCAGCGCTTGCACCGCATAACTAAACGATTCCTTCATGTCGCGGCTTTCCCCGCCTTGGTCGAACTGATAGCCCGCCGGTAACGGGTAATCTTTCAGCACCTTGGCGACTTCAGAAAAGACCCGTGCGCTATCGGGTGCGCTGATATTGGCGGTCAGGGTGACTTCGCGTTGTTGATCCATACGATCAATTTGCCGTGGCACTTGGCTCGGCGTGATGCTGACCAGATTCGACAGCGGCACCATCACCGTTTCGCTGCCATTGCCGCTGGCAATTTTGAGGCGGTCGAGCCATTCATGGTCGCGATCGGCTTTGGGAATTTGCAAACGCACATCGTAGTTTTCGCCGTCGGGGGCTTCCCATGTGGTGGCGGTATTTCCGGCCAGTAATACCGATAACGTCGAACCGAGTCGCGTCAAATCCACACCAAGCGGGCTGGCGGCGTCGCGGCGCAATTCAATCGCGTAGGCGGGTTCGCTTTCGTCCAAACTGGATTCCAAATCACTGAGGCCCGAAATGCCGCCGAGTTTCGATTTCAAGTCGGAGACAATCCGTCCGAGCTGCTGAAAATCGCTGCCGCGCACCCCGATGCGCACCGGTTTACCACCCGCACCCGGCCCGCCTTCGCCTAAAACCGATTGGACTTCGATGCCCGCCAACGGCGCGAGCCGCTGCCGTACCTCGGGGAACATTGCTTGAACCGAGCGCTGGCGCTGGGCTTTATCGGTGACAAACACCCGCATCGACACTCCATTGCGGCCGCCACCAAACTCGCCGCCAATATTGGTGTAGACATCAACCACTTCCGGCAAAGTGCGGAGCTGGGCTTCGACTTCGCGGGATTTCATTTCGGTGTATTCAAAACTCGCACCGGGGGCGGTTTTAAACTTGACCACGAACTTGCCGGTATCGGTTTTCGGCATAAATTCCGCACCAATCCACGGCGTCAAGGCAAAGCTGGCGATGAGCAGCGCGACCGCCGAGGCCAGCGTAGTTTTGCGGTGGTCGAGCACCCACGCAATTGCCACCGAATACTGCAGGGCAAAGCGATCCATCAACCCTTCAAACCAATCCAATGCCCGCCCGAAAGGGCCGCGATGCGCATCGCCGTGATGGTGCGGGTCGTGCCACACCGAACTCAGCATCGGATCGAGTGAAAAGCTCACCAACAAAGAAATCGTGACCGCCACCACGACGGTCAGGCCGAATTGCTGGAAAAATTTCCCGATCACGCCGCCCATAAAACCGACCGGCAAAAACACCGCAATCACTGTGAGCGTGGTTGCCAGCACCGCCAGCCCGATTTCTTCGGTGCCATCGACCGCCGCTCGATAATGGTCTTTGCCAAAACCGGCGTGGCGGACAATGTTTTCACGCACCACGATCGCATCATCAATCAGCAGGCCAATCGACAAGGTGAGCGCCAACAAGGTCATGACATTGAGCGTGAAACCGGCGACGGCAATCGCAAACATGGTGCCGATCAGCGCCACTGGCAGCGTCAGGCCGGTGATGACCGTACTGCGCCACGAGCCTAAAAATAAAAACACAATTGCCACGGTCAATGCCGCGCCTTCAATCAACGTGGTGCGGACATTGTTCAGCGATTTTTCGACATCCTTGGCTTTATCGCGCAACACTTTGATGGCAAAACCAGCGGGCATTTGTGCTTTGAGTTCGGCGATTTGCGCGTGGACACCGGCAGAGGTTTGAATCAGGTTGGCCCCGCGTGCGACCTTAATTTCAACGGATAAGGCACGCTGACCATTGATGAGCGCCACGCTGTCGCGCTCGGCCTCGCCATCGACCAGATGAGCAATGTCTTCGAGCCGAATCGTTGCGCCATTGCGAGTGGTCAGCGGCAGGGCGGCAAATTCTTGCAGGGTTTTCAGCTTGCCATCGACCCGAACCGCCAATTCCCGCGCATCGGCTTCGATGCGTCCGGCGGGATAATCACGATTCGCCGCCCGCAAAGTCTCGACCACGGTTTGAATGTCGACTTGTAGCGCATCGAGTTGATCGGGGAGCAGCTGCACATTGATTTGGCGTTTGCTCGCGCCAATCAGTTTGACCTCGCCAATCCCTTCAACGGTTTGTAGCTTTTTGCGTAAAACTTGGTCGCTCCATGTGCTGAGGGTGCGCGCATCGGCCTGTGCGCTCGAGACCAGCAAGGTCATGCTCGCTTCGTCGTTTGGGTTGACTTGGCTGACGGTGGGCGTGCCAATTTCACGGCGAAATCCGCCAACCAGTGCGCCGACTTTTTCGCGGGTGTCTTGGACCGCCGTCACGGGATTGACGGTCAATTCAAATTCCACCACCACCACCGACGCGCCTTCAAACGAGTACGAGCGGATATTTTTGACGCCGTTAATGGTGTTGACGGCCTCTTCAATCGGGCGGGTGACTTCGGATTCAACCACGGTGGGCGAGGCACCGCTGTAGTTGGTGCTGACCACTGCGACTGGAAAGCGAATGTCGGGGAATTCTTCGACCGGTAGACGTTGCAAAGAAAATAAACCGAGCACCACCAAGGCCAACATCAGCATGGTGGCGAAGTAGGGGTTATGGATACTGGTACGGGTGAGCCACATGACGAGCAAGCCTTATTGAGTGCGCAGGGTGACGGCGTCGCCCACACGTAAGCCAATCACGGCCGGTGGAATCACTTGGGTGCCGACCTCGACGCCGCGAATGGCGGCGCGTCCGGCCAGAGAATCGGTCAGCTCGATCTGAACGGGGACTTTTTCAGTGCGGCCCTGCCGAATCACCATCACCCACGGCGCGGCGCTGTCCGCCTCGCGAATCGCGCTGAGTGGCAAGCTGGCTTGTTCGCGCTGCGCCAAAATCAATTCGCCACGAGCGAACTGGCCCGGCCGTAAACGGCCATCGCGATTATCGACCGCGACATAGGTGTAAAAGCTGCGGGTGCCGCTGATGGCGCTCGGCGCTAGACGGACAATCTGGCCGTGTGCGTCGAGCTGATCTTCGACACGGAATTGGGCGCGCATACCGACTTTCAGACGCGAAATGTCGCGGGCGGGAACGCTGGCGGCGATTTCGAGCTGGCGCGGGTTGACCAGCTGAAACAATTTGCCGTTGCGGGCGATGACTTGTCCGGCTTCGATGTGGCGTTCAGCGATGATGCCGTCAAAAGGTGCGCGAATCAGGGTATCGGCGAGGCTTTTGCGGGCGCGTTGGAGTTGGCTGTCTTGGGCGGTCAGCTGTGATTGATTGATGCGGAATTCGCTTTCAAACTCGTCGAGTGCTTGCTGCGAAATAAACTGCTGGGCGTAGAGCTGGCGTTGTTTGTCGAGTTTTTGCCGTGCCAGCGCGAGCTTGGCGTGCTGTGTCGCATAAAGCGCTTCTTGTTCTCGAACTTGGTCGGCGAGGGTGCGGGCGTCGAGCTTGGCGAGAATCTGCCCCGCCTTGACCGCATC
>CAZWRK010000017.1:22118-43244 GCA_964635875.1 uncultured Aquaspirillum sp.
CCGGCGCTTTCACCAAAGCCCCAGAAGTAATCGGCGCGGACGACGCCTTTAATCGCGCCGCCGGTATCTTGGGCGTGCACCATATTCACCATCGGGACATCAGATAGCGGGCGCGTCGTCGAGAGCCAGAGCGGGGTGCCAAGGCGAATGTAGCGGGCATCGACCGCCACCGAGGCTTGCGGCGTTAGCGGGACGCCCAGCGCCCCCGGTGGGCCACCGTCGGCATTTGGCAGGCGGCGGAAGAAGACGTAGCTTGGATTGGCAGCCCATAGCTCGTTAATCCGCTTGGGGTTGGCTTGCGCCCATGCTTTGATGCCTTGCATCGAGGCTTGGTGCGCTTTGAGTTCGCCTTGGTCAATCAACCAGCGGCCGAGCGACTGATACGGGTGGCCGTTTTGGTCGGCGTAACCAACCCGAATCAACTTGCCGTCTGGGAGTTCAATGCGGCCAGAACCTTGAATTTGCAAGAACATCAGCTCAACTGGATCGTTGACCCATGCAATGGCGGAGGCGGGTTGCGGGCCTTTGCCGGAAACAATTTCAGCGGCGGTGTAATAAGGCACCACGCGATTGCCTTCGAGTCGCCCGCGCAATCGCATGCCCGCCAAACGGGCATACACCTGATTCAGCTCGACAGACAGCATGTCATTGGGCGATGGATACAGCGGGTGTTTAGCTTGTGCGTCGGGTTTGAGATTGCCTTTCAGCAAAGGCTCGTAATACCCCGTAATCAGACCACTGTCTTTATTGCCGTCGCTGAGCTGATAGGCTTGAAAGTAGTTTTCGAAGTACTGCCGAATCGCTGCATTATCTTGGGCATTGACTTGGGTGCTGGCGCGGCACACATTTTCCCAGCCGCTGCGTTTCGCCAGTGCTTTGCAGCTGCTTTGCCAGCTGGACCATGCACTGCGCAGGTCGCGGGTTTGCCATTCGGGGAGTTGGCTAAAGCTGGTGCGCAGGTAGCGCGGTTGCACTTCGCCGCTATCAATCGGTTTTTTGATGGGTGCGGAGCACGCCGCAACAAGCAAGGCCGCACCGAGTGTCGACCACCGTTTCCAATTCATTGTGAACAATCTCATTTACATAAAAAGTCAGTTAAAGAACCTGTGCGCGAACACTGTTCAGTGTGCGCACAGGCTACGAGGGTGAGGTTAGCCGCGGCTTAATGCTGCAATTCTTTCAGCAATTCTTTGACGCGAACCGCCCGCATCGTGATGTCGGCAATCTCAATGTCGACCCGCAACTTGTCTTGTCCTTGCAGGCGGTAGTTGCGCTTGCTTTGTATGAGCTGAATGATTTTCAGCGGTTCGACCTGAGTATGCCGCCCAAAGGTCAGCACAATACTGGCTTCGGAGGCATCGCACTTTTCGATGCCTAAGGCGCGACACATTAGCCGTAGGCGATGGCTTTCGATCAGGGTTTTGGCCTCGGGCGTGGGCAGGCCAAAGCGGTCGATTAACTCTTCTAAAATGCCATCAATTTCGTCATCGTTTTCGCAGCTGGCGAGGCGCTTATATAACACCAATCGTTCGTGAACGTCGGGGCAATAGCTTTCTGGCAACAGTGCGGGTGCGTGCAGGTTGATTTCGGTGCTCACGCCCAGCGGGGCGTCGAGGTCGGGTTCGTGGCCCTTTTTCAGCGACCGCACCGCCTGTTTGAGCATTTCGGTATAGAGCGAGAAGCCGACCGCGTGCATTTCCCCCGATTGGTTGTCGCCCAAGACTTCGCCTGCGCCGCGAATTTCCAAATCGTGCATCGCCAGCGAGAAGCCCGCGCCGAGGTCTTCCATGGCCTGAATCGCATCAAGGCGCTTTTGGGCGTCGCGGGTCAGGGTTTCGGGGGTGAGCAAATAGGCGTAGGCCTGATGGTGCGAGCGTCCGACCCGTCCGCGCAATTGATGCAGTTGCGCCAAGCCAAATTTATCGGCGCGATGGATGATGATGGTGTTGGCGTTCGGAATGTCGATACCGGTTTCAATGATGGTTGAGCACAGCAAAATATTGAATCGTTGCTGGTTAAAGTCGCGCATCACCGCTTCGAGTTCGCGTTCGCGGAGCTGGCCGTGGGCGACGCCGATACGGGCTTCGGGCAGCAGTGCGGCGAGTTTTTCGCGCATGTTCTCGATGGTTTCGACCTCGTTATAGAGGTAGAACACCTGCCCGCCGCGTTTGAGTTCGCGCAAGGCGGCTTCGCGGATGACGCCGTCGGCACTCGGGGCAACAAAGGTTTTGACCGCCAGTCGGCGGCTCGGGGCGGTGGCAATCACCGAGAAATCGCGCAGACCTTCCAAACTCATCGCCAGCGTTCGTGGGATCGGCGTCGCGGTGAGGGTCAGAATATCGACATTGGCGCGGAGCTTTTTCAGTTGCTCTTTTTGACGCACGCCAAAGCGATGTTCTTCGTCGATGATGACCAAACCAAGGCGCTTAAATTGAATGTCGGGTTGGGTAAGGCGGTGGGTGCCAATCACAATATCGACTGTGCCATCGGCCAAACCGGCAAGGGCGGCTTTTTGTTCTTTGGCGCTTTTAAAGCGCGACATTTCCACGACGCGCAGCGGCCAATCGGCAAAACGATCCGCAAAATTTTGGTAATGCTGTTCGGCCAACAGCGTGGTCGGAACGAGGACCGCGACTTGTTTGCCCGCCATCGCCGCGACAAAGGCCGCCCGCAACGCGACTTCGGTTTTCCCGAAGCCGACATCGCCGCAGACCAGCCGATCCATCGGCTGACCGCTGACCATATCTTGAACCACCGCGGCAATCGCGGCTTCTTGGTCGGGGGTTTCTTCAAAGCCGAATCCTGCTGCAAACGCCTCATACTCGTGGGGCTGAATCGCAAAGGCGTGACCTTCGCGGGTGGCGCGTTGGGCATACAGATTGAGCAGTTCAGCGGCGGTGTCGCGAGCTTGTTGGGCGGCTTTTTTGCGTGATTTTTCCCATTGTGGGCTGCCAAGCCGTGTGAGCTGCACATCTTCGCTGGCAGCGCCGGCATAGCGGGAAATCAGGTGGAGCTGGGAGACGGGAACGTACAGTTTGGCGTCGCTGGCGTACTCCAACATCATCAGCTCGGTTTCGCCTTCGCCCAAGTCGATCGACACCAGTCCTTGATAACGCGCGATGCCGTGATTTTCATGCACGACCGGATCGCCGATTTTAATTTCGGCGAGGTCGCGCAAGAGGGTGTCGGGGTGGCTGGCTTTGCGGCGGCGACGCGCTTGGCGAGTGTGGCCGCTGCTGGGGTATAGATCGTTTTCGGTGATGAGGGCGACGTGCTGGCGCGGGTCGATAAAACCATTCGAGAGCGCCCCAACGGTTAAACCAAACGCGATATCACCCTGCATAAATGTGGCGACATCGGTGACAAATTGGGGTTTGAGTCCGTAGCTGTGTAAAAAGTGGCTCAGGGTTTCGCGGCGGCCGAGGGATTCGGCAAACAGCAGCACGCGTGGCGTCGATTGATCCAGCAGCTGACTGAGCGCCGCGAGGGGATGTTCGGCGCGGCGATCGACGGCGACCGGTGGCAGAGCTTGAACGGCATGGGGCGCTTCGATGCTGGGGTCGGTGTAGAGTCGCGGCCATGCATTGCTGAGGCCTTGCCATTCGTCGGGCCGTAAATAGAGCTGAGTCGGCGGCAGGCAGGGTCGCTGCGGGTCGCCTTGCAACATTCGGTAGCGGGTGTCGATTTCTTGCCATGCTCTTTCGGCGGCGGCAAACGTGTCACCGTGTTGAACGATGACGGCATCGTGCGGCGCGTAGTCGAGCAAGGTCGCGCACTGCTCGAAAAACAGCGGCAGATAGTATTCGATGCCTGCGGGCAGTAGCCCTTGGGTGACATCTTTGTAAAGGCGCGAGCGTGAGGGATCGCCTTCGAACTCTTCGCGGAATCGGCTGCGGAAGGCACTAATGGCGTCGGGGTCGTTCGGGAATTCGCGGGCGGGTAACAGGCGGATTTCTTCGACGCTATCGAGGGTGCGCTGGGTATCGACGTCGAATGTGCGCAGGCTGTCGATGGTTTGGTCGAATAAGTCGATGCGATAAGGTAACGGGCTGCCCATCGGATACAGATCGATCAGGCCGCCGCGCACGGAAAATTCACCGGGACTGTAGACCTGTGTGACCGCGCTGTAACCGGCGGTGACTAAATCGGCGCGCAGGCGCTCGACATCCAGCGTATCGCCACGTTTAAGAAAGAAGGTGCGCCCCGCAAGGTATTCGACCGGCGCGAGTCGCATCAGTGCGGTGGCGACGGGGATGACCACAATATCGGCTTGGCCTTG
Organism: uncultured Aquaspirillum sp.; assembly: GCA_964635875.1. Taxonomy (GTDB): domain Bacteria; phylum Pseudomonadota; class Gammaproteobacteria; order Burkholderiales; family Aquaspirillaceae; genus CAZWRK01. The sequence continues at coordinate 26,398 of CAZWRK010000017.1, forward strand.
TTTAAGCTGCCATAGGGTGGCCAGTCGCTCGCTGACGAGATCGTGATGCGGTGAAAAATGGTCGTAAGGCAGGGTTTCCCAGTCGGGAAACAGCGCGACACGGCGCGTTGGGGCAAAAATGGGAATTTCATCGCGGAGGCGGATTGCCGTTTGGGTATCGACGGTAATCAAAATCAATGGGCGCGCGTGCTGGTCGGCGATGGCCGCAAATAAAGCGGCATCCGCGCCAACGGAAAAGGCCGGTAACGCTATTTTGCGCCCCGCAACAGGAATATTTGGGCAGAAAGTATCAAGCATGACTTTGGCTTATCAGGTGCATAAGATGGTGACTTCTGGCAAAGTCTCGATTATAAGACGGCAACATTGAGTGAATATGCGCGCTTCGGGTTTTACAGGTCGGTTTTTCTAATTGACAGGCATGGGCTAATTCGTCGATGTTATGCCATCAGGTTTGCGAGAGTGGATGTGCATTTTTTGCCACGCTCCGCGACACATAATAAAACGAGGAGAGACATGGTGTGGATTCTGGGTCATGCACGCAGGCAATCTGTGTTGGCCAAAATGATTCAACTTGGTGCGCTATTGCTTGGATTCTGGCCGGTGTTGAGTCTAGCACTCCCGTTGTCTGCGGCGGAGGTTGAAGCGGCCTTGCCCTTTCATATCCCCATGATTGTATTCGTTCTTTTTCTCGTTGCTGTGGTGTTGGTCTTGGTGTGGCAGGTACGGCGCTTGCGGATGCTGCAGCGTGAGTACGAGGCTTTACTCGAGCACACGCCTAATCCGATTTTTATTAAGTCGCCCGACGGTCATTATGCGCGAGTGAGTCGCAGCTTCTACCGGATGATCGGTTATGACAAGGGATCTTTGATCGGTAAAAGTACTTCGGCGTGCGTGCCGAATAGTCTGGGTTACCAAAATCTGCTTGCATTAGATCAGCAGGTCATTGCTTCGCGCCAACCATGTCAAACGGATACGGTGCTATCGACCGTGTCTGGCGATCGCTATATTTTTGCGACAAAATTTCCATTGTTTGATGAGCACGGGGACTTGAGTGCGATTGGTTGCATCATGCTCGATCGCACCGAGCAAAAGCAGGCCGAGGCGCGCCGTTTTGAGCTGGAGGAGCAGTATCGCGCTTTGGTGAATCAGTCGTTGGTCGGAATTTATATCTTACAAGATGACAAGTTGGTGTATGTCAACGAGCGTACCGCGAACTTGATGGGGTACGGCGTAGACGAACTGACCGAGATGCCGCTTTCTGTCTGTATGCCGCCGGAAGAGTACACCCGTATTCGCGAACAAATTGCCCACCGTTATGCTGAAAAAATTGAAGCGCTCAGCTACACCACCCAAGTGCTGCACAAGCAAGGCAATGTGTTAGACATTGAAGTGCATAGTCGCCTTTTTGAGTACCGTGGGCGGCAGGCTATTTTGGGTGTGGTGTTAGATATTTCTGAGCGTCGTCATGCTGAAAACCGTCTGCGTTTGGCTTCGACGGTTTTTGATAATTCCTCTGAAGGCATTTTGTTGACCGATGCCAATGCGCGAATTATTGCGCTCAATGCTGCTTTTACGCGGATTACCGGTTTTTCTGAAGAGCAGGCGATTGGACGGTTTTCGCGGATGTTCCGCGTTGATCACATGGGGCGCTCGGTAAACGAGCAGATGATGCGGGCGCTCGCAGAAAAAGGGCAGTGGCAAGGCGAGTTTTTAGACCGCCGCAAAGGCGGTGATTTGTATCCCGTGTGGCTGTCGATTAGCTCGGTTCACGATGAATTTAATGTTCTGACGAACTATGTCTGCGTATTTTCCGATATTACCCAGCGTAAGCTTTCTGAAGACCGTCTGCAGTTCCTTGCTTCGCACGACCCCCTGACACGACTGCCCAATCGTTCAAGTTTTATTGAGCGCTTAGATACCGCCTTATTGCGCGCACAGGAGCAAGGCACGCAAGTGGCGGTGATGTTTATTGATCTAGATCGTTTCAAACTCATAAATGACTCGTTTGGCCATCCTGCGGGTGATGATTTGTTGCGAGTCATTGCCGCACGCCTGATTTATGCCGTCGGCGAAGAAGGCTTTTTGGCGCGTTTGGGCGGTGATGAGTTTACTGTTTTGCTTGAGCGCTCCTGTGATCGGCAAACCATCGTTTCTGTTGCGGAGCGGCTTTTGGCTGAGTTGTCTCAACCATTAAAGCTGGAAGAGCACGAGCTGTTTGTGACCGGCTCCATTGGCATCTCGATGTATCCGAATGATGGCGCGGATAGCATGTTGCTGTTGAAAAATGCAGATGTCGCCATGTATCGCGCCAAAGAAGCCGGTAAAAATACCTACGAATTTTTTGCTTCCAGTATGAACGAACAGGCCTTTGAGCGCCTATTGATGGAAAACGGCCTACGTCAGGCGATCGAACGTGGCGAGTTGATGTTGCACTATCAGCCGCAAATCAATGCATTTTCGGAGCAGATCGAAGCGGTTGAAGCCTTATTGCGTTGGAATCATCCAGAACTGGGGATGGTGTCACCCGCTAAATTTATTCCCGTCGCAGAAGAGTCGGGCCTGATTCGCCCGATTGGCGAATGGGTGATTCAAGAAGCGTGTCGCCAAGTGCGCGCGTGGGATGATGCCGGTGTGCCGATTCGGCAGGTCGCGGTGAATTTGTCGGCGCGGCAATTTTTGGATCATCGCCTGAGCGATAAGGTGATGGCGGCACTTGAAGACGCGGGGATTGATTCGTCTCGGCTCGAGCTTGAAGTCACCGAGTCGATGCTGATGCAGGATCCTGCGGAGGCGATCAAAATTCTAATGGAGCTGAAGTCGTTGGGGCTGAAGTTGGCGATTGATGATTTTGGAACCGGCTACTCTTCGCTCTCGAATTTGAAACGGTTCCCGCTTGATTGTCTGAAGGTTGACCGCTCGTTTGTCGAGGGGGTGCCGGATGACAACGACAATGCTGCGATTACCGAAGCGATTATCGCGATGGCGAAAAAACTGCGCTTAACCGTGGTCGCCGAAGGGGTCGAAAACGCCGAGCAGCGGCTGTTCTTGCGGCGCTGCGGGTGTGAGTTGATTCAGGGTTTTTATTACAGTCGCCCGTTACCGCCAGAGGCTTTGGCGCAGTTTGTGATGGCGCGAACAGCGCAAGCGGCGTTATTAGAGGCATCCGCCATCACTGAAACGACCGAGGCGAAGAGCTTGTGTGCATCGGCTAAGTAATCCACGGTCTTGACCGAGGATTCACGTTACAATTCGCGCTTACTTTATTGGCTGTTAATGATATGTCCCAAAAAAAATTGATTCATGGCTTTCACGCGGTCAATGCGCGTTTGTTTCAAAACCCCGGCAGTTTGGTTGAGATTTATGTTGCGCAGGGTCGACAAGATGCGCGGATGCGTGAGGCTTTGGCGAAAGCTGAATTTGAAGGCGTGAAGGTGATTTCTTTGGAAGTCGCCCGCTTGGATGCTCTGTGCCATAAAGCGCGCCATCAAGGGATTGCGGCGATTATTGACGCAAATAAAAATTATCTGACGCTGGATGATGTGCTGGACTCTTTGAATGAGCCGCCGTTATTCCTGATTTTGGATGGCGTGACTGATCCGCATAATTTGGGCGCGTGTTTGCGTGTGGCCGATGCGATGGGCGCGCATGCCGTGATTGCGCCGAAAGATCGGGCATGTGGCTTGAATGCGACCGTGTCCAAAGTGGCGTGCGGTGCTGCAGAAGTGATCCCTTATCTCACCGTGACCAATTTGGCGCGGACCTTGCGCGATTTAAAAGATGCGGGAGTGTGGATTGCGGGGACCGATGCCGAGGCGGAAACGTCTTTGTATCAGTTCGATCAGGCTGGGCCTTTGGCATGGGTGATGGGGGCGGAGGGCGACGGTATGCGCCGTTTAACCCGCGAACATTGTGATGTACTGGTCTCAATCCCGATGTTTGGGACGGTTGAAAGTTTGAATGTGTCGGTGGCTTCGGGGATGTTGCTCTCCGAAACACGTCGTCAACGTCTGGCGCATGCAGCGACAGCGTCGGCATAAGGAGGGGCTTGCATGCGGATGGTTCAGGGTTTAGCGGCGTTGTGGCTCGGTTTGTCTTCGTTGAGCTATGCCGCTGGCGAGCTGGTTGAAATCCATAAAAATGCGGGCTGTGAATGCTGCGATGCGTGGGGCCAGCACATGGAGCGTCAAGGTTTTCGGGTGAAAACGATTGTCGATGAGGCGCTTGATCAAACCAAAGATCGCGCTGCTGTGCCCAAAAATTTGCGTTCTTGCCATACCGCAACGGTGAATGGCTATGTGTTTGAAGGCCATGTGCCGCCGGATTTGGTGCGCAAGGTTTTGAAAGACAAGCCCAAGATTATCGGATTGTCGGTTCCAGGTATGCCGGTTGGCTCACCCGGTATGGAAGTGCCATCAGGGGCGAAAGCGCCATTTGATGTCATCGCATTCGATCAACAAGGCCGGCAACGAGTGTTTGCGCATCGTTGAGACCAAATCGACTTAATGGGGGGAGTGATTATGCAAACGACGGTATTGACAGTGTCTGGCATGACCTGTGGTGGGTGTGTCAAAGGCTTGACCACGAAACTTCAGGCTTTAGCTGGGGTTGAGCAGGTGGCGATTGAGCTGGCCTCAGGCCGAGTTGAAGTGACTCATGCGGAGTCGGTTGAGCAGAAGTCGTTGGTCTCTTGTATCGAAAACGCCGGTTTTGACGTCGTCAGCTAAAATTGTTCTAGATTTGCCTGCGCCGCGCCATTGTTTGGTGCGGCGTTTTTTGTTAGACTCGTCCGCTTTGCCAACCTTGCCTCATCCGCAGCGCATGGCGGGAGGCTTTGATCCGTAAGGAGTTCTCATGCGTCATTATGAAATCGTTTTCATCGTCCACCCTGATCAGAGTGAACAGGTTCCGGCGATGGTCGAGCGTTACAAGGGTATGGTTCTGGGCCGCGAAGGCAAGATCCATCGTCTGGAAGACTGGGGCCGTCGTCAATTGGCTTACCCGATCCAAAAAGTCCACAAAGCTCACTATGTTCTGATGAACATCGAGTGCGATCTGGAAGCGTTGGAAGAAATCGAACATGCATTCAAATTCAATGATGCCGTTCTGCGTCATCTGACCGTGAAAATGGATGCTGCTGTGACTGAAGCTTCTCCGATGATGAAAGAAGAAAAAGCAAAGAACTTGCTGGATCCTTCTGCATCGGCCGCGGCTGAATCCACCGAACAGGCTTCTGCCTGATACCGGTTTTACCGTTGAATAAAGTGCAGCTCGAGGGACGGATTGTCCATATCGAGGCAAAAAGGATGACACCGGCCGGCGTGCCGGTTGTTGAAGGACTTCTAGAACACCTGTCTCGCCAAAGTGCGGGCGGCTTTGAGCGTGACGTCCGTTGTGAAGTCAATTGGCTCGCTGTCGGTCATATGGTTGAGCAGGTGTTGCAGGCAAACGGTAGCAATGTCGCTGTTACCGGTTTCTTGTCCGCCAGAAGTTTGAAAAATCCGCGCTTAGTGCTGCATATCCAACACATTGAATTTGTAAAGGTCTAAACATGGCTCGCCAACTCTTCAAGCGTCGCAAATTTTGCCGCTTTACCGCCGAAGGCATTCGGGAAATCGACTTCAAAAACACCGATATCCTGAAAGATTTCATCAGCGAAAACGGCAAAATCATTCCGGCTCGCATCACTGGCACTAAAGCACGTTTCCAACGTCAGCTTTCGACCGCGATCAAGCGCGCCCGTTTTCTGGCTCTTATGCCGTACACCGATCAGCATTAATCTAGGAGCCAAGAAACTATGCAAATCATTCTGCTAGAAACCGTGGCTAACTTGGGTCATCTGGGTGACGTAGTTAAAGTTAAAGACGGCTACGCTCGTAACTTCCTGATTCCTCAAGCGAAAGCTAAACGTGCAACTGAAGCGAACTTGAAACAGTTCGAAGCATTGCGCGCTGAATTGGAAGCTCGTCAAGCGGCTGTTTTGGCTGATGCACAAGCTCGTAGCGAAAAAATCCAAGGCCAAACCTTCACCATCAGCCAAAAAGCCGGTGTGGATGGTCGTCTGTTCGGTTCTGTGACCAATGCTGACATCGCTGATGCGATCTCTGCTGCAGGCACTGAAGTGAAAAAATCTGACGTTCGCTTGCCTGATGGTCCGTTGAAAGCCATCGGCGAATTCGACGTTGAAGTTGCTCTGCATCACGACGCTGTTGCGACCGTGACGATCGTGATTGTTCCGGAAGCTTAATTTCCGAACGTCTCCGAAAGACCGCCAGCGTGCTGGCGGTTTTTTTACGTCTGTTGAGAACGTATGCCGGTTTCCTTGTCTGCGGTACTGCGCCCCTTTGCGGGGTTTTATTTCTTCTATTTTGCGTTTGTTGGGGTGATTTCACCGTATTGGTCGGTGTATTTGCAGTCGCTCGGCTTTGATGCAATGTCGATTGCATGGCTGGCTTCGCTATCAACCTTTGCCCGACTTTTTGCGCCGTCCCTGTGGGGATGGCTTGCCGATTGTTTTCCACATCGCCGCCAAGCGTTGATTCGTTTGGCTTGTGTCGCAGCTTGTCTGTCCTTTTTGTTATTGGCGCTGGGTAAAAGCTTTTTCTTGTTTTTTATTGCCTTGGCGTTTGTTCATCTTTTTTGGGCGGGCGCTTTGCCGCTTGTCGAGGCGAGCACTTTGGCGCTCACCGCCGCTTCCCCTGGGCAGTACAGTCTAGTTCGATTATGGGGGTCGGTAGGCTTTGTTGTGGCCGCGTTAGGGTTGGGTTATGCGCTGGATTACTTTTCTTCCGATCTCATCGCGATAGCTGCGTTTATTAGTCTGCTGTTATTGGCGCTTTCAAGCTATTTTTTGGTGATTCCGCTGCGTTCCCAAGCACCAAATGCGCTCTTTCCCTTGCGCAGCATCTTGCAACAATCTGCTGTAAAAACCCTATTGATGTGCAGTTTTCTGATGGCATTTGCCCATGGGCCTTATTACATATTTCTGTCTCTGGGGCTGGTTAAGGCAGGCTATAGCGCCAGTGCAATTGGGGGCTTGTGGTCGCTTGGAGTAATCTGCGAAATTGTTGTTTTTTGGGCGATGCCGAAAATTTTACGGCGTTACTCTTTAACGCAGGTTTTGCAATCGAGTTTGGCAACCGCTGCCATTCGTTTTGTGATGATCGCTTTTCTGTTTGAAAATCCACTTTGGATGATCGTTGCGCAAACCTTGCACGCCCTCACATTTGCCGCGCATCATGCCTCGGCGGTGGGCTTGATTCATCGCTTGTTTCCCGAAGCCCATCAGAGCAAAGCGCAGGGGTTATATATCGCCGTATCGTACGGGCTTGGCGGCACGGCGGGCGGCTTGTTGGCCGGTGTGCTGTGGCCGCATTGGGGCATGGCGGGGGCGTTTTTGCCTAGCGCCTTTGCCGCCTTGATCGCATGGTGGTTGGCGCGTCGCTCTCTTTCTGCATTGGTGTGAAGACTAGGCTCGGACTGGTGCAGTGCAAAAGCTCGTGTAATAATCAAAAGCTACCTAGGAAAACTTGACAAAAGCATAATCTCATGAACGCACAAACACTCTATGACAAATTGTGGCACAGCCATGTAGTTCGCGAAGAAACCGACGGCACGGTGTTGTTATACATCGACCGTCATTTGGTGCACGAAGTCACCAGTCCCCAAGCTTTTGAAGGCTTGAAGCTCGCGAATCGTCCGTTATGGCGTCAAGATTCCATCGTCGCCACCGCCGATCACAACACCCCAACCGATCATTGGGACAAGGCCGAAGGCACCGCTGCGATTGATGATCCGATCTCGCGCCTGCAGGTTGAAACCCTCGATAGCAACATTAAAGCGTTTGGTGCACGGGCGTACTTCCCGTTCAAAGACCAAGGCCAAGGTATTGTGCATGTCATGGGGCCGGAACAAGGCGCGACTTTGCCGGGGATGACCGTCGTTTGTGGCGATAGCCATACCTCGACGCACGGCGCGATTGCGGCTTTGGCGCACGGGATCGGCACCTCCGAAGTCGAACATGTCATGGCCACACAAACACTGGTCGCCAAAAAATCGAAATCGATGCTGGTGCGTGTTGAAGGCGAATTGGGTGAGGGCGTGACCGCCAAAGACGTTGCCTTGGCGATTATTGGCAAAATCGGCACCGCAGGTGGAACCGGCTACGCGATTGAATTCGCGGGCAGCGCGATTCGTAGTCTCTCGGTCGAAGGCCGCATGACCTTGTGCAATATGGCGATTGAAGGCGGCGCGCGCTCTGGCTTAGTTGCTGTCGACGAAAAAACCATTGAATACTTCCGTGGCAAGCCATTAGCACCGTCTGCCGAGCAATGGGATCAGGCTGTGGCCTACTGGAAAACACTCGTGTCGGACGAAGGCGCGACCTTCGACAAAGTGGTTGAACTCGCGGCAGAAGACATTGCCCCGCAAGTCACATGGGGCACCAGTCCCGAGATGGTGGTGGATATTGCGGGCCAAGTCCCGAACCCTGCGAATGAATCCGATGCCGTGAAAAAAAGCGGGATTGAGCGCGCGTTGAGCTACATGGGCTTGAATGCCGACACTCCAATCACCGAAATTTCCGTGGATAAAGTGTTCATTGGCTCTTGTACCAACTCGCGGATTGAAGATTTGCGCGCGGCCGCTGCGGTGATTAAAGGCCGCCAAAAAGCCGCCAGCGTGAAGCAAGTTTTGATTGTCCCCGGTTCGGGCTTGGTGAAAATGCAAGCTGAAGCCGAAGGCCTCGATAAGATTTTTGTGGCGGCGGGTTTTGAATGGCGTGAGCCGGGCTGTTCGATGTGCTTGGCCATGAATGCTGACCGACTGGAGCCGGGCGAGCGTTGCGCTTCGACCTCAAACCGCAACTTCGAAGGCCGACAAGGTCAGGGCGGTCGCACACATTTGGTGAGTCCAGCGATGGCCGCTGCGGCAGCGATTGCAGGGCATTTTGTGGATGTTCGCCAGTTCTGATCGCGTAGAGGTTTCGCACCTCTGCCATAGAATATTGTGCGGTGATTCCCGTTTTTGATTTTTGCTGCAGTGCGTGATCGTGCTGCAGTACTGCTATTGAAAGGGCTGCGCCCCATGAAAGCATTTACGCAAGTACAAGGTTTGGTCTGCCCATTGGATCGTGCCAATGTCGATACCGATGCCATCATTCCAAAACAGTTTTTAAAGTCGATTAAACGCTCTGGCTTTGGCCCGAATTTGTTTGACGAGTGGCGCTATCTGGATCATGGCGAGCCGGGAATGGACAACAGCACCCGTCAGCCGAACCCCGATTTCGTGTTGAACGCTCCGCGCTACCAAGGCGCACAAGTGTTGTTGGCGCGTGAAAACTTTGGTTGTGGCTCGAGCCGTGAGCATGCGCCGTGGGCCTTGGAAGATTTCGGTTTGCGCGCCATCATCGCGCCAAGCTTTGCCGATATTTTCTTTAGCAACTGCTACAAAAATGGCTTGTTGCCGATTGTGTTGGCGGCTGACATCGTGGATCAATTGTTCAACGAGTGCCAAGTTCAAGAAGGCTATGCCCTGACGATTGATCTGACTGCGCAAACCGTGACCACCCCGACCGGCCAATCGTTTAGCTTCGAGATTACCGAGCATCGCAAGCATTGCTTGCTGAATGGCCTCGATGAAATTGGGCTGACCTTGGAACATGCCGACGATATTCGCCGCTATGAAGCGGAACGTCGCGCGCAACAGCCGTGGCTGTTTGCTTGAACCGATTCTTTTGAAAACCTGAGAAACTGTTAAATCATGAAAATTGCTGTTCTTCCTGGTGATGGCATCGGCCCAGAAATTATTGCCGAAGCTAAACGCGTGCTTGATGTGCTGCGTAGTGATGGTTTGCCGATTGAAATGGAAGAAGCGCCGCTGGGTGGCGCGGCTTACGACCAGTACGGCCAACCTTATCCTGAAGTGACGCAAAATCTCGCGCGCGCTGCCGATGCGATTTTGCTGGGCGCGGTGGGCGGCCCGCAGTATGACACGTTAGAGCGCCCGTTCCGTCCGGAGCGCGGCTTGCTGGCGATTCGTCAAGATTTGGAACTGTTTGCCAATTTGCGTCCGGCGATTTTGTATCCCGAACTTGCCAATGCGTCGACCCTGAAGCCCGAAGTGGTTGCAGGTTTGGATATTCTGATTATTCGCGAATTGACGGGTGATATTTATTTTGGTCAGCCGCGTGGCATCGAAGTGCGTGACGGCGAGCGCTTTGGTTTTAACACCATGCACTACAGCGAAAGCGAAATCATTCGGATTGGTCGGGTGGCGTTCGAAGCCGCTCGCAAGCGCAACAAGCGCCTGTGCTCGGTCGATAAAATGAACGTGCTGGAAACCACGCAGCTGTGGCGTGATGTGATGAATGAATTGGCTCCGGAATATCCTGATGTCGAGTTGACGCATATGCTGGTGGATAACGCCGCGATGCAATTGGTGCGCGCACCGAAACAATTTGACGTGATGGTGACTGGCAATATGTTCGGCGATATTTTGTCGGATGAAGCGTCGATGTTAACCGGCTCGATTGGCATGCTGCCTTCGGCGTCCTTGGATGTGAACAACAAAGGCCTGTACGAGCCGTCGCATGGTTCTGCACCGGATATCGCCGGTAAGGGCGTGGCCAATCCGCTGGCAACGATTTTGTCTGCTGCAATGATGATGCGCTATACCTTCGGCCAAGAAGCTGCCGCTGTGCGCATCGAAAATGCGGTCAAATCGGTCTTGGCGCAAGGTTTGCGCACCGGCGACATTTACGAAGAAGGTACTCGCAAAGTCGGTACCCGTGAAATGGGCGATGCTGTGATTGCGGCAATGTAAGAAGGGACTGCCGCTGGTCGCTCGGCGGCAATCCATAATAAAAAATACACAACCTCATTGGGTGAAATGATGAAAAAAGTAGGTTTAGTAGGCTGGCGCGGGATGGTGGGCTCGGTATTGATGGAGCGCATGGTGAAAGAAAACGACTTTGACCTGATCGAACCGATTTACTTCACCACCTCCAATACCGGTGGTCAATCTCCGGTGTTGGGTGGCAAAGCAGCACCTGCATTGAAAGACGCAAAAAATATCGACGAACTGAAAGCCTGTGACATCATCATCACATGCCAAGGCGGCGATTACACCAGCGAAGTCTATGGCCCTTTGCGCGCAGCAGGCTGGGATGGCTACTGGATTGACGCAGCATCGACACTGCGTATGGAAGACGAGGCGGTGATTATTCTGGATCCGGTCAACATGGACGTGATCAAGAACTCGCTGGCTCAAGGCGGCAAAACCTTCGTGGGCGGTAATTGCACCGTATCGCTGATGTTGATGGCGCTGGGTGGTTTGTTCCAAAACGATTTGGTCGAGTGGGCCAGCTCCATGACCTACCAAGCGGCTTCGGGCGCGGGCGCAAATAATATGCGCGAACTGCTCAAAGGCATGGGCGCAATCAATGCGGCGGTGTCGGATGAGTTGGCCACCCCGTCGAGCGCGATTTTGGATATTGACCGCAAAGTGTCGGACTTTATTCGCTCAGACGCGAACCCGACCGAGTTCTTCGGCGTGCCTTTGGCCGGTAGCTTGATCCCATGGATCGACAAAGATTTGGGCAACGGTCAATCCAAAGAAGAATGGAAGGGCGGCGTTGAAACCAATAAAATCTTGGGCCGCGGCCAAAATCCGGTTGTGATTGACGGCCTGTGCGTGCGGATTGGCGCGATGCGTTGCCACAGCCAAGCCTTGACCATCAAGCTGAAAAAAGATTTGCCGGTTTCGGAAATCGAAGCGTTGTTGGCGCAGGCCAATGATTGGGTCAAAGTGGTGCCGAACGAGCGCGAAGCCTCCATGCGTGACCTGACACCGGCGGCGATTACCGGTACCCTGACTGTTCCAGTGGGTCGGATTCGTAAGCTGGGAATGGGCGGTGAGTACATCTCGGCCTTTACCTGCGGCGACCAACTGTTGTGGGGTGCGGCTGAGCCGTTGCGCCGTATGTTGCGTATTTTGATTGAAGATTGATTTTTTGCTCGGGGCCTATCTGCCCTGAGTGAGACCGTGGGGGCGCGTTGATCCGCGCCCCTTTAGTTATGGAAATGGAAGGATAGACCTGATGAAACCCGCAATTGCTATTGTTGGCGCGACTGGCGCGCTGGGCCGTGCGATTCTTGAACGGCTCGCAGAAAGTCAATTGCCATGCGGGCAGGTATTTGCCTTGGCCTCGTTGGATTCTGCGGGCGACAGTGTGCCGTTTGGTCGCCATGATCTGGACGTTCAAGATGTGGCCGAATTTGATTTTAGTTGTGCTGCGATCGCCGTGTTTGCGGTGCCTTTTGCTGTCGCAGAGCAATGGCGGCCAGCTGCGCTGGCTGCAGGATGCAAGGTGCTGGAGTATGGCGCTGCGCCGGATTGCCCGCGTTATGTGCCGAGCCAACCGCTTGCCGAAACGGTTCAACATATTGCGTGTCCAGATCCTCTAGCACTGTTGCTGGCTAAGGTGCTTAACCCCGCCGCAGCGTTTGGATTAACCAGCATCGACGTCACCGTATTGGAATCGGTGTCGAGCTCGGGGCAGGCCGCCTTGGACGAATTGGCTGATCAAACCATGGCGCTATTTAATCAGCGTGGCGTGGATCCGAGTGTTTTTCCGGCGCGAATTGCCTTTAATGCTTTTCCCTCTGTGCGTGAAAATCAGGCGCTTGCCGACGAAATGCGCCAGTTGTGCCACACGGATATTCCAAAAATTCATGTCAGCCGCATTCAGACTCCGCTATTCTTCGGGTCTTCGCTCACGCTACACGCACAAACTCAGGCCAAACCAGACCTAGAAGCCTTACAATTAGCCTTCACAAGTGAAGCAAATGTGCAGTCGGTTGCTGATGGGTATGCGGCTACGCCCATTGATGTGATTGGTTCCGATAAAATTGCCTTGAGCCAATTACGTTTACGCGATGATGGATTGTCTGGTTTTAGCCTATGGTTAAGCGCAGATAATCTCCGACTGGCTTCTGCCGTCAGTGTGGCGGTGTTGCGCGACTGGTTAGCCGTTGCGCATTAAGGTGCTACAGCGATTGGGTCGGTCGTAGCGCTGCTTCTACGTGAGCGATTTCTTAGGTGTACAGCGGCTGCCATCGCAGCGCTGTACCGGACAACGACAGACAGGTGGATTCGTGAATTTCCGCACGACAGTCAAACTCTCCGCATTTGCATCCGCGTTAGCGGTATCCAGCTCCATGGCTGGTAATCTCAGTCCACTTCGAGTGATCTCGGGTGTGGGACAGCCTTTGGTCGCTGAAATGACGATCACAGGCGCAAAAACCGGTGCCGAGCCACCGCGTGTGAGCTTGGCGTCTCCCGAGAAATTTAAAAAAGAGCACGTCGAATACCCTGCTTTTGCCGACGCGACCTCGATTAGCACGACGCCCGGCCCTGATGGGCAGTTAATTGTGCGCATTCGCTCGTCCGGTGTGGTGAAGTCGCCTTACCTCTCCCTTGTGTTTGATGTCGAGGCCGGTGGGCAAAATAAAACCGAAATCGTGACAGGCTTGGTGGGCGCGGGTGGCAAGCCTACGCCGGAAGTGTCTGCTCGTGATGCCAAAGAGGCGAAGCCTAAAGCCTCCGAGGAAAGCCCTGCGCGTGATATTGAGACAGGAAACCGTCAGTATCGCGTTGTTAAAGGTGATTCCCTCTCCGGCATTGCCTCACGTTTGCGCCCCGCTTCTGCCTCGCTTGAGCAGATGATGGTGGGGCTGTACCACGCCAATCCTGCTGCGTTTGGCGGCAATATGAACACCCTCAGTGCGGGGCGCACGCTCAAAGTGCCAACGCCCAAAGCCGTCTCGGCGATCAGCAAATCAGAAGCCCGTCGTGAAGTGCACGTGCAAGTGGCCAACTGGCAAAGCTGGCGCGGCCGTATGGCGGATTATGCCGAACGTCGCAGCCCAGGTGATCGCCCTGAGGTGAGTGGGGATCAAGGGCGAATTGTGGCGAATCGTCCCGAGACCTCACCAGATCCTGACAGTAGCCGCGATGTCTTAAAACTGACGAAGGTCGATCCGAAGTTGGTCGGCGGCGCCGATAAAGAGCGTCCCCAAGCGCTCGAAGAGGAGTTGATTGCACGGGATAAAACGATTGAAGAAGCCAACAGTCGTATCCGTGATTTAGAAAAAAACGTTTCCGACATGCAAAAACTGTTGGAAATGAAAAACCGAATGTTGGCCAAGACCCAACAGCAGTCCGAGCAAATTTTGAAAGATGACGCGGCCAGCCAAAAAGCGTGGGGGTCGTGGGCATTGATTGGTGGTGGTATCAGTGCTGTTGCGGCGTTATTGGGGGGCTTTTTGTACTGGCGGCGGCGTCAACAAAAGCCCGCTGATGCGACTGAACTGGGCGAGGATGCGCAACCTCAAGAACCGGTGATGCCTGCACCCGATGCGCCTGCTGACTCGGTTGCGATGAGTGCTGACGGTGAGGCGCAGCCTGTTGCTGCGAGCATTCCGCCTTTGACAGATCCTTTGCCGCCGCTCAGTGGCGAGGATGATTTTGATTTAGGGTCGATCGATCTGTCTCCGACCTCGACCCCAGCGGCCACGGCCACCCACGATGTCTATGTAGAAGGCAAAGTGGAGATGGACCCCGACTTCGACATGTTTGACCGTCCGGTGCCAACCGGAGAGCCGAAGATCCCTGAGGCTGTCGTAGAAAGCGATCCGTTTGAATTCGATTTGGATGCCGATCTGAATTCCGCGCTCGCGGAGGCACCGCCTGTTGAGATCCCGCCGAGCGCAAATCAAGATGCCTTGGGCATGTTGGATTTGGACATTCTAGGCGATGATGACGACATCTTTAATCAAGCCGCAGCGGTCGTCGTCGCTGAGAAGCCGAAGGCGAAGCCTGAACCCGTTGTTCCAGAGCAAGCACCGCCTCCACCTCCGCCCCCGCCTCCCGCTGCGCCGGCACCTGTTGTCGAAGAAGAGAAGCCCGATGAGTCTTTGTTGGATTTTAATTTCCAACTGGATGACATCATTGACACCCCAGCGGTGGCGCCAGAACCCAGTAAGCCAGATGCGGGTTTAACGTTGGGGGGCGATGAGGAAGTGGATACGCCGCTATTTGATGAAGACGACTCCAATGCGACCAAGCTGGACTTGGCAAAAGTCTATATCGATATGGGCGATAACGAAGGCGCGACCGAGATTCTAGAAGAGGTCTTGAAAGACGGCTCCGCAGAGCAAAAAGCGGCCGCGCGTGCGATGTTGGACACCTTATAATTTGATGCGTTTTCCCTATCAGCCGCACCCTTCGGTGCGGCTATTTTTATGGCTATGCGTAGCGCTTTGGGCGCAGCAGGCGACATTGCTTGCATTGGCGTGGGGATGTGGCCTGACTTTTTTAGGCGCATGGTGGTCAGCGGGCGCACGGATTTGGCAGAGTCTATGGCGCCTAAAAACACTATTACTGGCCTTGTGGGTGGCATTTGCATGGACAATTCCGGGTAACCCGCTGTGGCCCAGTGCGTGGGCGCCCTCGGATGCGGGCATGCTAGAAGGTGCAATTCATAGCCTACGTTTAATTTTGCTGGTCTGCTGCGGACAGTGGGCGATGGCGCGCCTGTCTCATGAAGAGTTATTAGTTGGCTTTTTGGTGTTGAGCACGCCGTTCAGCCGGATTGGGCTTTCTGGACAGAGGTTTGCGCTACGAGTTTGGCTGACGTTGATTCGCACCGAAGCATGGTTACAGCGCCCCCGAGCGCGTTGGCGCGATATTCCGCATTTACTGCGTACAGCGCTGGATTTCGAAGCCGGTGACAGCATCCCGCTGGTTTTAACGCTACAATTGCCGCGTTTTGTGTGTTGGGATTGGCTGGTGATGGCCGTCGCGACAGTCGGTCTATTAGGAGTTTATTTGCAATGAGATATGCACTCGGCTTGGAGTACGACGGGCGAGGATTTTGTGGCTGGCAGAGTCAAGCCCAAGGCCGCACCGTACAAGATCAGCTCAATCAGGCTTTGAGTGCCATTGCGGGGCACGATATTCGATGTTTGGCCGCGGGCCGCACCGATACCGGCGTGCATGCGAGCCATCAAGTGGTGCATTTTGATAGCGATGCGTCGCGACCTTTGACGGCATGGGTGCGGGGCGTGAATCGCTTTTTGCCTTCGGATATTGCGGTGAGTTGGGCGCAGGCGGTCGACGATGATTTTCATGCGCGCTTTTCGGCAATGTCGCGCACCTATCGCTATGTCTTGCTGAATCGCCCGACGCGACCGGCGCTATTATCGGGTCGAGTAGGGTGGTTTCATGGTGCGCTAGACGTTGCAGCCATGCAGGAGGCGGCGCATATTTTGCTCGGTGAGCATGACTTTTCGAGTTTTCGTGCGGCTGAATGTCAGGCGAAAACACCGGTGAAGCAGCTTGATCGTTTTGATGTGTATCGTCAGGGCGAGCTGATTATTTTTGATCTACAGGCAAACGCCTTTTTGCATCATATGGTGCGCAATTTGGTCGGGGCGTTGATTTATATTGGCAAGGGTCGCTATCCCGCCGCGTGGATGCATGAGCTACTGGCGGCGCGCGACCGCACCTATGCGCCTCCAACCTTTATGCCCGATGGCTTGTATTTGTGCGGGGTGGGCTACCCTGAGTCGTATGCGTTCCCATCCGTAACCATGCCGGTTTTAGCCTAGTGCCGGTGTCTTTTGTACAGTGAATCCCTCCATGCTCGTTTCAAAACTTGTGGCCATACCCACGCCGCCCGAGCCGGTATGGTCGCTCAAGCGGGTGTCCATGGCGTTGGTTTGGGGTTTTATTCGGCTTGCCCGGCTGTCGTACATTTTGGCCCAGCAACGGCAATTGTCGAGGCCGTG
>CAZWRK010000018.1:0-23301 GCA_964635875.1 uncultured Aquaspirillum sp.
ATTAATGACGGCATCTTGGATATTTCTCGTAAAGAGAATGTTCCAGAATTGCTGCGTAATGCTTCTATCAGTATGAGCACTAGTGATAATGTCTATGCTGTTCCTACTCAGGATTCTGATGGAAATACTATCAGAATCAAAGATATTCTTCGTATTCGTGCTAAACGAACAAGTGAGACTACAGCCTGGACTGTACGTCGTTTAAGTCAACGTCGTTTCGATGCTCTTTATCCTGAAGTTAATTCTGACCATATCGGAGAACCTAGGTTCTATATGGTTCAAGATCAGGATATTGAATTTGCTCCTTATCCAGACCAGACTTATGAACTTGCTATGCGAGTTTCTATCTGGCCTGTACGTATTACAATCAATCAGACTCAACCTTATCCTGAAGAGTTTGATGATGTAATTGAAGCTTTTGTGACATCTGATTTAATGGCTAGTCTTCAACTTAACGATGATGCAGAACTTTGGCGTTCTCGTTATTTTGAAAGACTTGGTTCTACATTACAAGCTATTCGTGCAAAACCTGATTGGGAACCTTCTGTTGGTCCAGATAGTTATCAAGGTTCTTCTTCTACAGACCCTGCACGTGATCCTTTTACTTCGAGGTGGCCATGAGCGATTTTACCAAGAACTGGGATGCTAATTCTCCTCAAGGAAGTGATGCAGCTAATACTTTGGATACTGTAATCCAAGATATGAAGTCGGCTCTTGGTGAGCGACTTGGTCTTGAACACCAACCTATGTCGAATACCAATCCTACATCTGATAAGGATGCAGACCTTCGACATAAACCAGGCTTCGTAGGTACAGTTTTTCGTGGAACTACAGCAGAAATTGATGCACTTAAGGTTGATCCTTATCCGGGTAATGGAAGTTTAGCTTGGGACACAGATACTAAGGAACTTAAACTTTATGACTCTGCTACAAATTCTTGGAAGAGCTTTAGTAGTATAGCTTTTCCTAATGCTTCTGATCGTCTTGATGTGTATGACCCTACGGACTTGCTTGATACTGCAACTAGTCCTGGTATTAATACTGTTCATCAGGTTCTAGTAAATACTCAAGTTAGTCTTCATGCTGCTATTCGTTTTGATGCAGCATTTCAACATCGTTCTTTCCATCTAGTTATTTCACCAGATAACTTTGCTTCCTGGGTTCGAGTTCAAACTGGAACGACACATCCTTCTACTTATGTTGGATACCAGAGTGGTTCAACTTCTACTGTTCAGTATATGCCTAATCGTATAGCAAATATTGTATATACTGTACCTGCAGGTTGGTATTGGAAGATTGAATATTACTATGGTCCTGTTGCTCTTAATGATCTTCCCAATTATAGTTATCTATATCTGGGTGCCTATACTCCTTTTACTGCCACAGAACTTGCTAAGTTTGTTAACGTAACTCTTACTACGTTGGCCTTATGAGCAAACGTCTCGTAGCTGCTACAGCCTATATGCCTAATGGTGGTATCAACTACGATACTAATAGCTTGGCATTGGCTCCAAATCAAGCTCCTTCGATGCTTAATCTGCGTGTTCTTCCTCATGAAATTAGAACACGTGGAGGCAGTCGTCGAGTCAGCCAGAATACGCCTAGTGGCGATCCTATTCTTCATTTTCATACTTATAAAGAACCAGAAGGAAACGAGATTCTTTTCGGATTTACAAAGAGTAATATCTATAAATACGATTCTATAAATCAGATTTGGATTGAAGGTTCTGGAATAACTTTAGTTGATGCTTGTGATAATATTTTTAGTGGTACTGGATATTGGACAATACCATCAGGAGAATATAGTCCACCTATAGGAACAGCTTATGGTGTAGAAACTGTATATAATCCTGAAGAAGAAGCTCGTTTTGGTTTTTATATTACTAATAATGAAATGATGCAAAATGTGACTACTCCAGTTTACATAGCTTCTAAACTTTTTAATAGTTTTCAGGATTGGAGTGGTCAAGCCTCATTACATTTTCGACTTCTTCATACTGTTTCTACAGATACTATGACATTGCCTGCTTTATTTACTGGAGTATGGACAATAACAGATGATGCTGATGATACTGTGGAAATTCCTTTTTCTTATACTATACTTACTACTGGTATATACGGATGGAAAGATTTTCACTTAATTTTGCCAGCAGGAATAGATTATAATAATATTAAAAGTATCTCTTTACGTTATACTGCTGGTGAAGTCTCTTTTGAACATCATATTGCATTTGATAATTTTTCTGTTGGTAATATTGCATTTGATGTCTCTAACTGGTCTACCACAGATTTCATCGACGATCATTTTGGTGCAACAATAATTGCAGCTGGAAGTAATTTACCTTTACCAACGGAGCCAGAAGATGACGGAACAGATCGAGTCCTCTTGTACTACGACAAAGCGGCTGGATACTTTAAGAACCTTGTCACCAGAACAACTACTCAGACTTCTGAGCTTACAGACCCTTCGGGTGGAACGTCTCCAGGACCGCATACAGGTACTGTTGCACATACTCCTGTTACTCCTTTTGCTTTCAATCTTTTGTGTGGTGGGTTTAGGGTTTCAGATAATGGTACTGGTGCACTAAGTGGCGATGGAACTGGAACTATTGATTACGACACTGGTGCATGGTCTGTAACTTGGAATGGTGGAATTACAGCAGATCAGAAGATACAAGCCAATTACTTGTATTATACCACTACTACGCCGCTTCCTCGTTATGTGTGTAGTTTCAATGATCGCCTAGTGGGAGCCAATACCTATCAGGATAGTCTCTATTTTCCTTGGCGTGTTATTTGGACTGACCCAGCCGATTGTCAAACCTTTCGTACAGACTCTTATGTTGATTTGATTAGCACTGATACTTCTTCTATTGTAGCTTTAGTACCTCAAGGAGAATATCTTGTCATTTACCGTGAAGGTTCTGTCTCCAAGATGCGTTACGTCGGTGGAACTACTACGTTTGCTTTCTATCAAATCTGGCAATATGGTATCTTCGCCGGACGTAGTATCCTCAACTGGAACAACGTTCATTTCATTCTCGCTAAAGATGACATCTATCGTTTTGATGGTAACTCTTTCCAATCTATTGCTACTAATCGTATCAGGAATCGCTTATTTGATCTTCTCAACTTGAATCGTATTCAGTATTGTTTTGCTTCTTTTAATGATAAGTACAAAGAGTATTGGCTTTGGATAGTAACTAATAATGAAGATTATCCTACCGATGTCTTTGTTTACTCCATCTTGTACGATTCTTGGTCTTATTTCAAGTTTCAACCTACTACAGCGATCGGTTATCATTACACTCGTAGTGG
Source organism: uncultured Aquaspirillum sp. (assembly GCA_964635875.1). Lineage (GTDB taxonomy): Bacteria > Pseudomonadota > Gammaproteobacteria > Burkholderiales > Aquaspirillaceae > CAZWRK01. The sequence goes on from CAZWRK010000018.1 coordinate 3,319, forward strand.
TACAACAATTGATGATCTTGTAGGTACAATCAATCAGCAAAACTGGTTACTGCATAGTGGTCTACTAGAGGGTACGCTTCGTACTCCTATTATGGCAATGGAAGCAGGAGATTGCTATGCGTTGGATGAACTACTTGTTCAGGATTACATTGTTAACGATGTAGGTTCAGATATCGAATGGTTCTTAATTACCAAGGACTTTACATTCTCAGATATGCCTCGACAAGATCGTTTGCAGCGTGTACACTTCGAGGCAACTGGACATGAAGTTACTTGTGGATATAGTCCCAAGTATTCTACAGACATTGCAGGATTCCAGAACAAAATTGACATCACTTTAACACCTAACTATGATGAGCACCAATATTGGCCTGATAGTGTGCATGAACATCATAGGTTATCCTACGAAGGTGTGGGATTTTTTGCGCTAAGATGGACACAACCCTTTGTGGTTACAGAGGAGCTTGATTAATATGGGTTACGGGGCCTTACCTTTAATAGGATATAATCCTTTTGACGTAGATAATAATGATTTTGGAGAATTAGATAATTGGACGGATGACGTTTTTGGTGGTCTAGATACTGACCCTACCGCGCCTCCAGAATTTACTCAATTACAAACACCAGAGTATCCTGCCTTTCCTGAACGTCCTGATTTGCAACCTTGGACTGGTCGTACTAATGTACCGATTAATCCTCAATATCGTGATTTACAAAATCTAGGATATAATGCAGTTTTCAATCCTAGTGCAGTTCCACAAACGGGCCGTTTTACCAGTGTTATTACTGGTGACCCTAATATGGAGTTGTTTAATCAGGCAGTTGTAGTGCCTGGTCAACAGCAACTGCTTAATGAAACTCTCCCACTTACGGGTGCAATTTATTCTGGCGGAGCCTATGGTAGTCAGTTTCAAAGCGGTGCTCGGCGTAATGCTCAAGCAGAAGCATTAACAAACTATTCTAATAATCTCGCTTCACAACGTTTGGCCTACGATCAGCAGGCAACTACTAATCAAATGACAGCACTAGGTCAAACATTACCTAATATGGCTAATACTTATGTTAATGAATATAACATGCGATCACAAAATCTTGATCGCGCTATTAATGTCCATTATCAAAACGAAGGCTTAAAGCAGCAAGAGTTTCAGAATGAAGTAGCTGCTACCAATTATGCTATGGGTATTGTTGGAATGAACTTGGGTATTGATCAATATAATACCGATCTTGAAAATCAAACCAAGATGCTTGAATGGCAACAGAAAGAAAATGAACGTCAACAAGATGAATATAGAAATATTGCTATTCTACGTACTTTAACGGGGGCAGATGTTGTAGGTGAAGCTGGTGGACTTATCGGTCTTTACTATGGTGGTGCAGCCGGAGGACAAGCTGGAACTCAATTAGGAAATGCTGCAGGTGGTTCTAGTTATTGGCAAAATTATTCTAGTAGTTCTGGTAATTCTGGAATGTATTACACTAATCCTTCCAATGATATTTCTGTAACTCCGTATGCTCAAAATCAATTGAGTGGTGGATATGTTCCTCCTCAGAACAATAACACTCAAATGCAACCAGTCACGTTGCAACCTATGGGTGGAGGTTCAAATGTTAATGCTGGTACATTAGGACAGAATGTAGGCGGAACTTCTAATGTTCCAACAACTAGTTATACGCCTATTGACCAGCAGTATAACAATGTTTACAATCCGCTAACAGGTACATGGTCTTCCAGTCAACCCAATTCTTGGGACTTTAACAGTCTTGTTTACGGGAGTTATTAATGAACGCACCTAATTATCTTCCTTCAGGTATGGCTATTCAGCAACAAGCTGCTCAAGCCGATCAGCGAAACTTACAGGGACTTCTAAGTATTCCTACTGATCTAGCTCGGGGAGCAGTACAAGCAGGACAGTCTTTTCTGCAAACTCGTCAGCAACGTAATGCTATGGACGATGCCAAGGAACGTTGGGCAGTTGAAAGGTTGATGGGTGTTTATCAATCTCTTAAAGACCCTAAAGCTCAAGAGCTCATGAAGACTCAGATTCTAACTAATCCTAGAACTTCTGCTATTTTCCAGAAACATGGAATGTTGCAGGCATTACAGCCTACAGCAGAATCAGATCAGCAACGTCTTGATCGTGCAAGACAGGCAGGAAATCTACAACTAGAATTTGCAGATAAGGAACGACAAGCTGCTGAACAGTTCAAACAGCAGAATTTTCCTAATGAACTTGAACGTGCTCGTAAAACTGCTGAAGTAGAGAATCCTCTTCGTATTCAACAGATAGAAGCAGAGACTAGAGCACGTGCTCAAGTTATGGCTGATATAGATCGTCAAAAACAGGCTCTCCAAGATCAAGAAGAACTTGACGCATATAATCGCAGAGTAATGCCTGCATCCGATTCAGAAGTTCTTAGAAATCCCTTAACAGGGGATGTTAGTATAGCTCCCGTACAACCCAAGCTCGTAGATAATATCTATGATCTTCGTAAGTTGCAGGAAACTCAACGCAAGGAAGACAATACTTTTGGATGGTTCACTAATCCGGATACTAAGGAACAGGAATATCTTAGTATCACTTCAGCCAAGGAGCGTGGTTGGACTACTCGTCCTCCTAAGGCAGCTGAATCTCTTACTCCTAGTCAGAAGTTAGAGTATCAGAAAGATTATGCTACTGCATTGCAGGATTATCGTGACAAGACTGAGAAGTTGAAACTCCTTCGTGGAGATAGCACCTCTGCTCAAGCTTTTACTGTAGCTAAGCAGCAACTTCTGCCCAATCTACTTGCTACCTATAAGAACGCGATCACTGCTACTGGAAAGGGTGATGTTTACGATAAGTACATGGAACGAGTAACCAAGTATCGTAACGATCCAGTTTATCGTAAAACTGCAGAAGGTCGTCAACTTCGCGCTGATCTACTTCGTCAATGGGAAGACCCATTTGTAACTAATCCTATGTATCTTATTATTGAATCAGTTGATCCTCTTTCTGAGAGTGTTGTAGGAGCAAAAGAACCAGCTTCTTCCGAATCACCTCCTGTTCCTGTACGTGAAGTATCTCCACAGCAAGACGCCTACGAACGTTCCTTAATCTTTTAAGGCTCCTTATGGACATCATTGACAATCTTAAGACCAAGCCCGAGGACGAAGTTCTTGGTACTGCTGCTATTAAAGTAGCTCCACAAGAAACTGCAAGTGGTTTACCTGTAATGCCAGATATCCTTACTGACCCTATGGATAGAGCTACAGCAGTAGCTACCAAGATTTCAGATTTAGAAAAAGAAGAAGCTGCTAAAGTAGATCGTAGCTTCTTCAAGAATCTAGTAGGCAACCTTACTTCTAGTTATGGTTCCTTAACTGTCGGAACTGCAGGACATGGTGTACGATGGTATCTAGATCAGTTCAATGATGGCCCTGTTCCTAACTTTGTTCTTGGCGCTCCCTACTTGAATGATCTTTGGATGCGTAATGCTTCTCGTACTTCCATTGATGAACACTTCAAAAAGCTGAATCAAGAACGTGAAATAGCTCGACGTTATAGCGACGCTATCGACGAACGTATTGCTGAACTCTCCAATCCTGAACTTCAGGCAGAACCTTGGACAGCAGAAAACTGGACTGGTAAAGTTGGTTCTATTGCTGGTGCTGCTATTGGTTCTATGCTTGCTCCTGCTAAACTTAGTCGTGCTGCTGCTATGGAGGAAATTGGGTCTGCTGCTCTTGCACGTAGAGCAGCTTTTAAGGCAGGCAATGAGGCAGAAGAAGCCGTAGCGAAGAAGGCTTTGGAGGCAGCGAAGGCAGGAGAGGGTGCATCTAGCTATGTGGGTGGAACTCTCTTTGGTGCTCAGGCAGGCATGGAGCAGTACGTTAAGGGTATGGATAAGCCCGACGAACAGCTCGCTACCAACGTTAAATCTCTGCTTCAAGTAGCTTGGCAGATCGCCTCTGAGAAGTTTGTCTTTGGTAACTCCATCAAGAACATGGACAAGCCTTTCGCTGAACGTATCCTAAAAGGTATGGCAGGCGAAGGTTTGCAAGAAACCTCCCAGCAAGTAGGTCAGAACTTCATTAACCTAGCGGACAAGTTCGTAGGCGAATTGCCTCTTACCCAAGAGGATAAAGCCTCGTTGCTTAATGGTGTCTTTGAATCGGCTCTATCTGGCATCATGATGGGTGGCGTCGTAGGTGGTATCCACAAGGGACAGGGTGAGTTCCACAAGAAGCAGGCTGCTGAGGCTGATCGTATCTTCACTCTCCAGCAAGCTGACATTACCCAAGGAGCTGGCACTCCTCCCTCTTCGCCTTCTTCCTCTTCTCAAAGCTCTTCTTCTCCTACGTTAACTATCAATGATGATGTTTCAGATTCTGATGTAAAGAAGTTCTTACGTAATCGTGTAGATGAATGGGCAAGTGCTTTATCTGGAACAGGAATACTAAAACCTGAAGAACTAGAACTTGTGGGTCGTATTCATAAGGCTCAGATCAATGCATCAGATCGTACACGTCTAACTAAGATGGCTTCTATTGCTGGGCCTAAATGGATATTTGGTAATGTCGGTGATGCTAATGAGCAGACTATCTTTGAACAAGGTTATCCCGGACTTATGGCTTTTAACACTGTACTACAGAATGAGGGCGAAGCTAGACTTAATAGCTTAATGGGTCGTGATATTAGAGCTTCTTATAATGATGCTCGTCAAGCATGGCAAGAAGCCAATCTCACTAAGATGCCAGAAGTTGATGATATCGAAGCTCGTAGGAAGTGGCAAGAGATTGGAGAACGCACGGGATTCTTTCTTGATCCTTCGGGTGAAATTCTTTTCAAGACTCCTTGGGAAGATTTCTCTATTGCTGGGCGTAAGTGGTCCGATCTTAGTATGAACTTTACTAGACTGGATGTACCAGTATCTTCTATCTTGGAAAAGAGTATAACTGTTAATAAGGGTCTAGGAAAAGGCGGATTAATAGAAGAGACTGAAGTACGAAAGCTTTACGAAGCTAATAAACTTACTTTAGGCGATATGCTTTCTAGTGCGATTTTCCAGCTTTATCCTAATTTTCGTGATATCAATGTTCGTTTCCAAGATACTATAGAGGGACGTGCTACGGCTTTGTGGTCTCCTTCTAAGAATACCATTTTTCTAACTCCAGGTGCTACTGTAGAAATGCTATGGCATGAGATTCAGCATGCTATTGATGATGCTGAAGGACGTCCTTACGAAAATGCAGAAGGTAATCTTGTTTCTAAGGGTATTGAACTTAACACAGAAGAAGAAAAGTCTGCACTCGCTGATAGAGTTAAGTATTATAAATACCGCAGTGAAACTGGAGAGATTCGTGCTTGGGATGCGGGTAAGTTAGCTACTTTAGGTAAGTCCTCTTACGATAGACTTACTCCACTTAAAAATCAGACTGCACGTAATCGTGATGAATTTTCTTTTATTACTTCTAGGCTTAATGCAATTCGTGGTCAAGGTACTACGAAAGTGTTGAAGCAAGGAGAAAGCTTAGAAGCTGTAGATCAAGAGTGGCTTGAAGAGAGTGTAAGAAAACTTATAACTGGTCGTACTATATCTAGTATTCATGTACGACTAATAACTGAATTTGCTCAATCTTTACCTGAATTAACCCATGTAGAATGGTTTGATTTAGCCTCTCGTCTATTTCAACTTCATGTAGGATTATCCAATATAAATCGTATAGCTAAAGCTCGCCCTGATGATTTGCTAGTATATCAAAAGAAACGTATCTCCCAACTTCCTTCCGAGTTTCAAAAATTGGATGAAGATACTATACTTTATATGATTTATAGAGGAACTACTCCATTAAAGATTTTTGAAAATCTTTTTTATCTAAAAGGTTTTTTAACTTCTAAAGAAGCTCATAATCTTCTACTAGAAGCAGGTAAAACTAAAACTATTGAACAAGATAATCAAGAACTCGCTGCAGCTATAGAAGAAGTTTGGAATAAACTTCATCCTAATTCTCCTCTTTTGAATGATTTGAGTAGTACGATTTTTGCTGCGGGACTTCCTTGGGTAAAGAAACATTTAGATGATTCTTTTTGGACAAGCTTTGAAGAAGATGGTACCATCGGAGGAAGTTACGGAAGACGTCTTGATGAATTAACTATAGAGGATATAGTTAATCAGGATGATGTTGCACGAATTAAACAACTAACTGATCCTGAACAACCGGGAGACCACGCTTCTGTTACTAAGAACAATGAAGAAGTAGCTCGTATAGTTCAACGTTCTAAGGTTTCTCCTGCTAATGCTTTTCGTCGTGCTGCGGAACGTATCGAACGTGAAAAGCTAGAAAAGGAAGCAGAGTTTGATAAGCCTTTCACACCACCTCAAGGTCTTCCTCAGATGGAAGGAGTAACTTTTCTAAAGACTCCCAGAGAACTTGCCGATGAAGGCGAGAGGATGAATCATTGTGTAGCAAGTTATGCAGATAGAGTTCGTAATGGAGAATGCTATATTTTTGGAATAGATACTAAGGATGGACATAGTACGTTGGAGATAGCAAGACAAGCGGGTGGATATAAATTTTATCGAATTTCCGATGGTAAACCACATCCAGGTCTTGGTGTCTATGCTACAGAGATGGATGCTAATATAGCTTTATCAATGATACTCCCTCCACAAGACCTCAGTAAATTGAATCTACAATATATTTCTCCTGTTTATCATATCGTTCAGCATCGTTCTCGTTTTAATGCTGATCCACCTGCGGCTAATCAAGCTCTTGCAGAAGAGTTTATTAAGAAGATCGCTTTACAACAAGCAACCAAGATTCTCCAACAAGCCATTCAAAGAGAACTTGGACAGCGTACTAAAGGTGCCATCAGCATTGATGACAAGCTCCGTACCATAATCTATTTATTTGAGACTGGTGATTTCTCTACTTTAGTTCACGAATCATTTCACTATTGGTCTTTGTTCATGACTCCAGAAGAGATTTCTGCAGTAGCTCGCTGGACCAAAGTTAGAGAAGAAGCTCTCAAGCAGTTTGTTCAGAATCCAGTAGCTATGGATGCTGACTTAGCTGCTGATGTAACTATTGCTATGGAAGCTCTTGCTGATGCAGGTGAAGCCTACTTCCTTAAAGGTAAAGCTCCTGCGGATTACTTGAAGCCTCTATTTGATGATGTACGAAAGGTAATGAAAGACATCTATCGTGCCATCAAGTACACTCGTTTTGCTCAAGAGACTAATCCTGAATCTTCTGCTAAGGTTAAGTCTACTCGAATTGATCCGGGTATTTCTCATATGTTTGATACTTGGTTTGCTTCTGAAAATGATTTGAAAGCAGAGTATGGAGAGATTCATTCTCGTAATGGTAACTTTACTATTTACAAATATAAGAACCAGAAGGTTATCTACATGGGTCGTGCCTCTGCAATGGCTATTGTACCTGTGCAGAATATCATTGATGGTCAACCTGTTACTGATGCACAGAAGGCATTAGGTCTAGACCCTAAAGCTACTTGGGCGTCTCCGCAGGAAATCTACACTCAACTTGAATTAGACTTGGACCTTGGTGAACAACTAGTGTATAAAGACTTTTACAGTATGCCAATGAAGGAACTACTTCGCTTGGCTAAAGCGGAAGGTCTCTTGGCACAGTTGCCTAAAGGACTCAAGTCTCGCGATCAAGTAGCTTCTAAACTTGAAAGTCTAATGCGCCTTCGTGCCATGACTCAGCTTCGTGATCAGCCTATGTTCGGTCATCAGCAGCAAAGTTTAGTCGAGAACTTCATGCCTCGTATGAAGCATGTTCTTGGTGCTAGTGTACGTTCAGGACTACGAGTGGTTGAACTTTGGTCCTCCGATTTAGCAGAACTTGCTGGTGCTGTTGGAAGTAACTTTGGAAAGGCTGTTGAACAAAAGGCTCGTAAAGCTATCACACTTACCCATCGTATCTCTGGTGCATTGGAAGAAGACTTAGCGCAATTCATTGATGCAACTAACTCTGTCAAGAATTCCAAAGAACGTCTTGAACTTAATACTCTACATTGGAATGGTGACTGGGCTATCAGCGGCTTACGTCGCGCAATAGACTTTAAGTCTAGTTCTACTCCACTTGTAGAAATGTTCAAGAAGTTACTTGGTAAGACTGGTGAACTTCAGAGTACAGGTAAGATTGGAAATCTTCGCTTACTTGAAGGTGGAATACAACTTTACCAACCTTATGCTATTACAGTTGACCCCGAAACTGGTAAGCAGAAGCGGGGTGCATGGATGCCTTTTGTTCCTTCGGGTAAGTTACCTCGTTGGGCTACTCAAGAACTCTATGACATCTTAACTTCTGATGATGATACTCTACGTGTAGAACTTGCTAAAGTACTAGCTTCTATTCCACAAAATAAGATTGAAGGTAAGGACGAACAAGCTCGTATAGCAGAAGCTATGCGTCGTCTAAATAGTGGACGTAAGCGTGCTCTGGAGCATAGAGATGCAATGGAGATTGCCCGTAGCTTTGTAGTTTTTCCTGATGCTATTAAGATTGCTACTCTAGGTGGAGCAATTCGAGTAGACCTTCTACATACTGACTTATATGATATTTCTACTCACTTAGTTCATAGTGTTTCTCATCGTCTTGGCTTTATCGGAACTTACATGGAGTTTGACAAAGAAACTGGTGTCTACCAGAATCAGAAACCTGTAGCTCAGACTGAACTAGAAGAGTATCGCAAGAAGGCGGGCAATGAGACTTGGCGTATGGAGCATTTGCTCCGGGCTTTGAATGGTATGCCAATCTATCTTAATAAGTCTGTGAAAGTTGGTAGTCTTCCTTGGGCACTAGAGAAAGTGATGCGTAATCTAGTGACTCTCATGAAGGCTGGCAAGCTTTCGCTTTCTTGGGTAGTCAACTTGTTTGAAACTGCTGGGCGTACACGTGGAGCGTTTGGTGCATCCCGTGCTCTAGGTGCTACTGCTGATATGTTTAAGATTCTAATTGAGCAAATGGATGGAGATACTTCAACTGCTTTGCAGCATATTACTAGACTTGGTGGTAGGTCTGTACTTTCTGCTAAGCGTTACGTGAATCCCAATAAGAAATGGGAAGACTCCATTCGTATGTTCGCTAACCTTGTCCTTACTCCTACTCGTTGGGTGAATGAAGGTAATGAAATCATCGCTGCCTTAGCTGCTACTCGTATGGCTGAAGACTTAAAGCAAGGTCATGTCGCTGCTACTGATCGTGCAGCCTTGGAAAATATGCGTTTTGCAGGAAGCGAGATAGAACTTCTTCTCTCAGGCAAAGCTCCTGATGCTCTCTACGAGCAAATCATTATTCGTGCTGCTATCAATACTCAAGGTACTAATGCCACTCTAGCAGAAATGCCAGCAGCAGCTCATAATAAGTGGTATAAGTCTTTGATACAATTCGATCGTTACTTTGCTATGCGTGCTAACCGTCTTATTCGTTCCATTGGTTCTTGCGCGCGTGGAACAGATGGTTCTTATCGTGCTCTGTTTAATGAACTTTCTGGTAGTGCTATTGGTGGCGTAGCATCTTGGATACTAGCGGGTATAATTCGTAATGGCTTGGGAGATTGGGAAGAGAAGAAGAAGCAGGTATCTAATCCTTGGGGAATATGGGAAGCTTTCAAGCAAGGTTTCATTTTCAACATCATTGGTGGTCCAGTTGTTGGACTTGCTAATGCTTGGGATAGAAATCAGTACCATGGATTGAATCTACTCTTTGGAGCTTCACCTATTGCTGGAACTCTCTACGATACTTACAGTGCTATTATGGGACATGATCGTTACGATTCTACCTACGCAATGGACCGCGCACGTAAGTTCCTAAAGACTGAAATTCCTGCTTATCGTAGCATTACTATGATGATTGCTGCAACTGGTTTCGGTGGACAGGATTCAGACCGCGATCGTGCAGTACGTGCTTATTGGAATTGGTATTCTACTTACTCTGGCCTACCTCAGATTCGTGCTGTACGTAATCAAGAAGCAAGAGAGGATCGCGAGTTCCGTGCAGCTATGAAGCAAGCCTATTGGACTATCATTGGAACAGAAGGCTATAGTCGTGATACTGATGATCCTCTTAAGTATATTCGACAGGGCTTGCGTGTAGCTACATTGAAAGATGAAAAGAACGTAAAGCAGTCACTTCGTTCTAAGAAGTTACTATCTCGTTTGGAAGATAAGGACTTGGAAAATCTACGGAAGTATGTAACTCCGGAAACTTATCAAACGTTATTGAAGCATGATGATGTGTTGGAAGCCTGGGCATCTAGCCTGTAAACAAAAGGAAAGCTAATGAAGATAGCAGTAGTTAGTCCTCGTGGTGTAGGTGGAAATCTGTCTGATCGTAGTGAAGCTATTAGATTGACCAATCAACCTGAATCTGATGAAGTGGTATTTGCTGATCAATTCGTTCCTGGACTTACAGCAATAAATACTTGTAATGGCGCAATAACATTAATGACTAATAAAGAAGCTAGGAAGAGTGCGTGGGAAGTTCTTAAGTTTTCTTCTGAACCTATTAAGACTAATCTGTTCTCAGTATTTAATGGAAAAACTTTTGGTGATTGGCTAGAAGTTCAGTACTATGATCGTCTGATGAATGATGATGTTGGACCTAATGTAGGATTCGCTAGAGGTCTTGGTATTACTACTAATGTCCCAATTACTGAGGCTGTTCCTCAAGTAGCAAAGCTTGTAGAACTACTTAAAGAAATTCAGTATCGAGGCGAGGTTCAACTTCATGTTGACGAAAGCTTTAGTGCTACTGGTTTCACTCTAGGTCATAATCCTAGTATTTTTGGTCTCTATCAGGAAATTAGTAAAACTTCGTTGGATGATACCATCGCCTTCTGTGCAGGACTAAAGGAAGATCATAAGCTCTACGATTCTATGGTAATGGGCGTCTTGGTTTCTGCTGCACCATTCCCTATGGCATTTCCTACCCAGAAGATTAAAGCTCCTCATAATGCAGAGAAGCATATCTGGAGACTGATGGCTTCACGTAGTCAGGAAGTTTGCCTCGTTACTTGCTGGGGAGGGTATGCCTATGAAGCTAAAAAGCGAGTATTCGCTACAATTAAGAACATGGTGCAGTACGATCCTTTCCTACAGTTTCGTACTGACCTTGGCAATTGGCCTAAGTATCTATTCGCTAACTACACATGGATGAAGGACTTCAAGAAACCGGAGGTGAAAGATGGCAAGGAAGAGGGGTTGCAAGAAGGGCAGTCGTAAGTAAGATTGCCAAGAAAAAAGAAAGCCCGCAGGCAGGAGCAATCCTACTTGCGGGCTTTCTTGCTTTTTTGGACCGGAGGCTTATAGTCTCAGTTTGGTCCTAAGCGTAACCACTAATAAGTGGTATTAATTTTCATGCGGTGATAACGTGCTTATATGGGCCAGTTCCATATGCACTAAAGTTCTCCCTTCTAATTACTTTGCCAAGTCCAACTTCTATCCTTCCAGTCAACTTTAGCTTGCTCTAGATCATTACCAAGATAATCTAGTAAGTCTTCATGAGTCTGTACAATCTGATTATCAATTAGACGCACCTTTACCCACCAAGCTTTACCATGACCATTATAGACAGATAGTGTCATCATGTTGTCACCTCCCTAACCATAGATACACAACTCCGCCTCTTGGTGTTGATTCACGTTTCACTTCACCAGACAACTCCAAAGTCTGCAAGATAACATTCAACATATCTCTAGTCATAGTATGACTTACTTGTTGCATCAGACTGCTGTGCGTACAACCCTTAACATAACCTGTACCCCTAGCAATATTATTCCTACGAAGCACGGTACGTACACGATCTACTCTCTTACCTTCATCTGTCTGTGCCATAGTACGCATAATATCAGCCATGTAGTCTTCATTATCATTTAGTAAGAACAAGGCTTGCTCCAAATCTGCCTTGGTAATACGCAAATCATTGTTTTTGGATATTGAAATAATCCCAGCAAGTTTAAGTAGATAATCGCCCTTACGTCCATAGTATCCACGCATCCCAACAGGAGCTTTGTTAAGATCGTGAATATCATACCAGCGAATGTAGAACTCTCGGGCTTCTGGAGTAAGTACAAGTTCTCCGACCAGTTCAGCCATAGTCTTTAAGTCATGAACACAGTTCTCTCTAGCCTTAATTGCTTCTGGCGACATCTCAGGAAAGGGATTCTTTTGCTTCTCACTTTCCGTACGATTAACCATCAGCAAACGACTAGTGAAACCACCACCGATACTATCTTCTGGTAGACTAGACTTAATCCAATCTGGCGTAGTTCCAGCAAGCATAGTGATAGCTACGTTCTGACATTCCTCTAGTCCTCGCATAATAGTCTTGTAAGACCAATAAGCAGGACTATCGTAGAGATCAGTCAAAGTCTGAATTAGCGTAGGGTCCACATGAGACTTACCAAAGAATACGCTGAACTCAGATGCAGCAATAGTAGCTACACTATGTCCAACCTTCTTGGTCTGCTCTGCAAGGAAGTTAATCAACGCCTCGGTTGTTACCTTCTGACTGAAGGTAGACTTCTCTGGCAAAGCTTCCTTGAGCAATTTCATTCCCATGTTTAACGCAGTTGATTTATGTAAGGCTGCAGACTCTGCCACCAGTACGATATATAGATTAGGAAAGAGATGAAAGTAACCACGAGAGATAGAGATATTACGACCGAGAGCAGAAGCGATGAGTCCAAACGCCGTCCACAAGTGGAAGTCTTCTGGTGATTCTTGTGCATTGGTAAAGGTAAGATAGTCTTCAAGGAAGCCATTGGGACATTTACGGGGTTTAATACCTAGATCAAGTTTCATCAGCTTGTTCTCCGCATGTATCACATACTAATTTGGATGTTACACAAGCTTCACAAGGAGGAGCTAGATGACAAGTACATTCTCCATTAGGTTTATATACATAATGACCTGAACATTCAGCAAATTTACAAGAATCGCCTTCATCTGGCATTTTATCACTCATATCGTATCACCTCTACATCCTCATCATGTTCTTGGAAGTTTGGACCAAAGCCTACTTCAATAGGTATCGTAGCTCTCAATCCATTCTTGACTAGAGGCAAGTTAAACGCTTGACGTACCCTAGCTTTAACTTGCTCTCGAGTTCCCTTAAGCATCCTAATGACTAGACCATCATGCGTATTCAAACAAGGAAACATCCAAGGGTCTTTTAGAATTAGACCGATATGCATGAGCTTCGTTAGTCCAATGTTAGTTAGTTCTCCAATGCAACTCTGACTAGGCCAAGCATATGCCTGATTAAGTAGCTCAGGACCAAAGGGAGCCAAAAAGACTCGCTTACGTCCAAGCACACTGGTCAAAGTTCTAGTACGAATTAGTTCATCTTGGATACGCTTCTGCCGCAACTTAATGCCAGGGAAACTTCCATGATAGAACAAGGATTGCCATTGTGCTACGTACAGAGGCAGACCACTTTCCTTTGCAGACTTCTCGGCCTCCATACCATAGTTAAGACCATGTACAGTTTGTTTAGCCCGCTTATAGTTATATCCAGAAGCAGCTACTTCCGCAGGAAACTTCTCTTTAGTTACATCCAACATCCAATTATGAATCTTCTTACCTTCATTCAAGAGCTTGAGAAGTCTCTCCTCTCCTGCATCCAATGCAGTAAGGTAAGCTTCCGCCGCCCATTGATCAAGATAGCAGAACTCTTCTAATTCTCTCGGATGAGTGTCAACGTCCATCCTCGTGCCTCCACATAAGCTACTACCTTGTCTATCCTCTGTCCTCTAAGTATACCTAAAGGATGAGAAACTTTAGTAACGTGGCCATTTACCAGTTTAATGTGGTACGTGGCCACGTCACTCTTAATAGTATATTCCTTAAATGAATCCATTAGGGAAGCCTGCCTGCAGACGCTTGATCACGTACTGCAACACTTCACGTGTAGCTGTGATATCAGCCATAGCATCGTGGGCCTGAATAGGAATACCAAAGAACTGAGCAATCGTTTCAAGCTTGTGGTTCTTAAGACCAAACTTAAATACTTGATCAAGAGTAAAGATCAAAGGATAAGTATCTACAACCTTGTAATCAAAGAACTTCCTATAGTTAGAACCTTGGCCCGCCTTACGAAACCAGGCTTGGATAAAGTTCTTATCGAACTCCACATTATGTCCCACCATTAAGAAGCAATCAGTATAAATATCAGGATGTACATAACGAGCAAGTAGACTCTGGAACATGCCAAGCTGAATCTGAGGATTCTCGAACGCAGCAATCTCTTGGCGAGTTCGCTTGTTTACTTGCAATGCCTTATCGTCTACTCGGCCTCCGTCAAATGGCCGCATCAAGAACTCAAACTTATCTTCAATCTGACCATCAATCTCAATGATACCAGCAATCTGAATAATATCATTAACGTTCGCATCCAAACCAGTAGTTTCCGTATCCAAGTAACACAACTTCATTTAGCAACTCCTCCTCTGGTTCTTCAAGAACTCTTGTACTTCATACCAACCTTGCGGACCCTTCTGGAGCATTTCAATACATGCCTTCTGTTTTTCCTTCGATAGTTTCTTTACTTCCACTTTCATCTTATGCCAATCCTGTTTACTTGGCGGCTTACTTCCTTGCGTCAACTGGATAGGCTTACCACTATTGTGAAACAACTTTACCTGCTGACTACCAAAGAAGTTACTGCGCTGCCGTCTTGGCATGCTCTTGGTAGCTGGCAACTCTTCACCCAAAGCCTTCTTCTCTTCTTCCATGTTCTTCTCCTAGGGCTTCAAACAACTTATGTTACAATTTCCAACTTAGTTAATTCAAATCCCTGTATAGCTTCTGGCAAGCCATCCATACTCTCAAACGTAAGATAGATATAATCTTGCGCATCGAGATGATAGATAACTTTACCACCTTTATCTTTGAGGTGAATATAAAAAGAAAGATAAGGATTACCGGGTCCGGGAAGTAGGAAATGTTGAGAATGAACTAATTGCTTAATAGCAAAGTTTACCTGATCATAGTAATCTGTACGTTGCTCTGCTGGAGTCTTAATTCCATACTTAGTTCTAATAGCTTCTGGCAATTCACAAAGATTAGGATTCTCTGACCAAGAAACTACTTCACACTTAATTCCCCAGAAAGAATACCAACCATCACTAAGATAACGTACAGTATTAATAATGAATCCAGTTTGAGTACGAATCACTCCTAAAACTGGACAATTATGATTGGGCTTAACAACTGCTGCATCTACGAAGTTTGTCATAGAACTACCTCTGGTTCAACTTTCTGTACTGGTTTTTTTATTTTCGCAGGCCAAACTGAAGACCCTTCTGTTACACGATCTAACATAGAAAGTCCTCCAGGAGGGCCATCGTATATACAACCCTTTGTTTCTACTAAATGATCATAATGAAAATCTTCAAGTAGACGCCAACACTTATCAGCAAAATCCCTTAGTTTAGACCATGTTCTACGCAATTCACTAAGATGTTGTTCTACTTCATTGAGTTGTAGATGAAGACTATGACAATAAATAGGTATTTCTAAAGCCGCTTTTAATAATTGATCACGTTCTTCTGGTGTAAGTAAAATAGCGTCTTTAAGTTTTCTTCCAGTAGGACTGATTTCTGCATATTTAGGATTCATCAATTCCAATCTCCGGTAAGTTCGGATACTTCTTTCTCTAAAAGAGCTCTATTCTTATCAATATATGCTTTATGTTCTGGATAGAACTTAGACATAGGTTGATCATACCACCAAAGAAGATATGATGCAGGAACATCTTTCATTGCATATTGACCATACTTACCATGAGGCATCAAAGTATCGTCAGTTACTTCTTCTGTTTGTGGTGTAGATGGAACAGGTGCTTGTGGAGTTACTCCAAGGTATGTAGCTATCTTCATCCTGGCACCAACATTTGTCTTTGTGGACCTTGTTGCAAATTCTGCAAGTTAGTTCCTGTACCAAAGATACTTTCCTTTGAGTTCAATCTTCCTGTATCTGTTCCACCTGCGTCATACGCGGTGTGCATCCGCCCAGCCAACAATGGAGTCCTAAGCACGCCAGCCATATGACCAGACATACGAAACTTAGTAACAACATCAGTAAGCAACTTAACATACGGTCTTTCATCACGTTCAGCAATTCTTTCAAGTGCATCAGCTCCAATAGTAGGTTTACCTTTACTCCTGATAACAGGACAATGCAAAGTGTCATAAAACAACTTACCACATTGCATTGGAGACCTAGGATTAAATCCAGGAAGAACTTGATGAAGAGCTTCTATAATATCTGTCATATAACGATCTTCTCGGTCAATAGCACGATCACGTAAACGAAGATCAACATTAACCCCAGTAAGTTGCATCTTAATCAAGCAAGGAATAAGAGGCATAGTCACATTAAGGAAATGATTTAAGGTCTTAAACTCGATCAATTCCTTACGTTCTTCCTGCATGATCATAAGAGTAGTTAAAGCATCGAGTGCATTGTACTCCCAATATGCAAGATTAGAACCTGCCTCGATCATATATTTGTGATAAGGCATATTCGTATAAAGACTAATCAAAGTACCGAGGTCTTTGGGAAGATCGCAGTATAGATTGTGTGCAGCTACTAGAGTATCCCAATAGAGATTACGAGTCTTGATTCCATAGTAATGTTCCAAGACTGTAATATCATATTGAGAGTTCTGAAGAACTTTGGGAATATCACTCTCTACTAGCGCAATGATCTGTTCCCAGATAGCCTTAGCCTGACTCTCATCCCAATGAGTAACGAGTTTACCTTCTTGTACATTGTACACAGGAATACAACAAGCTCTATTTGTAGTAGCGGAAAAGCCGATGCAAGTTAATCTATTCTCTACAGTCTCAATGTCAAAGCTAAGAATCTGAGCATTAGTTCTAAGCTGTTCCATTTCATTCATTGCTTCATCGAAGCTAGGATTAACTAACAATGAATACTGAGGAATCTTAAGTTCTTTAGTTCCTAGTTCACGTCCGACTTTAGCTATATCAGCTTGAAACAAAGCCTCATACTGACCGGGCTTTTGAGACTTGTGTACATTACGTTGACGTAAACAAGCAGAAGGATGATATGTAGCAATCATTTTACAATCACATTCCTGTGACCATATAAAATGACCGCGCCAATCACCAATGCTAGTTTTGTCCATTAGAAAACGAAGAGGCTGCTGGCCTACGCAAAGTACCACATTAGGATTGATAGTTTTAATTAGAGCTTTAAGTTCTTCTACACGAGCTTGAAGTTCCACATACTTTTCGCCTTGTAGAAAAAACTCAAACTTATTTTGAGGAGGACGATATTCCATCAAATTTTCGTAGCGAACTTGTTCATGGTTAATACCAACATTACTAAGTTTAGCTCGCAAGAATCGTCCACCTGCACCCATAAAAGGACGACTTAGTTGTTCTTCAGTTTCGCCAGGAGCTTCGCCTATTACAATAAGCTTAGCATCCATTGGACCAAAACCTTTAACGATTTTGGGCACGATCTACCTCTTGTTTAAGATTTTCAATCTCTTGTCTCAACTCAGCAATTAAATCATCATTCTCTTCTCTAGCTTTTTGTAAACATTTTTCACAAGGTTCTATCACTATCTGATCTTCATTACGAGTACGAGATTTACGTGTAGTAGTATTATTACAAATACCTTCACCACAAGTACAGTAAACTTCAAAAGAGATTTCAGCTTCTACTTCAGTTTCTACTTTGACATCTGTGATAAAAGAAGGCATTTTAATAATACCTTTGTAGATAACCTAAAAGACCAATTACTACAATGAGAATAATCAATGCTACTATATCAACAGCGTTCATCGGTTATCACCTGAACCTGAGATAGTTCCCCGTGCAGCACGGTCAGCAAGCTTGGCAAGGTTAGCTGCAGCTACACCAGCAAGACTATATCCAAGTTCAAATGCAAGTACCGACACATACCAAAGTACATCACCAAGTTCAGCTTTAAGAGCCTCTTTATGTTCTTGAGTAAGAACACCAGCAGAATCTCGCTGAACTTTCTTGAGCTTATTGGCAATTTCACCAGCTTCACCCAGTAAACCTAGTGTAGGATAAATATAATTCCTACCTACATTAGGATACTGTGCGGTACGAAGACATGAAGCCTGATGTTGATTAAGATCATTAGTTGACGCGTTTAAATTAATTACGAGGTCTATAGGATCTGACATAACTTTCTCCTTACGCCAAGAGTTCATTTAGTATCTTGGCTTTACCACGTTCGTAAACTTCCTTGTCATCACACCACACTCTACAACTCTTACCAAGTTTCAATGCAGCTTTAGCTGTTACTCCACCATAGCCAAAAGGATCAATAATAAAAGGAGAGGAAGCACGACAAAGCATAAGTAAAGCAGTTGCCAACGCTTCTGGTTTGTCCTTGGGAGAAACAACATTGGAATCACGATGAAAAGAATAAATTCTACGTACTCCATCAGGCGGAGCCTTAATATATTTACCGAACCAAATAAAGTATTGTGGTGTATTCTCCGTTTTGATCTGTAGTATGTATGGTTCAGGATCGACATAGAACTTAGCCTCCACAAGAAAACGTTTTAGTTCAGTATGCAAGTCGATAGGACAGAAGATAAAGCCTTCCCCACCTGCAACAATAATTCGATTAAGTAATTCCACAAAGTCCGATTTATTCCTACGCTCAACATCAGTAAGAACAAAATTAGCAAGACCAGGTTCTGTCGATTTAGCTTCAACATAGAAATCTCCAAAGAGATACTGCTCTTCCAATTTAGACTTAAGTTCTTCTGACTTAACTCTAGGTGCATGCTTGCCAGCACGAAGTAAACGCAACTTCCTCATAGCCTCGCGACGATTCTGTTCTTTAGCAAGTTCAGGAAATTCCTGCATACCTTTATAAAGATCGAGGTCTTGAGCTACCTTGCCTACAGAACATTCCAAAGTTCTAGCTAAATCACGCTGAGTCCATCCACCACCAAGACGACCAGGCAAACCTGCACCAAAGAGACCAACTTTAAGCTTCTGCAACTCAGCCATAGCTTGAAGTTCTTCATGCAAGTTGTACTGCTTACGCTTAAGATTCTCTACGAGTTCAATTTCTTTCCGAGTGACCTCATCACAAGTATCTAGTAACTTGGCATCAATGTCTTCCCATCCAAGCAACTGAGCTGCTGCTAATCTACGACCACCAGCAATTAAAATATAAGTACCTTCTTCTTCAGGATTCTTTGCTACAATAATATTTTGAAGTTGGCCTCGATCTTGCATATCAAGAGCAAGACCTTGAATATCGCCCAAATCTTGACGTTGACGAGCACCAATGACAATCTTAGCTATAGGAACTCTGAATACACCTGAATTTTTTTCTGGTAGATCATCCATGAGAGAACTCCTTAGTCCCGATACTGCTGCACGGCTCGGGACCACACCGCAGGAGCAAACTAAACTACAGGTTTAGTTTGAGCAGCGCGCACAATTACTTAGCCAAGTAATCGTTAATGTCGTTGAATTCCTTGTTAGGATCATTCTTATCCTTACGAACTCCAACAACACCCATAAACGTAGCACCAATCAAGTCCTGTGTATCCAAACCATCAGTAGTGATGTTAAGACCACAAGCCATGCACAGCCTCTTAAGACGAGCACGATTCAACTTAATCGCGTTCTCGTCCATATTAGCCGTGGGAATCATAATATTGGTAAAGAGCACTCGCTCAGCATGCTCTCCATCAATAATCCGACACTTAACCTTAAGCATCGGAGCACCAGGATTCTTGCTGGTAGGGCCAGTCTCGCCTTCATCCACACTGGTAATCTGCATCTCGTACTTACCAGCAGGAACTACCTCGAATAGCTTACCCTCATCATCCTTCAATCCAGCAACATTAACTATAGGCATACTCTCTCACCTTTCTCAATACTAGCATTGGAGGCTGCTAGCTTGCCTTTTCCCCGCGGGGGAAATTTACTTAC
>CAZWRK010000018.1:23401-30365 GCA_964635875.1 uncultured Aquaspirillum sp.
GCTCCGCTTTGAAGAATCCCGGTGAACCAAAACCCTTAAGAATCGTAACATACTTCATGTTTCTTACAAACTTTGGTGACATCAACTTATGACCACGATATACCATAAAACCTAGACCTAGATCAATTAAAAGATCGAAGAAGTCTAGATATTGAACTCCTCTTTTGAACTTAGCTCTTGACATAAACAAACTCCTTCCTTGCTCTTGTTATTGCTACATACTTCAGATTACTTTCCTGCACTAACTCCCAAGACCTTGTGGCTTTGGGATGAGGCAGAAGTTCAGGACATACCAGAAAGACCTTATCGTTTTCCAACCCTTTCGCTTTGTGAATTGTTGAAAGCTTAATGCCTGCACCACGATCTTGGAACATAGACCTAAGTGCGGTTTCAATATCAATCGTATTACGAAAACTAGAAGCTAGATGCATCACGGCAGCAATACGATCTTCATAAGCAGCAAGCTTAACACCTTCCATCTTAAGTCTTGCTTGCTCTACAGCCTTAGTAAGTTCCATCACTAGATCAGATGACATCATAGGCTGAGGCGCAAACTCTTGGACGAACTCGATAAGAGCTTCACCTAGATCATGTCCCTGAATGTATGTCATCTTGTTACTTGAAAGCAAACGCAAACACCATTGGACAAGAGGCGCAGTAGTACGACAAAGAACCATATCACCAGGAACTACTTCCTCAAGAAACTGTTGTGAATCCAATGTCTTGACGTTGCCTTCTGGTGCAGTCTCGCTAGACTCGATACGAGGTACAATACTACGCGCCTCATCTACCACTCGCTTAGAACAACGATATGAAATAGAGAGAGGAAGTGTTTTGCAAGCGAAGTCTACCATGATGTCATTCATCGAAGTAGGACTAGCTCCACGAAAACCATAGATAGCTTGTGAACTATCTCCAACAAAGACAGCTCGTCCTTCTGGTTTAAGTAGTAAAGCTACCATCTTACGCTGAATTACATTAAGGTCTTGTGCTTCATCTACGAAAATGCGATCGTACGTAGGTTGCAGCCAACCTTGCATAGTTGGTACATACAACTGATCATCAAAGTCACAGACTGTAATCTTAGCAGCTACTGCTTTGAACGTGCGTACGGCAATAGACAGGCACTTCAAATCTATATCAATATCATACATCTGCATTAGTTGCTTGCAATATTCCACATAGTAAGCTTCATCTGAAACATCAGGATCGACGGCGTTACTACGAAGTAGGCTTACTAACTTACATACTGGACCAAGCAACTGCCAACAAAGCCGAGTCTGACTCTTGTAATTTAGTACTTCATTAAACAAACAATTCCTAGTCTTATCCTCGTTCAACTTAACCCATTGCTTTGAACGGTAAACCTTGAAACCTAGTGAATTAAACGTAGAAGATTCCACATTACGTGGAACTCTAAAGCCAAGTTCATTAGCTATGCTACGATTAAAAGCTAGGAACAGAGTCCGCAACTTAGGATCAACATACTTGAGAGCTTCGACAATAGTAGTAGTCTTACCACTACCCGCTACACTTTCGATCAATAGATTACCAGAACCAGTTTGAACTTCATTAAAGATAGCTTGCTGATACGCTGAATAGTTCATACTTTATCCATAAGTAACAAAGTTAACCACTCACCAAATTCATTTATTAAAATATCGGCCTCAGCATTACTGTCACATCTAGTAGATAAATAACCAAAACCCCTTATATCTAAAATCATAGTATCTCTATTATCAAAAATAGCTTGTGCCTGTTCATCATAACGAAAAGGTTTACTATAGAGATTAAGAAGTAATACTTTAGGTAATTTCATTTGCTTAACGTCCTCCAAGTAATACGTAATTTACCAAGCAGCCGTTCACAAGTAACGCAAGGATGAATAGGTAATATACCACCAGTCTTGTTTGTGCGACAGATAATGATAGTTCTAACTCTAAGTCCGTATTTTGCAAGTAAGTGAACTTCTGCATGTACCCCTCCACCTAAACGAGAAAACCTAGGATAGTTAAAAGCCATTCCAAGATAGCGACCATTCTTATCTAATCCTATGGCCGCTATCTTGAAATGACAGGGACTCCGCCCAGCTTTATGTATAGCCCGACGAAGTATGTGGTCCATTAGATAGTAGGCCTATACTCAGGAGCAACATTCTTAGGCCAAGAAACCACACCAGAGACACAAAGAATAAATACATCACAATGCTCTCTAGCAGATAAACGCTTAGCTTCCTTAACAGCTTCATCATGGGAAGGATGACGCTTATTAGGAGCACCACGATGAGGAATCCAACACATCCAAGTACGACTAGGCGGATTCTCAGGAAGTTCAGGCTGCACAGTAGCTTGCTTATTCATCGAATTTAACTCCCATCTGTTTGAATATATCAACCAACTTCTGTCCTACTGTTGCACTAGGAGACTCTGCCTGTTGCGTTTTCTGTAAAGCTAGGAAATTAATTCTCTTATAACAATCATTACAGATATGTGAACTATAAATGGTAGACTTATATTCTGAATACCCTAAATTCCTTATAGTTAATTGTAATTCCGATAGTTGTTCGCGGGTTACAACCTTCCCACAAAAATCACAAACATAACTAGTTTTAATCATTTTCTACGTTCCTTTCTTTAATCTTATAATCTTCCATCATCGCACGATTACCACCATACTTACACACCTGCAGATAAGGACAACCACCATAGTCAGAACAACTATGATGATTACATGCAAAAGCCTTCTTTACCAACTCTAGTTCTTCTGGTAGAAGAGAAGAGGCAAAGAAGGATTGATGTAGGCCGGGTGGGGGAGAGTAGGGCTTTAGGGGAGAAGAGGGAAGAGAAGAGAAGAGAGGAACAGTTGCCTCTAGTATCTGCTCTACACACTCTTCGTACGAAGCCAAGAACTCCAACCTTTGTCGCTCCGTAGCCAAGAAAGTTCTACGCTGTAGATCAGCCTCGCTCTTAGTAGGCGTACGAACTGCATCTAGGCAGATAGCTTCATGCTCGACGCCAGTTAGGCTGGAGGCGGCATAAAGGTAAGCTAGCAAAGCGAAGGAGTTCTCATACCTAGACCAGAACCAGTCTCCAGTGAGACTAGACTTAGTTGTCTTAGTATCTATGATAGTAGGCTGAGGCTCCATAGCCATACGGTCAATGATACCAATTAAGGTAGTCGCTCCGTCTGGCATAGGAACCTCAAACTTTACCTCGATACGATCTGGAGGAAGGCCGTCTGGTTTATAGGTAGCAAAGTAAGTGCCCAGAGACACTAGTAGGCTTTGCAGGTCACGGCCCGCCTCTCCTGCTAAAGCCTCTCGTTCCCATGCTAGGACTGCTGCTTGGGTTGCACCTATGCTATCGCCTCCGTTCTTGTTCCATACAGCTAAACCCTCATGCAGAGCCTTGCCGAAGGACAGTGCAGGAAAGCTTCCTGTAGGATACATCTTGACGATGTACTTCCAGAAGAAGCTACGTGGGCAGGTCTGGAACTGAGCTATGGAACTAGGCGAGAACCTTCGCTCTAGTACATTAGTGGAGAAGCTCATGCGCGTAGTCCAAAGTTAAACCAAGCTGTGCGGCAACGTCCACAGTTACATGAAGCCTTATCTGGACCGATTTCATGGAAAACTGCATGAGTATCTTCCTTGTTTACGCAGATTACTCTAATGTAATCTTTCAATGCTCGCTTACGAAGAACAATTTCACTAATTATGCCACCAGAAAGTTTAAGTCCGGTTGACTTAGCGTAAGCCTTAGCTGCATCCCAATGCTTTTTAGTAGGACGTTGCATTAGTTGGTCTCCATGTGAGTCTCGTAATTCACATCATCGAATGTAGCATTACCATGACAACGAGGACACTTCCAGCGTCGATCAGATTCTTTCATTTGCCTATCATATTCTTTCTCTGTTAAAAAGATACGTGCACCACCATTGCATTTCACATCTCTAGCATCACCATCACAAAAGACAGCGTAAGGCGTAGGCTTAGAAGATTCTTGCATGATTAGTTCCTAGCCTACCTTAATACCACGACCAGCGAGTTCTTCCTGCACCCAAAGATAGCCTTCGTGCAAGGAAAAGCTACGAATCATAAGAGACTGAGGATTCATTAGAACTACCTGTCGATGATACTTGCGCTTCCAGAAGGCGTGGTCCAAGGTAAGAACCCGACCATCATGGCTAATCTTAGGTTCGTGCATCGTGGTGATGCTATTACCTGTCTCACGGAAGTCGGTGAAATAGATGTCCCAAACTGTAGGCTTTGCGCTGTTCATTAGCTGTCCTTTTTGTTGTTGCTGTCGTTCCACATCTTAACTACAATCACTAAGGCAAAAATAAAAGCCACACCAATCAGGGTATGGCAATAGATCAGGGTTTCAGTTGTGGTCATAAGGAACATACATCACCTATTACAATACCCATACCAAATAAACATAGACCCCAAAAACATATTTCAATAGCTAAAGCTAGCTTCATTCTCCTATCTCCATCTTATTGTCACCTTCACTAGATTCGGGAGGCTGATACAACTTACCGCAGAACGTAGTCCAGTCATAAGGCTCACTTGGTGCCTCGCTGTAGAGGATAGGTGCCCAGCTTTCCACTATCTCAGCATACTGGAAACCTTCTATTTCAGGATTAAAGAACAGGATTACTTCCCACACTTCATCCCGATTAACTACATCGAAGTAGCTACCAGGAGGCGGATTAGGAAAGAGACGCTCTAGCAAAGCTTTCCAACGTTGGGCTTCTTCCTTAGTGCTATCGCATGTTTCGCCTGCTGGGGACCAACCTAAAAGACTCTGTTCTTTCATATTAAGTTTCCTTTTTAGTTACAACCAAATCTACCTGCACGAAGTCGAAAGTCTGCAAGATACTTGTCAAGATCGAAGGTTTCCCAGCGAGCTTTCATAGCTTCGCAAGTAGTCTCGGGCACGTTGTGAACGTTAGGCCACTTGCCATTGGCGGTAAGTACCTTGATGTCATAGTTAAAGAGACAAGCATACTCCAGATAGGGAGCCATCTCTTTAACTTGAGTGAATGTATTACTTACGACGATTGGTTTGCCTTCTTCCATCGCTGTCATAGCTTGATTCTGACAGGCTTCGTGAGCTAGATGGAGCTTAGTAGCGTCAAACTTGTAGCTGCCATCTTGCTTATGGAAGTAGTGGTCCGCCTCACAATGGACTAGGCCGGGGATGCACTTAAGTAAGCCCTTGGCTAAGGTAGTCTTGCCACTACCAGGAAGGCCACGAATAATAATAAGGAAGGGTTTCATTGCATTATCCTTTCTTTAGTCTCTAGTTCTTTGAAGCCATTAAGAGGGCAGAGAGGGAGAGGAAGAAGGCTCAGGAGAGGGAGAGTCTGGCTTCTTAGTTGGTGCAGGAAGAACCTTGGCGTAGTAGACTCCCGGTGCGAACATACGCATTAATGGATAAGATTTAGTCATGGCCTAATTACCTCTAGAGGATAGTCTCTTCCTCTTCCTCTTTCTTCTCTCCCTCTCCTAAGCCTAACTCTCCCTGCTGGGAGGCTTCTTTCTTCTTTTCACGCTTCTTCGGCTGCACAGAATCAGCTAGTCCTTTAACTAGCTTCATAAAGTCATCCATTGAACGTAGATTCAGAATTTGATTGATTAGACTTTCCTTAACTGTGAGCTTGTCAGGACTAACCACGAAAGGTAAGCCTTCAGAGGCTGGTTGAACTTGAATCTCACTAGGCGAGAACATAGCAATTACGATTGCTTCGCCTTGATCTAGAACTTCAACCTTGTCCTCGATATGGATGGTTTTGCCTACGCTGTCGCTTACTTGGAACATTAGCGTGTTTCCTTTCTTCTGTTAATCTATGAATTCTACTCCGATAGCTCTCATTGCGCTTAAGCTGATTACTACTTTGGGTTGTTTCCAAAGAGTTTCCATTGCCTCGATGATAGATATTGGTGTCTGGTTTCGTAAATCTTGTATTTCATTGATAGAGGGTTTTCCTGTATCTGTTGAAATTGCCCTGTACATGAATTTGGTGAATCTTAGATCATTCACGAAACGAGGCATTTCTTGAAGAACTGCTGCTAAGCATATTAGTTCGGGAGGGTAGTCTGATTTCATTTCTTCATTTCCTTTCTCTAGTGGAGTTACTTATTGCTTTATTAGAGAACCAAAAATCATATTGGTTTGTGGAAACATCATATCCTTAATAGGATCGAGATTATGTTGAAGATACATCTTTCTTTTACAGGTACATTGAATAAAGTGCTTGCGTTCATCAAAGTCTTGTGGTATGTAACACCATTTGTGGCAATGTCCACATTGTGCAAAACCTATTGTAGTGACTCTAGTTTTCATTGCTTATTTCCTTTCTCTAACACTACTTACATAGTATTATATATATTATATATTATATATATTATATATATATATTTTTTTTTCGCCCGGCGGTATTGTTTAGAATAATTTGTTAATACCCCTACACACCATTTGTTGTACATATTTGTACACCCCACCTAACGCTAACCCCTTACCATATGTCCGGGGGTCTAATACTTTATTACTAATACTCGAAAAAGGCGAAAATTCCGAATTGCTCATTCGCTGAACGAATCCAGAATTGAGACTAGGCGAAGCTATCGGGGCGAAAATGGTGAGATTTATTACAGGACAATCTCCGGCCCTAGTGGCTTTTTGGCCACACTAACCTTAGTAGCACGCTTGCTCCTAGGATAGGAACTAGACCAATACATTGCAGGGGCGGGGGCGGACGGGATTAAAGGAACAGCGTGGCGCGGCAGTAACCTTACGACAAGCATATCGAACCTAATGGCTGGACCTGTAGGTTCAATTAGGTGGTCGCGCTGCTGGTGCAATAGCATGGTGCGATAATGGTCATGGTGCGCCATGCTAACGAATTTAGAACAGAAAGGGCATTGTAAGTAACTTGCTTTCTGTTCCGATAAGCTAGG
>CAZWRK010000018.1:30465-42701 GCA_964635875.1 uncultured Aquaspirillum sp.
GCGCGGTCTGGAAGCCAATCGAAAGGGCCTGCGCCAGAAGCCACGCGCCGGTGATATGCGCGACGTTGACAGCCTTACCCGTGTTGATGGCCGTATTGCGGATGTCGGTGGCAATGGCTTCAAGCTGCTCGGCCCAGCTATCGGCCTTACCACCGCTACCTTCAACCAGCGACACCGCGTCATACTTCAACTCGGCGTGATTAAGCCCAGCCTTAGCACAACGAGCCTTAAGCTGTTCCGTGGCCTTAGGGGCATAATCCGCAATAATCTTAACCTTCATTCTGTCCTAGTCCTTCCTGTACCCTTAGGTACTGCCCTTCTACACCATGTAGCAAGGCGATGATATATAAGCAATCGGCATGCCAAGTATGCCATTCTCATTTTTGAGACAAACTACACTACATATAGTGGGTCCGGGCGGATTGTGTACCACGTATGGTATAGGTAGTAGCACGTAGTCTCAAACGTGCGAAAAAGCGTTCTCATTATTGCGTAAGATGCTATCGGCCAGCGGGTTGCATTTTTGAGAACGTTCTCACAAATGAGACCTTAAGGATACCACGTATAAGTACCATGCCACAAGAGGCAGCTTGCTAAACCTTATCAATGTCTAGCTTGCTAAACCTTATCAATGGTTGCGTATGTTTATCAATCTAGCTACCACCTAATCTCTATCGGCGTGGTAGGGATTAGCTGGTAATCTACGGTAAGGCGGTAGGGATTAGGGGATAGGGGGCGACCCCCCGGCCGGGCGGCGCCATGATACATAAATACCTCCCACAAATTTTCCCTAATTTTTTACCTAGTAATTCGCAAAATTTTCGCCCAAAGTCACGTTAACAATGAATTAAAAGATTCCTCTCAAAATGCATTTGCATAACCCACTAGTAAGAGGTAATGTTCGACAGGCCGAAGGCAGAATCCACGACTCAAAAGATACTTATGGAAAAGGTATTTAGATTAAGACTTAACAAAGACCAGACCTTTTACGTAGGTCGAGCCATAGCTCTTTGTACTGAACGTCTCTTAGCTTTTTGGCCACAATTAGCGGGATACAAAGAGATAGAAATGATAGTAAACAAGGAACCTACCCCCGGTTTAGAACTTATTGAACTAGTTGGTTCAGACACCTTAGTCCCTTTTTGGCGCTTTCGCGACAATCTGTTTACTGCAACCTGTCGTTGGCCTTCCGGTAAGTATTACTTAGATTTCAGGGTGCCATAATGGAAAAGCAACTCCCTAATACAGCTCGCTTAGTTATGCTCCTTCTAGCTCAAGGTCGCAACCTAAAGAGCATCTGTGAGGAGTATCAGCTTAGCTATGAGCAATATAAACGTATTGCTAACAGCGACCTTTTCAAGGTGGAGCAAGCCAAGCTCACAGATCAGCTTCGTGAAGAAGCTATGGAAGCAGCCTCAGCCGATCCCGTGCTTCGCACTATGAGAGAAGCAGGCCAGAAAGCCGCCAAGCTCCTAGTGGACGAGGTAGGTAACTTCGACGTAGAAGGTGGAGCCTCGCCTAGCACGCGAATTAAAGCAGCCGAGTCGATCCTAGATCGCATAGGTTACACTGGCAAAGCCAAGGAGACTGACAAGACTGCGGCCCCAGTTATTGTGATCTCAGCAAGCAAAGCTACCTTTGTGTCTGAAAAGCTTGGCATAGCCCTAGCTGAAAAGCCAGTTCCAGCCGAGGCGGAGGCAGCTAATGGATAAGCTATTCAAGGCATTGTCCATAGTCCTTCCTTGCACGCTCCTCCTAGCCACTCTTCCCGAGGCTGCCTTCTCTCCTCTTCTCCTCTCTTCTCTTCTCTTCCTGGCTGCCTGCTTCCTCCTCTCCGAAGCCCTCTTCCTTCTTTCAAAGCTCCTCATATGCAAGTAGAACAACTAGCAGAAATCAGCAGACGTTCTTACTCTGCGTTTTGTAAACTAATCCAAGATGATGGATGGTTTGATAAAACGCATGAACGTCTTTGTGATGCTATTCAAGAGAAGCTTGAATCTAGCGGTTTCTTGAAAGAACTTCGAGAACCAAATGAAGAAAAGCCTATGTTGAATACTTGCAAGATTGCTGTAGTAATGCCTCGTGGTTCTCTTAAGAGTACAATGGTAACTAGGAACTTGAGTCTCTGGCTTACTATTCAAGACCCTAATATACGTATTCTTATAGGTTCAAACTCTAGTCCTAATGCTACAAAGAAGATCGAGGACATTCGTGGTATCGTGGATTCTAACGAATTGTTTCGTGCATTGTTTCCTGAAGTTCTTCCTACAACGGATCAGCGCTGGACTAATCAAGCTGCCGAACTTCGTCGTACTAAGACATTTCCTGAAGCTACGTATGAGGCTGCTGGTGTTAAGACTCGGGTAACAGGCCGGCACTTTAATGTTATCATTGAAGATGATACTTTAGCTCCAGATGAGTCTGATTCTGGCGTTGAAATGGCCTTACCTTCTATCGAAGATACTGAGAAGGCAATCGGCTGGCATAAGCTAGGATTGCCGCTTTTAGTTCCTAGAGGACTTCGTTTACGTGTAATCGTAACTACTCGTTGGTCAGACTATGATCTGATTGATTACATTCAGAAGCATGAACCTGATTATCTTATCATAGATATTCCTGCTCTAGTTGATGGTAAACCCCAATTTGAAGCCTTCTACTCTCAGGAGCAGTTAGATGAATTCGCACGTGACTTGGGACCGTACCTATTTTCATGTCTCTATCTTAACTCTCCTATCCCGGCAGGAGAGAGAGTCTTTGACCCTAAGTGGTTCCAGTATTGCAGAACAGATCAGATTCATCCAGATGCTTACTATGCAGTCTCAATTGACCCCGCAGTTTCAGATAAGGACGACGCTTGTGATACCGCTATCATTGGATGCTGGCATCACAACCATTTTATCTGGGTAGCTGATGTTCTTCATGGTAAGTTTAGTCCACAAGAAACTATTATGAAAGCTCTAGACCTTCTTCTCTCTAATGAAGAGAAGGCTAGGTGCTTGATAGTTGAAACTGTAGCTTATCAGAAAGCTCTTACTTACTTCATTCGAGATGAAATGCAACGTCGTCGTATGTATGTTCCTATCGTAAAGATGGAAAGTCGTACAGCTAAGGAAGTAAGAATACGTGGATTACAACCACTCTTTGCTAATGGTCAAATAATCTTCTTTAAAGGTCTTGCTAAAGCACTTGAGACACAACTTGTTCAATTTCCTCATGGTAAGTTGGTGGACGTGATTGATGCTTTAGCTATGCATCTTAAACTTTATCGTGGAATCGTGATAGAGGAAGCCAAGCAGATAGTGAAAGATGATACTAATAGTTTTGAGGCTATCTGTAATGAACTTCGTAAACGTAACAAACCGATACCAGGTTCTTTAAAAACGGGATTAGAGGTAGAATCTTATCTAGTTCCTCAATGTGAATTGGCGGGACTAACATGAAGAAACTCCTGACAATCCTGTTCTTGCTGGCTTGTTGGAGTAAGGCAGAAACCCCATATTACTTGGGAACCTTTGTTCTTGCTCCAACAAGTGCAGTAAGTTTTCAAAACATTAGTACTAATATCATTTATGGTATTAGTGGTCTTACTGGTGTGTTTAGTAATCAGGTAGCAACTACAGGAGAATTCAACTTCTGGCAGTTGCGTGGAACAGTTTCTAATCGTGTTTGGGGTATGAACTTCGGTGATGTAACAAACTTCGTTTGGGTAGAATCTATTCGTTGGGTATTCTATCAAGATGTAATTAAGTTTGAGAACAAGACTACTAATCATTTATTCTTAACTCCTATAGCATATAAGCCATGAGTGCAACGAATACTCTACAGATTGGTAGATTTTCTGGAGAGAAACTTAGTCCAGAAGAGCTTCAACGTAGAATGACAGAATTTGAACGTGACGTAGCTATTCAACTTGACAACATGAACAAGGCACAAGATGAACTGGAAGCAAAACTTATTCGCAAGCTTGGCACTATTGAGTAGTGTCGCTTCTGCGGAGTTATATGTAAATGGTTTTATTGTAGTTCCTGGAAATGGAACTAGTTCTAGCACGTCTACGAATACTTCAGTATGGCGTCTTAATGGATTAAGTAATGAAGTCACAATTGTGGCTGGAACTAATATGCTCGTTAATGCTATTGGAAATACAATATATGTACATCAAGCTTCTAGTGGCATTTTTGATGGATCAACTAATGTTTTAGGTTTACATACAACTAAAACTAATTTTAATGCAAATGAATATGTAACTGATGAGGAAGTAGATCGTAAGTTGTCATCACTCTCAAGCTTTGTTTTATACAACACAAATACAGCGGCTGGTGTAGTGAACAATATCGGCAGCGGTGTGTGGGGCGTTGGCACCAACGACATTGACGCCATAGCGCACAATGGTACGGCACTCGCCAACATAAACATGGCCGGTGTATACAGCATTACCAATATTCCATCCATCACGTTCACTGCTACGGCTTACACGAACTACACCAGCATCTATGCCACGCGGACCAATCTAGTTCTGGTTCCGCCGAGCGTTGCAACATCGTTGCAAATGCAGGTTGAACGCCGTGACACCCTGAATGAGTACGACATGACCAATGGGTTCTTTTACCCGAAAAACGCCGGACGGTATCGCGTCGACTATCAGCACATTTGGCCAATTATCCCTAACGGATTTCCGTATACGGAGCAGATCACGGTTGATGGTGTGCCATACGTCAACCGTTTGTCGGTGTACGACGCATCAGCCCCTAACTACTCCGACACCATCAGCTTTGGCGCAACCGTGGCCTGCACAGATACCAGCGTGGTCAAGGTGTTCATCGCTCAGTACAACGCAACCGGCGTCAGCAATGGCCAGGCCAATGTGAATGGCGGGTACATCTTCATTAATATCGAGCGGATGTTGCCATGAGTCCGCACACAGAACCATTCCCCGATTGCGTGCGTAGACTTATTATGGTGAAACATTATGGTACCAACTAAAATAGTATTAAAGCAAGAAGAGGTTCAAGTTAAGTTTGATCCTACAGTTTGTGCTTTACGTCATCAGGCTTTAGAAACTACACAAAAAGCTGTAGCAGATGAACTAAAGATTTTAAATAGCACGGTAAGTCTTATTCACAACAAACTTTTCGTAGATAATGGGGCACCTTCTCTTCAGACTAAAGTAAATAACCATCATCAAATCATTAGAGCTTTAGTTTTTGTTGTAGGTGCATTAATTACCGGATTCATTGGTTTCTTATTTAAGTAAAGGAAAAATCATGAAGCGTTATCTAGCATTGTTGAGTATCTGTCTTGTTGGTTGTGAATCTCTTGATAAGGCTATCAAGAATATTGAGCTTCCATCTCCTAAGACTAATGTTGTGGTAATTGCGACCAACTATATTCCAATTTATGTTACTAATATTGTAACTAATGTTGTTAACGAATCTTCTGTAACTAATCTGGTAGTAGAAGCCACTAATTCTCTTGATTACATTTCAGTCAAGGGTCTACGCCCTTATGGTGATGATAAGATTACCACAAAACTTCGTTCTGTTATAGTCAGGGGTGATACTATTCACCTAGACTTTGATAAGCCAGATTTTCCCGCACGTGAAGAGGACATTAATATTACTTGGGTAGCCATTAAGATCGAGAGTGGTAAGGCTACTAAGATGGGACGTTTTGAACATGGTCGTCCTCGTAATGATACTAGGGAGGCTGCTACCTTAATTGGTGATCGTCCCGGCTTTACTATAAATCGTGGAGATACTATTGCTGTTATGGGCGTAGCTTATCAAAGTTCTAGTCGTCCTAAGCTTCGTACAAACAACGTTCTAGTTCAATGGAAGTGATCTATGAAGATTGCACTTTACCGAGGCGCAGGTCTAGTTTCTTGGTGCATAGAAAAGTTTACCCGAGGAGTTTATTCTCATGTTTCTTTGCTTTCTTTCGATGAAACCGGCCCTATGCTTCACTCTCGCAGCTCTACTGGTGTTATTGAGCTTCCTTCTATTTCTACTGGCTTCCGTCCTGGCACACAAGTAGATATCTACGAGTTTTCTCCTATCTTAAGTGAAGAACAGGAAGCCAAAGCTATTGCTTGGGCTAAGACCCAGTTAGGCAAGGGCTACGATGGATGGGGCATTACTAGGTTTCTAACTAGAACAGCCCCTCGTATTGGTGAACGTGAAAATTGGTTTTGTAGTGAATATGTGACAGAAGCATGCTATCAGGGAGGCATCCACATTTTTAATCCAGACCTTTGTAAGTCTTGGATGGTGGACCCCACAAAGATTTCTTGGTCAAGTAAGCTCAAGCTTAGTAAGACCATTACTCTATAAGGACAAACATGAAGAAGTTTCTTGCAGGTTTGATGTTGATGACTAGCGCAGCTATGGGCAATGACATGCTTATGTCTCGTATCAACGGCTTTCTTGAACATACTAACAACTGGCGTGTCTTTGTAGCTGGTCCTGTTACTAATGCTGATGGGCGTTATGTGGCTTTGCCTTTTAGTCAATCTTGTCGCATTGATTCTATCGGAATCCTCACTACTAATTCCGTTACTAATGGTATTACTCAGGTTTATGTGCAGCAAGGCGCTTATACTGGCAAGTCTTGGTTCACGTGGTCAGGTAATTTAAACTTGACTAACGTTGCTATTTCCACATCTACTCGTCAATATATCCTTGGTGGCGATGCTATTGTTCTTACCAATAGTTGCACTAACGGTTTATTTTATTTCATTGACTTCACCGTAGATCGCTAAGAGGTTTCACATGCGTACCGATCCTGCATATTGGGTTACTGCTATAGCTGCTGCCAAGGAGTTTCGTACAAAGTATTCTAACGAAACTCGTTGGGATGACCTCGATCGGTACTATCGTAACGATTGGGGCGCAGATCAGCATAAGCAGCCTAACTTTAATCTCGTCTTTATGCACGGCAGGTCTCTTCTGCCTTCTCTTCTCTTCTCTCGCCCCCACATCCTAAACTCTCCCCGCAAGCCTTCTTTCCTTCCCTGGGCCTCTTTCTTCGATTCCATAGACAATTGGATATGTGACGAGATTGAAGTAGAGGGTGTATTTACAGAAGCTGCTCTTTATTGTTATCTTTATAATATTGGTGCTGTTCAACTTGGTTTTGATTTTGTAGAGAATGATCTTGTTCTTTCCCAAGAAAAGATGCGAGAATATGCTGGCTTTGCTCCTATAGAGAATTGTCCAGATCGTACTCGTCGTAAGAACTTTCCTTGGCTTGACTTAGTTGAACCTAATCGTTTGCTGTTTCCTTGGGGAACTAAGACGATGCGTAATTGTCCTTGGTTCGCTAAGATTGTATGTCTTTCTGTGGATCGTCTTGCTGAATATGGTATTACTGTAGATGAAAAGAAGACTACTACCTACAGTCCTACTCTAAAAGAATCTGAAGAAATTAATCAGATGATTCAGAAGAACGCCAATGATAAATTTGTAGTGTTCTATGAGATTCATAATGCTGTTACTAAGCAGGTATGTTGGTTATCTGCTGATGGTATAATGTTGAAGGATTGGGAAAAGGACGATCTTCAGATTGATGGTCTTCCCATGGAAACTATGGTTTTCAATCCTAATACTAAGAGTATTTGGGGTACTTCTGATGCTCTTTATATTGAACCTCAGATGCTTGATGGTAATGATTGTCGTAAGATGGGAATGAAACAACGGCGTGTAGCTTTGCTTAAGATGCTTGTTGATAGTAATATGCTTTCTGAAGAAGAGCTTGAAAAGATGTATTCTGATGATGCTCTTCCTGCTATTCGTATTAAAAACTTAGGTGAACGTAGACTTACTGATGCAGTAGCTTTGCTTCAACCCCATATTCAATCAGAATTTTTTATGTATCAAAAGCAGCTTATGGAAGATAGCCAGTTGATGTTAGGCTTTGGTCCTAATCAACTTGGGACATTTGCTCCTGGCCGTAGAACAAAGTTTGAAGCTCAAGTAGTTGAAGAGCGTAACTTTATTCGTATCAATGAACGTCGTGAGATCATTGGTAAGGCTATTACTGGAATCTTTCGTAAGATTAATCAGTTGGTAGTGAAGAATTGGAATCAACTTATTCTTCAACGCGTGATTGGTGTAGATGGTGCGATGTATTGGGTAGAAGCTAAACCAAAGGACTTCTCTGATCTTCGTGCTGAACTAGTAACTAAAGTTGATGTAGAGTCTATGGCTCCTATGTCAAGTGCTAGAATCAAGCAAGAAATGATCGAAGTTCTTGGTCTGGTTGGTAAACTTCCTAATACTAATACTGTACCACTTGTTCGTGAATTACTTTCTAAGTTTCCTTGGGCAGATGTTAATGCCATGTTACCGCAGGCACCACAGACTGGTAATATGCCTATGGAAACTTTCCAACAGCAACAGCAACAGATGATGGATAGTCCTCAAATGGGTACGCAGCTTAGGCAGAATTTGCAACCTTTTATGCAAATGATGCCAGCTCGTATGGAACAACGACAACAAGTAAGGAGAAAAGCTAATGCCCCTGTATGATTATGAGTGTCCAACTTGTCGTAGTAAGGATGAACGTTTAACTAAAGCTAGTGATAATAATCAGTTCTGTACTACTTGTGGAGTTAGAATGAAACGTTTGATTTCTGCTCCACGTACAGCACCTGAACGTTTTCCTTATGTACATCATAATCTTGGTCCTGAGCCAGTAGTAATTCATAGTAGATCACAAGAACGTCGTGAGTTTATACAGAGAGGATTAGTCGATGCCCGGTAAAATGTTAGCTACGTTCGATAATAAAGGTGGCTGTGAAGTCACTTTCGAAGGTACAGTTTTACCTGTAGACCTTCAGATTATTCGTATGAAGATGCTGCGTGCTTATGGTACGTATCAGCTTCATCTTAATCGTACCGCAAAACCAACTGATGTAGATGTAGTAAAGATTCGTGCAGAACGTGCTGCTGCTAATACCAAAGAACTTCAAGAAGTTAGACAGCGTATAGCTGATACTACGAAGTCTTTGGAAGTAGCTAAGGCTAAACTTGCTTCTGTAAGTGAAGATGAGGCTGTCAAAGCGCAGCAAGAGTGTGAAGAACTTTCAAGAACTCTTCTTTATGCTAATCATAAGGTAGAACAACTTGAGAGTCTGATTAAGCAAGATCAACCACCAGCTAATAAGCCGACCTCTATGGAGAATAGTCATGCCGCAGGAACCAAGCGAGATTCAGAAACTAGCTCAACAGCTTCAACAGTTGCAGGCTCAGAACAGTCAGTTGATGCAGCACGTAGCTACATTACAGAAGAAACCTGAAGAGAAGAAGCCTGAGCGTAAACGTCCTGAACCGATTAAGCTTGATGAAAATGCAGAACTTAAAGATATTGTTGCTGCTTTGAATCAGACGATTCATGGACTTACTGAATACTTGGAAGGAACACTTTCTGACAAGGTTTCAGAGTTTAATGAAGGATATAAAAGAGATACGCAAGCTAGAGCACAGGCTGATGAAGCGCGTAAGGTAAAAGCGTTTCTTGATGCTCATCCTGATTGGACGAAGCACAAGGAACGTGTAACTGAGCTATATAATAAGGGTCATTCGGCAGAAGAAGCTTATAAATTAGCTAAGTTGGAAGCAGGGGAGTCTGTTGAGGAGAAGCCTGCAAAGAAGAGCGAAGCACCTCCTACTCCGCTTCCTAAGCGTACTTCTGTTAAGACTGATGAAGGTGAAGACCCTGAGCGTATGAGACAAGACAAGCCTAAAACTATTAAGGATGCAGCTAGAGCTAAATTCGAAGAAATCACTCAAAAACAAGGTAGTGACATCTTCGAAGAACCTGAACTTGATGACGAAGGATAACGAAAATGGCTACACAGCAACAGATCAGCCGTGCTCTTGACGATCTTTATACCAGTACTTGGTACGAGGTTCGCCGGACTGTGGCAGATCAGGTGTTCAAGGTGACTCCTCTCTACAACCTATTGTTTGAGAAGGGTAAGATTAAGCAACGTGTGCCGGATGGTACTCATTTTGAGATTCCTATTCGGTATGCGGCTCTCGATCAGAACACTAAGTGGTTCGGTCGTGGTGACCTGTTTGGTACTGCTGAGAAGCAGAGCCTTACTCGTTTGGTGTATGATGTGAAGAATCTGGGCACTAGCGTAGTTCGTTTCTGGGACGATGACCGGAAGAACCGCGGTAAGGCTCGTATTCTGAGTTATGTAGATGAGAAGCTGGATAACACAAAGTCAGCTCTTATTGACAAGCTGGAAGTTAGTTCGTTTGTGCAGGATGCGGACCCCAAGGCCATGAATGCCTTGCCTACACTGGTTAGCACTACGCCTACTTCTGGTACTGTTGGTGGTCTGGCTCGTGCTAGTAACTCTTGGATGGCTAATCAGGTTAAGGACTTCACTGGTCTTGGTATTCTGGCTAATCTTACTCAGGAAATGACTAAGATTTTCAATACCTGCTCCAAGTGGAAGGCTGGTTCTCGTCGTGCTCCTGATATTATTATCACTACGCAGGAAATCTATCAGCTATATGAGGAAGTTGCTAAGAGTCTCCAGCAGATCGTGGCTTCTACGTCTGAACGTGTTAGCCTCGGTTTCGGTGACTTGGCCTTCAAGGGTGTTGAACTCTTCTGGGCTCCCGAGTGCGAAGCTGGTAAGATGTACTTCCTGAATAGTGAACACTTGGAACTGCCTTATGACCCAGGTGCGTTCATGGAAATGACGGAATGGAAGCCTATCGCTGGTAACTCTCTGGATAAGACCTGCCAGATTGTGACTGTTTGCAATCTGGTGGTTGATAACTTCCAGAAGCAAGGCGTGATCTTTAACATTCCGAATACTCTATAAGCTAATCCACAAACTCTAGGCTAACTAGAGCTTAAACGTGGCAAACACAAAAGTGGAAAGATGACCATGCAAGAACATATGCAGTTGGATCAAGTGAGTGGTAGTGTTTTCGATGCAGCTAGCACAACCCAGAAGAATCAGATTGGTCGTAAGGTGACCTTCACGGATGGACGTGAGTTCGTCTATGTGGCTACCGCGGCTGATCTGGCTGCTGGTGATGTGCTAGTTAGTACTCCTAATGCTCAGGCTATTACAGCTGGGCAGATTGCTACTACGCACGCGATTGGTTCGGAAGTCCTCACTATCACTGGTGCTGGTGTAACTCTTAATGAGTATGCTGGTGGCTATCTGGCAGTGACTTCTTCTACTGGTGTTGGGTATCTGTATCGTGTTAAGAGTAATACAGCCACAGCTAGTGGCGTGTATACTGTTACGCTTAAGGATGCCCTACTGGTAGCAGTTGGAACTGGTACAGTTGGCTCTCTCTACGTTGGTCTTTATGACAATGTAGCCCAGGGTGGTGTTGCTGGAGTTCCTGTAGGTGTAGCTGTAGTTCCTACTACCGCTGCTACTGCAGGTGCTACACAGTACTTCTGGATTCAGACTAAGGGCTTGGCTGTAGTTAAGCGTAGTGGTAATCTATCTGCAGGTGATAAGATTTCTCCTGCAGCTAGTGGTGCTGCTGCGGTTACTGCTGCTCACGGTTCTCCTGTCATCGGTAATTCGATGGTAGCTGAAACGAGTGCTACACACTTCCTAGCTAAGATCAACGTCTAACCAAAGTTGAATTGGGCTAAGGACTGCAAACTTAGCCCTTTTCTAAAAGGAAAATATGAAGAAGTATCTAGTTGGTTTGGCTTTGATTGCACTAGGAGTAAAGGCTGAGGCTGCTGCAGTTTGGACTAATGCTCCGCCTAATATGAATAATGCCAACATCATTCGTTGGTACAATACTCAGGGTAGTAATTTAGCTGTAACTATTAATGGCTTAGGTGCAGCTACTACTAATCAGAGTATTAGTGCTACAGTTAGTAATCTTGTTGGAGCGATGGTCACGAATATCGTTTTTAATGGTAATACTGTCATTAAACAAACTCCTGGTGCTGATATGACAGGTATTACTGCTGATTATGTGGGGCAATTGGGTGTAGCTAATGGCACAAATCTATTTATGTGGTCTGGCTTAGCTTGGCGTCAAGTTTTTACTGACGCTTATACTCCATAAGGTGATTCATGAGTAGAACAGCATCAGAGATTATTGCTATTGTTCGTGGCCGTCTAGGTCAAAGAGCTAATGGCCAGATTGGTGGTAGGAGTTTAGAGTCTGCAGCACTTGATGCTATTAATGACGGCATCTTGGATATTTCTCGTAAAGAGAATGTTCCAGAATTGCTGC
>CAZWRK010000019.1:0-42503 GCA_964635875.1 uncultured Aquaspirillum sp.
TGAACCGTCTTCGGTGGCTGTTGCCCCAATTGGGGTCGATTGGTCGACGCCGTTATAAACAGAAAGTACACCGGATTTAATAGTTCCGCCCGAAAATACCGCATCCTTGCTTGCCCCTGAACCCGGTGCAATGTAATAGAACCCAACCAAATTCCCGATCGCGATTCCAATGGCTGTAGTGGAATTTCCATCAAATGTGACAGTGATTCCGGAATTTAAGCCCGCACCATACATCAAAGCAATCCGGTTTGCAGTTGCCGCCGGTGTCACACTGATTGTAAAAGTTGCCGGTTCCCCGGAATGCGAAGACTGGGTTGAAGTATCATGGGCAATTGCCCCGATAAAAGCAAAAGACAAAGCATCAACATGCTTACCCATTGAATTCAAAATTAAAAATAAAGCCAAATAAGCAAGCCGTGGAATAAGCGGAATTTCTAACGGAAAAAAGAAGGCGCTTTTTAAATCAGCCACGATATTTCGCCATTGAATAGTATATTTACTTTCCTGTCTTATTACTTCATGGTTTTTACCGGCTTCCTGTTTATAAAAATAAGTTGTTTGAAACCCCAAATATCTATTTACTAAAACACCTTCGGTTGAAGAATCGCAAAGAATACCCATGAATTAATAATAGCAGAATTTACTTATAGAAAAAGTTAGCATCCAAAGCAGTGGATGGGGCAGTGTTGCCGGCGCCGGTTGTAGCGGCCGCGGCTGAAATAGCAGTGTCAAAAGTGATACCGTTGACCATTTCAAGGTTAGCGGCGGAAGTTGCCGGAATACAAAGCACCATTAATGGGTTAGTTGTACCCACTGTTACCGATCCGGAAGCGACATTATAAATAGGTACATAAGCGGCCGAAGAATTTGGATTGTAGATATACCACCCACCAAGTTTACCGGCAGAAGCCTTAATTGCCTGTGCGGTATTGGTCAAAGCGGTTGAACCATCCCCGGAAGTACAGTTTTTTACATCCCACCCACCGGCTGTGTGTGGCTGAATAGTCACGATCTGTTTTCGATCCAAAGTCATTCGGGCAATTCCTGCGTCACCTTCATCAACTGAATCAGTTGAAGTTTCATCGGCTAAGAAGCCGGCGGCAAAAACCTTGGAAGTTGCAACAGTAAATGCCGCATCATCAGCAATGACTTGTGAATCTTGAACGGCAAAAGTTCCGCCATTGTCAACAGTGATCGTGTTTCCGCCATCCTGAATATTGACTGCCGAAGCGCCTGTTGAATTATTAATGGTTACATCCCCAATATCGACACCGGAATTAGCCCCTAATATCCATGTTCCTGATTGAACCGCCAAAGCTGTAAGCCTATTCGAAGCATCAATTGCTAACCCACGTTCGTTTCCTGCCGCATCCCTGATCTGAACATAAATATTTCTATTAGCGGACATTCTGGCGGCACCGGCATCACCTTCGTCAACAGAATCCGGGGTGGTATCGTCATATTCGAACCCGGCCATTTGAACCTTAGTTGTTCCGGGGGTAAATGCCGCATCATCGGCTTTGATCGTGTCGTCAATTAATTCAACAGAAGTTTGGATTGCAGAAAGTTCAGTACCATCAACTGTTATGGTATTACCACCGTCTTGGATGTTTACGGCCGATGCACCGGTGGAATTGTTGATTGTGACATCGCCAATATCAACCCCGCTGTTGGCGGCAAGTTTACCTATTGCGGCAGTCGATGCCAAAAGTTCAACCGGAAGTCCGTTTGCAGAAGAAATATCACCATCGTTTACCCCATCAGCACCTTCAATAAGCTTGATTCGTTGATAATGGACAGAAGAAATATCATCAGTTGCGACAACTGATCCCCCTGACATTGAATTTAGTGTTACATTGTCGGCCATAATTTAAGATTACAACAAAATCTAAAGTTCTACAATTAATATCTGATTTGGGTATTAAGTTTTTTAATAATAGCATCCCCAACTTTTTCACCAATACGCATTGCCCCATTTTCATCACTGATTAATGCGCCTGTCATGTCTATTTGA
Organism: uncultured Aquaspirillum sp.; assembly: GCA_964635875.1. Lineage (GTDB taxonomy): Bacteria > Pseudomonadota > Gammaproteobacteria > Burkholderiales > Aquaspirillaceae > CAZWRK01. Next base: position 2,015 of record CAZWRK010000019.1, read on the forward strand.
ATCACCACCCCGCCCGGAAGTCCGGTTGATGTTTCCCGATCCCTTTCACCTAAACCAATAATTCGTTCCTGACCGTGTGCCATGATAAGTTGCGGTTCACCCCTTACCCCGGGGACTGTTCCACCTTCGGCGAATCCAGGGATTGAAATTCTACCCCGAACCCAATCGGCGGCTTCTTTAACACCGGGAATAGATTCTAATAAGCCTTGAAACTTAGCCATACCGGCAAGCGCTTTATCACCAATGCCCCGAATAAAGTTTTTAACCATGTCTTCACCGGCTTTTCTGGCGCCATCCGTAATTCCTTTGGCAAAAGTGGAAGCGGCAGTTTTTCCGATATCGTCCATGGTTCCAACAATTGCGCCTTTTTGGGCGGCAAGCCCGGCGTTAGTTGTGGCGCCTAAAGTATCACCCAAAGCTTGTCCGCGTTCGGCGATTTCGTCCATTCGGCGGGCATGTTCCTTGGTCGCTTCTTCATTTTCTTCTTTAAATTGATTTTTAAGCCGGGTAATATCATCTTCTTTTGCTTGGTTTTTGACTGCCGCAACATCGGCTTCGTGGGCTTTTAGAATTTCATTTTCTTCATTTAATTGTTTTTGATAGCCGGCAACCTTTTCATCATGGTCACGCTGTAGTCTGGCGTTTTCTTCGGCAAACCGCTGTTCTTCCTTTAACTTTTGGGCATCATATTCGGCGTTTTCCTTAGCAAGTGCGGCTTGAAGGGATGCAATCTTTTTGGCATCCATTTCGTCGCCCTTGGCTTGTTCTTCTTCCATTTGTGCCATGATGTCGGCAACTTTTTCTTCATGGCTGGTTTTCATATCAACCATTCGTTCGTCAAAGTCTTTTTTGCGATCAGACATTTTTTCCGAAAAATCACGGTTTTCATCGGCAATGTCTTTTTCTAAATCAGCTTTCTTTTCCAAATGGGCGCGAATCAAATCGGCTAATCGATCTTTAAAGTCTTTTTCCCGCTTTTCCATTTCCCGTTCAAACTTTTCAGTTTCTTTTTCCAAATCCTTGGCGATTTGTTGGGATTTCTTATTGTGGGCGGCGGATTGGTTTGAAAAAGATTTTTTGGCCACATCTTCTTGTTTTCGATAGGATTTTTCAGCAACCGTGGTGATTCGGTCTTGGGTTCTGGTAAATGTTTGTGAAACACCACCAAGGGTGTCATAAAAGGCGTTTTTCATTTCACCTAAATTAAAAGTGAAGACCGCGGCAATCATTCGGGCAACGCCTATGGCAATAGTTCCAAGGATTTGAAGTGCGCCGGCAAGGGCAATTACTGTGGCCTGAACATCAACCATGTGGGCGCGAAGCCATTCAGTAGCCGGAATAAGCCAAGAAACAAAAGCATCAATTAAATCAGATACAACCGGGGCTAAAGCATCACCGATTGCGGCGCTGGCATTGAAAAGGGCGGTGTTAAGTTGGGACATTCGACCACCCAAAGTGTTGGCATTAGCCGCCGCCGCACCGGAAAAAATTGCACCTTCATTTAATAAACCGTTATAAAGTTTTTGACGAACTGCCGCATCCGATGTGACATTTTGCAGATCATCAACCGACAATCCTTGTTCGCGCAAAATAACCGACAAATTTTTGGAAATACCAACATTATCAACTAAAACTGAATTCTGATTTTTAATACCGATGGTAGCCCCAACGATAGCTTCACCAAATCCAAGGGTGCCTTGTCTGTTTGCGGCCGATGCATCCTTGAAGGTGTTCATTAAATTAATTGCTTCGGGAAGTGAAAAGCCGGTGGCAAGTAAGTTTTTAAGTGCTTCGGCAGATTCGGCAACAGTCATCAAACCATCATTGGCCAAGTCCTTAGCGGCCTGTTCTGCGCCGGCGGCATCTTGACCAAAAGCATTTGCAACCTGCCTTAAACCAAGCATGGATCGTTCAAGGGAAGCGGAAGCGTTAATTGCATCTTTAATTCCGTTTATTAAAGTTGCCGCACCAAAAGCGATACCTAAAGCGGCACCGACTTTGGTTACCGTACCAACCAAAGACCCCATATCAGATTTAAATGATTTGGTTTCTTTTTTGGCGTTATTTACACCCTGTTTAAAATTGGTAAGGTCGGCGCGGAATCGGGCAATTACGGAACCTGCATCAAAAGCCATAATTAAATATTACACTAATCAATTATCTTTTATAAGCATTCCACTGCCCTTCGATCCCCGCATTTTCTGTTTTAGCAATTCAAAGCCGGTTGCATCAAATTGGGGATTGGTAAATCGATCATTTGCCGCATCCGGGTCTTGCAGATCATCCCAAAGCTTTCCGGGGTCTTTTGATTGCGGGTTTTGCTGAATCCGCAACAACATCCGGTAATTGGCTAATTTTCTTTTGGTAATCTGTTTTTGAAGATGAAAAAGTTCATCAAAATAGACGCATTCAAGTATTTCTTCCCTTGACCAACCGTAGTTCGAAGCTAAAGCGTCAATCGCCACATATAACCAATTCACCACTTCTTTTTTTACGCTTGTGGATTGGCTGTTGGTCTGGCGAACATTTTTTTTACTTTTTCGTAAACTTCGGTATATTTATTGACTTCAATTATTGCTTGTAAGATATTAACAACTTCATCAAGCGACAACTGTTCAACATCTTCTTTCGACCTGTCGGTAGCAATAACCAAAATATTTATTACTTCGTCCAAACAAGTCGCAACAAGCTTGGGAAGGGTTTTAAACATTTCAGCATCACCAACGCTGGTAAATTTTTCTAATTCTTGGGGAAGTTTATCTAAAGCAAGCAATAAAGCCGCATACTTTCGAAGCGGCAATTTATTAACGATGATGTAGGTATTATTATCCAGTTCAACTTTTTTTGACACTGGGTTTATAGGTTCTTTATTCATAACTTGGTAGGCGGTCACAAAGGACACTTTGCCGTTCCAAGTTGGTTTATTATGCTGTCGAATCACCGATTAATCCAAGGTAGTTACCATCGGATTTTGTTTCATCAAGCAAAGCTTCGAAGGTTACTTCGATTATCTTTTCTTCTTCATTTGTGTGGTTTAACACAACTTGGGAAGCGACATAAGCTTTGTGGAAAACAATATCGTGTCTTCGGGTACCTTCAATTAAAGGATGCAACACCAATTGTGCGGCATCTTCTTTGGCTTTTTTACCGGCCTTGGCACCAATTGTGATTCTTGCGTTTGCGGCACCTGCAAATTGTGATTGCGGGATTGCATTGCGCAAATTATTGATGGTGTATTCAGCTAAAGGCACTTTAGCCATTAACTTTTCACCGCGAAGAAACTTTTCAACAATCGTTTCACCGTATGCATCAACTGCAACATCGGTATGGACTGGTTCATAAGTCACTTCGACACCACCTTTGGTATGACCAAGATCAACACCATTGAAGGTCACTTGACATGCACCAACTTGTACATTTGTGACATCACCCATTATTTTTCACCCCCTTTCGGATTTTTATTTACTGGTAAATTAACAGTAAATTCACTATTAATCTTATCTTCGTTTTCCTTGTTTTTCAAATGCTTAAATACATATTCATTATGAGTGCCGCATCTTGAACAAATAATAAGCAACCGGCCGGCAAAAACGACTTCGTAACCAAACAGTTTTCGGCAACTGTCATTTTTACACCTTAATTCGCGATAGGTTTTCCCGTTTATATTGATAGCCATTAGTGTGTCTTTGCTTGAAAGTTAATTGAAAAAACATCTTGGCCGCGTTCGTCACGCCCAACATGCCCCCCATTTGATATGGCGTAAATAAAGTGGAAGAAGACCGTGCCGGTTCCAAGCACCCGCCCACGGTATTGGTGTAAGGCAGACTTGACCGCATTCTTCAAATTAAGCCCGGCATCATAAGTATCAGCTTTGATATAAACCTGAAAAGTGGGATTTTCAACCGGCAAATCAACATCCGGGGCAGTTCCACCGGTATCAATTACCGCCATGACTGTTCCGGTTGCGCCATCCGGAATATAGCCACGAAAAATATCCACCCCTTGTTGTGTGGCAATTCCCCGGGCTACCAAATAATTAATTACTTCGTCGATCAAATCAGCCATTGAATACCTTTCCCATTGTGTCTTTGAAAAAGACGTTAAATATTTTTAAATTCATTTTAATCGGGTCTTCCAAATATTTTCCTTTTCGGTTGTTTTGAAAGTTAAATTGCGGATTTTCATGCAAATAAGCCGCATAAGTCTTGTTGTACCCAATCAAAATATCCTTGCCTTCCGGTTCAGTATGCCCCGATCGCATCAGTTCACCGGTATCAAGCGGAACTTCTTTTTGCGATAAACGAAGCGCTTCATCGGCCATTGCTTGCAAAGCCAAAGTCATTTGGGCTTCGACCTTTATTACAAGTTCATCAAGCCGTTTTATAAATTCGCTATCGTCAAAAACAACGTCATCCTTGGCCATATTAAGTCGCTTTCCATTGTATTAATTCCAATTTGATGTGGTTGGTATTACCCGACCCATCGATTGCCAAAGATTTTCCAAAAACTTTGTAATCTTTTCCATTGTGGGTGATCTTATAATCGATTTCAACAGTGACATCCGGCTTCATGTAGCAAATAGCGTCGATTCTGGCAACTTGGCCATTGGGTAAAAGCCGGGATTTAGTGACTGGTTGGATTCGGACTTTGTGGGTAACACCGGCGCCAACAACTTCCCGTCCGTCTTTGTTATAAGAAGCTTTAGGATATAAGGTGATTGTCTGATTGAATAAAGCGGCAACGCCCATACTTATTCAATAATAGCACCCTTGCGGTTTCGAATTCCACGAAGTAATTCTTTAGCTTTAGGGGCAATTAACTGTTCGAAGCTTCGATTCTGCCCATCGGATTTTTGATAAGAATAATCGCCAATCCTTTCGGCAAGCATTTGTGATTTGTCGGTTTGAAAATATTCATCACCCATTTCACGCATAAATTCGACCTGTGCGGCGACTGCCCTTTTAACATTTTCCGGAATTGACTTGTAATAGGTAGTTGGGGCAGTTCTGGAATAAGCTTCGACGTCACAAATCCGGGGGAATTTTCCAAGCTGGTAAATTTTATAAAAAGAAGTGGTATCAAGTGCAGTGGTTAATCCTGAATCTAAAGTAACAACCCCTTCTTTGGTTTGGGCAGTGATTATTTTTCTTTGCCCTTTGCCGGTTCCGCCGATTACTTCAAACTGGCATCCTTGCAAATAGTCAACGTCATAAACATTTTGGTCAACGGATTCAAGGGTAATATTATTTTGCCCGCCAACTGCAACCCGACCTTTTATTTCCTGTTTAAGAAAATTGTCCTGAAAACCAACATAAGCATCAATTAATTCTTCGGCTTCGGACACTTCAAGGTCGGTGATTGCCGGGCTACCCCCAATCATTTCATCACATTCTTCTTTAGTAACATAACCGCGTCTTGATGCCATAATTTATTATATGTCCAAGTTGAATTCTTTTCCAACTAGCTTTTGCAATTCTGATTCCGGGGTATTTAGCTTCAAATCCTGTTTAATTTCCCTTTTAAGATCATTTTCAACCCGTTCTTTGGAAATAACTTCATCGGTGCGGTAAGTGTACCGCTTTTCCCAATTGCCTTTGCCGTCATTTAAAAGAACAACCACATCGGTTTTTTGTCCGTCATAAACTGCTTGGGTGATTTGCCATTTGATTTTCGGCTTGTCCTTGGCCATAAATCCACTATATCAGATTATCAAGGAAAATTTGAATCTTTTTAAAATCTTCATCGAAGTTGACTTGTTCTTTGAAATTGCGGCGAACATTTTCGCACATTCGATTATAAGCATCGGATTCCCCATAAGCTGTAATTTTTTGAACAATTTCGGAAACCGACAACCCATCAGTATCAATGCAAGTTTGGCCATCGATCATTAACTTTTCACCAAGCTTTCCGGCGTAATAAGATTTTTTAGTAATTAGCGGTCTGCCTACCGCGGCACTGTTAAATAAAACATGGCCGTAACCATCACCACCGGCTTTGGTATGCCAAATAAAGCGTGAATCACGCATGAATTGCGCAACTTGTCGCGCACCATGTGCCGCCCCATCCCGACATTGCCCGCCATAGCTTTTAAACTGCCAATCCGGCATTTGCCGTTCAATTTCTTCAAATAAAGCCCAATCCGGAAAATGCTGAAAAACATTCACAAATGAACTGATCCTATTCGGCGGGTTGTAGTTTGTCGGGTAAAAAATATCAAGTTCAAATTCTTGGTGATATTCAACAAAGTTTATGCCGGCTGGGACTGTCGGGATTTTAGCCGAAGCCATTACGTTTTTAACTGTCCCATTTTCTGGGACATTCCAAGCGTTGCCGATTTGATAAATAAACTTTGGTTTTGATGGGTGGATTTCACAAAGCTTTTTAAAGGGTTCGATATGTGCCGGAATCGACGCAATCACAATGTCGAAATGCCGGTTCATAAATTCATCAAAAGTAATTGCTTTGTTATACAAACCGGAATCAATGTCTTGGCAATAATAAGTGCCTTTTTCCGGATTAGGGACACCGGTTATAAATTGATTTAACGGGGGTGTCCCATCTTCCGGACGATACCCTTGGTCAAGCGTCAAATATTGTTGACGCGTTGCGGGATGGTCATAGATCGCCCAATAACCTTTGTTAGCCCAATCGATTCCGATTGGTCGGTATACTGCGCCATGCATACGACCTTCGAATAAAAGGATCAAACTGTTTAACAGTCCGGCATGATGAAAGTCGGTAAATACAACGGGCTTATGCATTGGTGGTTAAATACCTATCTAGTATTCCAATAAATACTTCGTGAACCGGAACTTTACGAACCATTTTGCAACGGTGGGCGTACTGGTTAAATTCATCCGGCTTGTAATTTGGTTGGCCGCCATCAGAAACAAGGCGGAAATTATGGCTTAATCCATTCATGTGATACCAAAACTTTGGGTCAACTGCCGCCGGCTTAATGTTTAAATATTCCAAATCTTTTTGAAATTTACCAAAGTGATCGTAAAGCGGGGGATTAGCGCCAAAGAATTCGGTGGTTTGTTTTAAAACAGTTCGGCGAACTAATAAGAAGCAAGGGTGCAAGCGGGTGCCATCATAAACCCCAATGACTTCATGCCCTTCATTTAAAAGACGTTCGACTTCTTCCCAAAAGCCGGGTTGCGGGAAAAAGTCTTGTTCCAAAAATAGAATCCATTCTGCATGAAGCGAATGTTGAAGCGCGGTGTGAATAGCCACATTTCGCCAATCCTGTTCGCCACTAACCGGCCTGTTTTCCATAAATAAACACCAATCGGCAAACATCGATTCTTTGACAAATTCCGAATAATTAAAGCCTTGATGGGTTTTGGTGAAGACAATGTTAATTTGATTGAAGCGGGCGCGTTCTTCCCTTAAAAATTGACGAAATAAAGGATAGTCAACTGAATCCGGCCAAGCAATGATTACATCGGGTTTTATCATCCTGTCACTTTCTGATCCTTTGGATCGGGGTGCTTTTTGTCCATATCGCATTTACAAGCAAATCCGCAAAGCTTTTTCTTTTTCTTCATGGTAATTTCCTGCGCTTAAAATAGGCAATGACACCTTTGCCCATAACCTGAAATGAAACAAGTTCCCACCCCTGTTCACCGAAATTGTTTAGTTCCGGGGTGCAATCGATTGATTCTTCGCCCTGTAAATACTTATGCCAAAACATATATTCCCATTTCATGTTTTAGTTGCCCATTAGTTGCTTATATATTAACCTACGCTTTGCAATTCGGGAAGCACTTAAATTGTATTGAACAATAACCCGCAAGCAAGCTTGCCTATATAATACTTTGTATTGGTGCATTCCGGGTGTGATTTCAACCCCCCCATTATTTTCAAATTCGAAATAATCAATAAATCTTTGCCACCACTGAACCCGGCGTTCCCATTCTTTTTGTTCAGCTTCCGATTGACACCATTCTTTTGGCAAAACTGTTTGGGCTTTGGGCGGATCAATAAGCCTTCGATCCAAAGCCCGGTCGTATTCATCCCGCAAAACACCTGAAACCCCGGAAGATAATGAACCAACATGTGTCCAAAAAGCCGCACCGTTGAATAAATATTTCTGTTGTTGGTAGTGATCCAAGTCGTCCGGGTGGCCGTGGTATTGGGGCAAATAATAAATATAAGCTTCCGGAATCATCCGGCGAAGTTGCAAAGAAGTATTAACAAAAGTGTCACCATGAATTACTTCGTTTTGAACCTGATAATCCATTAAGTCGTTGATTATTTCGCCTTGCTTCCAAGCTTTAGCCCGAAAGTTGCGATCGGTTTGTTTTAGAAGTTCGGTTTCACAAAAGAAAAAATTAGGCCAAAAATTACATCCCTGATCGCCTTCACCTTCATAAGCCAAGCCCCAAATCTGTTTCGCCCGTTCGCTTATTTCCGGATGGCACGAACCACGCTTTGACCCAACGATTTTATATTGGCCTGATTCAAGCAAAGAAAAAGCGTTATCGACAATATGCTTTTTAAAGATAAAGCCATCATCTTCAACAAGCATTACATATTTTTCAGTCACAACATCCAAAGTCCGATCAATACAAATTCCATGGTCGGTTCGAATATCGTTATAAATAAAGGAAACATTGGGGCGCTTGGCACAAATTGCGCGGATATAATCAACAACGTCTTTTTCAGCCGGGGTATTTAAGTAAACATAAAGCTTTTGGATTTCGTCACCCCAAACATTATCAAAAAACCAAAACCAATAATTCAGCAAGAAGGGATCACCGGGATAAGGCAGTATTGCGGCGCGTGATTTCATATCCAAATTATACCGGTTCCGGTTCCTTCCCCTTTAAAGCCGTTTGATTCTTCACGGCCGGCAGTAACCAATTTGTTTTTATATTTGCCGGCAATTTCTTCCCAAAATTTATAAACCTCAACCAAGGGGTTATCTTTAAGCGCGGCATCATGGAAGGCAATAATTCCGCCTGATTTAACAAGCGGGGCGTACATTTCAAAATCTTTTTTTACACCTTGATAAGTGTGATCGCCGTCAATAAAAAGAAAGTCCACAAAGTCGCCATTCAAAAGGTTTCGAACTTCATGGCTGGTCAATTGGTCGTGGCTATCCCCACCCCAAACATAAACTTTAGGATCGTTTTTAGGGATCATTATGCCTTCCGGGTGAAGTTCAATGCCGATTACATCAGCATCGGGAAATAAGCACCGCCACGCTTCGATTGAATATCCTTGATGAACCCCTATTTCCAAAATAATCTTGGGTTTTATTTTTTCAACTTCGTGGTAAAGATCGGTAAGTTCCGTTTTATTCTGGGATGCCCGGCAGAAATTCTTTATCCAAACTTCGGGTGTAGAAAACGGCATATCATTATTTTGCGACTTCCAAATGGGAAAAAAAATATTTCTGATTCCAGTATATTTGATAAGGTAAAAAGATACCAAATGTGATTATAGTAACTAATGACCAAAGCAAGTTATAAAGAAACCAATGTAAAAAATTACCGGTGTAATTAACCTTGTTCATTTTTCTTGTCCTTTCCGGGCGGGTTATAAGTTAAGTAAATGCGGCAAATTGAAACTAAACTAAAATGATTAAAAATAATCCGCATCACTTCCTTAATTTGGGCAATAGAAATTGATTCCTTTTTGCCTTCATGTTTTGCGACTATTTCGGCTACTTTGTTTAAATCGACTGCCATATCGTTTTCTATATTATTATTCACCTAATTTATACCTTTTTTCCACTTCCGGCTTATTCCATTGATGGTCTTCCGGATGGGGCTTGTAAAAGCCTGTCAAACCACGGGGTGTTGAAAAATGAATTGGTCTTAAAGTTCCGCTAACAACTGATTCACGAATAACTTCCGGTACAGTTCCAAAAGGCCAAGCAAAGCCGTGATCGGCATTATCAATTTGATGCATGTGTCTGTGAAGATCGTGAATAAAAATAAATCCACCGGGTTCCAAATAATCCACATACTTTACTAATTCTTCAAAGCGGGTTTGTGGTTCAGTGTCCAAAAGGATTAATTTATATTTCTTATCGCCGGGGGTAAAAGTGGCGGCATCGCCAAGATGGCAAGTAACAATTTGTTGCAAACCTACCCGGTGAATGTTTTGTTTTGCCCTTGCGTGGATTTCGGGTAAGAATTCGATTGTGTCCAAATAGCCTTTGTTATTTTGTTTTAAAGCCATTCCCATATAAGTTGCACCAACACCCCAATGGGTACCGGTTTCCAATATGTGATCCGGTTTTAAAAGTCTGGCTAAAGCAAATAAGAATTCGCCGGTTTCAACTTCAATGCCGGCATCATTAAAAGAAATAAAAGTTGGAAGTGAAGGATCAAATGGTTTATCCCATGCGCCTTCGTTGTGAAGCTGAAATTCCGGATTTAATTCTAATATTTTTTTTGTGATGTCCATTTATTTTCCTTTTTTGGGTTCTTCTGGCAAGCCTTCGGTTTGTTCTTTAATGGTGGCGGATTCGCTAGGTTTAGAATCTTCTTTAGGTGGGGTTGGAAGTCCGGTTTCAGTTTTTGGCTTTTTAAGTGAAGGGTGCAAATCCATCATTAAGATAATATCGTAAAACTTGGCATAAGCTGAACCACCGGCGCCGCCCGGAACTGTTGGGATTTGTTTGCCATATTCAGTTGGGAAATACTGAACATTTAAAACTTCGGTGAATCCCTGCCTTCCGGCAAGGGTTAATAAACCGTTAATGGTTACTTCTAATTTCTGTACTGGTGTGCTGTCTGCAACAAAAGCTTTAGCCATAATTGATATGTTAAGTATTTGTTATCAATTTGTCAAGTGTTACTTTCCAAAGTTTCTTTATTTCCGGTTTTCCGAATAAGCGAATAGCAGTCTGTCGGCCGTGTTCACCGATCGCTTTGGCGGTATCGTGGTGATCCAATAAGAATGCGATTTTATCGGACAGTTCGTTTAAATTATCAGACCAAAAGCCATTTGAAGCATTGGCAATTATTTCCGGAATTTCATAAACATTGCCGGCAAGATTTAATGAATTACCATAAGCCGATCCAAGGGCAACAATCGGAATGCCGGTCATCATCGCTTCAATAAAATTCAAAGTATAAGAAGCCGGTTGTGTGCCGGTATAGATATAAACCCGACTATCCCGCATTTTCTGTTTCATTTGTTCATAAGTCATAAATCCGCCGTTTAATCCGGCGCTTCCTTCGTTACTTGGCCCAAAAACGTGCGTAATTTCGGGATTTCTTGAAGCTAAAGTGACAAATGCATCATAATTGCAGTACTGCCCCCGGTTCTTCATATTTTGGGCAAAAGTTATCACTTCCCGGTTCATACCATTCCAAAATCGAAATTCTTCCGGGTCTTTATAAAAGCGAATCACGGCATCGGCACCAATATTGTCTTGAATATTATGTTCCATTGGGGAATAACGAATAATCTTTAATCCTTCTTGACGATACTTCCAAAGCCGGCGTTCTAAAGCCGGGGTTGATTGTCCGATTGTGCGCCAAATCACGGTTTTGTGTTTCATGTTTTCCCAATTGGCTTCAATCCATTCCGGTAAATGCATAATGACAATGACATCAAAGCGGTCAAAGAATTCTTTGGGTATGGCGTTGCGATCCGGGGCAATTGATAAAAGTTCGGGGTCAACTTGCTTATTCAAACCCGGGCGAATAGGATCAACCGGTTTTTGGGGATCGATATAGGAACCAAGGGAAAAATAATCAATGCCAAGTTCTTCAAATAACTTTAATTCGTCATATTCAAGTATTGCGTGGCATGAAAGGTATAAAAGCTTCATTCGTTTATTATGTTAAGTATTTGTTGCCGATTTGTCAATTGGGTCTAAGCATGCCGGCAACCGGCGGCAGACACATTAAGCGACTTTGATTCATAAGATTATTAATTTGGGTTTTACTGTAGGTGTGGGGATATAAAACAATGCTGTCGCACCTTTTACACCACCAATAATTTTTCCCGGGAATAGGAATCTTGCGAATATCTTTTGGATTGGTTAGTTCGAAATAATGCGGCCGTTTTTCGACCGGTGCTTTACTGCGTCTTGGCATATCCACCCCTTTCTATTTCTTCAAGTCTAGCTTTCATTAAAGCACCAACTGTTTTAAAAGAAAACTTATTAATCACGGTTTGTTTGGCGGCAAGTCCGATTTCCCTTGCTTTGTCCTGATTCTGATAAACAAAGCGCATTTTCTGGCGTAACACTTCGATGTCACATTCTGCCCACTTTTGATCCGGTGTGTACCACTGTTTATTGCGGTTGTTTGCCTGTAATTGAACTAACTGGTAAGGTACCAAAAGGGCATCTTTTTGATCGGTTAAATATTCATGGATGCCCCCGCATGAAGTCGAAATAATAGGATGACCGGTAAGCATTGCTTCCATTTGTGGTATTCCCCAACCTTCCCCGCGATGGGCTGAAACAAAGCAATCGAATGTATTATGAAAACGATAAACTTGGTGGCGATCCATAAGGTTGGTGTAAATATAAACCTTCGGGTACTTTTGCAGATTTAGCCCGGCTTTTACCCTTCTGATATGGTTTCTAATTTCAACTTTCTTTTCCGGGGTAAAGTTATCAATATAAGTCTTAATTGCCAACATCACATTTTCGTTGTTTTGAAATTCAAGATAAAAAGCTTTTAATAAAGCTGTTGGGTTTTTGCGTTCAGTCCATTCAAAGATCGAATAAAACTTAAAGGTGTTTTGATCCGGAATAATATAAGGATCGGCAATAGGTGCCACAATATCAATTGCTTCCGGAATTATATATATTGGCTTCGTAATCCCGGCATTTCGCATAGATTGGGCATTAAATTTGCTTCCTGTCCATATTTCATCCATCAATTGCAGATTTAAAGCAAAATCAAGCGGCACTTTGTCGGTTTCCCAAAAAGCCCGGCCGATGTGATACTTGCCGGGTTCCATGTACTGCTTATAAACATTTGGGGTAGTGTGAAGAATCTGAATCTTATAATCAATCGGATTGTCTTGAAGCGAAACGCAAAGTTCCCCTAGTCTGCCGAAGTTGGCAATTTCTAAGGTGTATTTAGGGATTTGGGTTTTAACGCCAATACCCGCCCCGTGTAAGGCGGCTATATCGTGCCTATTTGCTTCACCATATCCCGAATAATCGGTGGCGGAACCTGTATATTTTACGTTCATGGTCGGTTTCAAAAAGCCGGGGATATTTCACCCCGGCCATTGCTTTATAAAGCAACAAAGTTTTCTTCCCTTGTTGTCTGTGTTTTACCACATGCACAAGTTACGGATTTACCAACTTCTTTTTTGTCGCTGGTGAAAGCCGGATTAGTGCAACCATCGCAAAGATATTTAAACTTATGCTTTGGTTCTTCTTGTTTTGGGGTACTTTTAACATCAGCTTCAACGGCTGTGTCTTCGGATTTATTTACCATTTTCGGAATCACCCCCTTCTTCCTTATTATCATCCTTTTCTTCTTCTTTTTCCAAAGGATCGGGATTGTATAGCTGAACAACAAAATTATCAGCTTCTTCGGATAATACCGTTAAGCTATTATATTTGCGGCCTGTTTCTTTGTTAAGTTTTGCAATCTTAACAATGACTGTTTCGTTTTGTTCGTCCATTTGTGTCACCCCCTTTCTTTTTAAACCGCTTCAAGTTTTAAAACATTCCGAAGCGGCTTTTCAGTTAGGGGTTTTGACATGATCCCATCAATAATTGCTTTAAATTTAATGGCTGTTTTCTGATAAGTCCATTGCTTGGCATATTCAGCCGCCTTTTCCCCGATCTGATTGGCTTGGTCTTGGTGTTCATAAATCCAACGCATTTGCCGGCGTAAGTCATCGACATCACACACCACCATTTTCCCAACGTCTTGGTTTTTATATCGGGCATAAAGCGCCGGGCATTCTTCTTTGACTTTGACTTCAAACATATATCTTGGGTCAAAATATTCGGTGATGCCATGGGCATTTGGCACCACCGTTGGAAGTCCTGTTGCCATTGCTTCAAGCGGTGTCATACCAAACCCTTCACCCCGGGATGGGAATAAGAAACAATCGGAATTGGCAAGCAAGTTTTGCATTTGTTCGCCGGAATAAGGTTCGTTGATGATGTCAACATTTGGGTAATTAGCTTTAGTAATAGGCAAGGGGATTGTATGAAGTGTTGTTTTTAAGACAAGCTTGACCGGTTCATCTTTTCTAAATTCGGAAGTAAAAGCCTTCCAAACTTCGGCAAAACCTTTTCGATAATTAAAAGCATTGTAATGCAAAAACACAAAATCTTTATTCTGGCTTCGCTTATTAATTCTTTTAACCGGTTTATAAATCGTGTCGTCATATCCAAGTGGGACAACTACCGCATCGCATCCGGCTTTTTTAAATACTGACTGGCACCACCTTGAAGGCACGATTACCATGTCGGCCGCATCCAAATAATCCTTCCAGTTGTCGGGGATTTTGGTCGATTCAAACATGGTGTAAATAATTCTAAAAGGGTTTTCAATCTGCAAAATCGAATAAGGATTGTGGAATAAGATGCCGATTCGTTGGCCTTCGTTATTAAGTGAAACCGGAATTCCTGCCTTTTTAAGTTCATTTATAAGCGCGGCCGATGCAATACCATAACCATCTTTACCCCCTTGTGATACAGTCGCCAAGTAAATTCCTTTTTTAGGATCAGCAACTTCGGCGGCCTTCATTTCTTGAACCATTTTAGTCCGTTCTTTGATCCATGCCAATTCTTCATCGGGTGAAAGTCTTCGGAAGCCGGGGGTTTTTTCTAATTCTTGAATTCGTTTGGGGTCATCTTCCGCAATAATTCGCCCGCCGGGATTATAGAAACAAGCCATGCAACTAATATAGAACAAAAACACAACAATAAGCAACTAACATATTGGTGCCGGTGGCCATCCGGCATGTAGTGGGTACTACGGTTTGACTTGGGAAACCATCACCCTAAACGCCATTCACCTTGGCTTTCTATATTTTAGCACCAAAAAGCCCGCCGGCATTTGTAAACCGAACGGGCGATTTGGTTCGAAGAATTATTAGAAGCTTTCGACTTCGACAATCCTTCTTTGATCCAGTATGGCTACGCCAAACAGAAGATCAAGCGTCAATTGATGCGCACCTAAATCGGCGTTGTACCAAAATAGGGTTCTTAATGACAGTTTAACGCTATCGTCATTAATTATTGCGTATCTTCCACCAAAACCTTCCGGTCTTGGAAGTGGTCGGTTGGCCAAAACCATAGCATTCTTGGTATAAGCCAAGTTATGGTAAGCAACTGGTGATCCAGTTGTTTGAACCATTTGGGATTCAGAAATTTCTAAACCATAGGTTCTAATGACCTGACCATCGGTGATCGATTTGCCATCACCACGGGCGTCATATCTGGAATACTTGTCGGTTTCCAAAAGTTTATTGAAAACTGTGGAATCAACATAGAAATAACGCTGTTCGGTTTTTGGTACCTTTTGGGTAGTGAAAAACCTTCGGATTCTAAGCATCGATTGATCGATGGTAGTTGCCGAAGTAGCGTCAAATGTTAAGACATTGGTAATTCCTGAATGAAGTGCGGCAATGGTGTCTTCGACTGCTTCCGCTAAAGCAATTGCACCGTCTTCGGCGTACCCTTCTTGGGTATCCTGATTCTGAACCACTTTGGTCACATCATCGATAGTCAAGGTGACTTCTTTGTGTTTATTCAAAGTGACAGAAACATTAGTTGCGGTTGGGTTTTGTTTTGTAAACGCAACCCCGGCGACCTTATCATTTGCAGATACGGCACCACGAACCGGAACCTGAACGGTTGTACCAACTGTTGCAGTTGTCCAATCGCTATCCCTTGAAATTGTCCTAGCTAAGTTTAAATAGCTTGGAAGTCTACCGATTGCTTTTTGGGCAATGATAGTCGGAATAAAAGCGGCATTAGTCGTATTATTAAATACATTTTCTGGCATTTGTGTTTGTCACCCCCTTTCAAAAGGTAGATTTTTGTTTTTCTTTTACCTTACCTACTAAATAAATGGGGTTAAATAAGCCGGGGAATGTGGCTTAATGTTGTGCAAGATCGTCTTCGACCAATCCTTTTGCAAGTGCTTCGGTAATTTCTTTTTCGTGTTCCCTGTAAAACTTAGCGTCCTGCAACTGACTGTGTTTAAATCTTGGCGTATTATTTGCGCCACCTTCACCGGGGTTTGTACCCCCACCGACTGTTGGCTGTGGAACGCCTGATTTCAAATAAGGCTTCGATTCAACCAAAGTCTTTACGGCATCTTCAATTCCGGTGATGTTGCCATCCTTGTCGGTTTTGATATTTGCCCGATCAATAAGTTTAATTGCGGCGTCTAAATCCTGAATACCTTGCTTTGCGGCTTCCCTTGCAATTGCATTGTTCTGCCTTTCGGTAGTCAATGCGGCCTTGGCTTCTTCGGCTTCGGCTTTATGCTTTTGGGCTAAAGTTTCAAATTCACCTTTCTTTTTAAGGTCTTCTTCTTCTTTAGCTTTTTGTTCAGCTTCCCTTTGTTGCTTTTCAGCTTCTAAAGCTTGAAGCCGGGTATTAACTTCGTCAAAACGATGTTTCGGAATCATTTGACCGTTGTCATTTTGATTCTGATTCTGGTTTTGATTTTGGTTGTTTTGATTTTGGTTTTGATTATTGTTCCCGCCGTTATCCGTTGATTTCGGGTCGTTGCCCGGTGGCGTTGAAGAATTATTATTATTGTTTTGATTGTCTGGTACTGGGTCTGGCATATTTACTTCGTTTTTTACATCGAACGGCGATGGTAAATAGGCTTAATTTCCTGTTGCAAATTAAACTTATCTTTTTCAATTATTAACTGCTTTTTTCTATTTGTCAAATATTAGTTTGCAATTAAAGATATTGGGCTAAATCAGCGCCCGGTTTGCCATACTTTTTGGTTTCCGGATCATAAGCCCGCGTTTGTTGGGCAAGTTCAATATTGATTGCATTGATAGCGTGTTTGCAATTAGGGTGGAACAATCCGGCTTCCTGCGCTTCAACAACTGTGTGAATCTGAACCCCGTTTATTTGTTTAGTTTTGCCGGTTAAAGATAGAATCTTGCCTTCCCAAACGGCGCATGCTTTGTGATCGCTGTTGTGGTCTGATACTTGAACAAATTCATTGCCGTTTTGAAGCATCCGGTTAGCAAGCCCGGTGTTTCTAGCTTCGGAAGATTTGGTTCGAATAAGCATGTCGGTGTATCTATCAAGCGTCCATGAATGCCCGGCTTTATCAACTAAAGCATCAAGCCCTTGTTCCCGAATAAGGAATTTAAGTTGCTTGGCGATTTCCTGCCTTGCGGTTCCTTGGATTTGGGCAGTGGCTAGGCTTTGGGTAATTGCTTGCTTTGTTGCCTGATTCATTAAAAGCTTGGCCGAACGATTAACACCGGTTAAGGATTCACCGAAGGCGCTGGCAGTATCAGATACAAGCGCGGCAATAGCTTGTTGGTGGATTCTGTTAAAACCAATTGAAAATTTAGGATCAACGCCGATTGCTTTCAGTTGGGCAACTGCGTCATTTGATCCGGCAATATACTGCTTTGGTATTTCTGTTTCAATATAGCGGCCAACATCATCGCCCAATTGTTGAAGAATAGCTTCGATCTGGTCAAGAATCTGCCGGCGATTAGCGGCACCCCATGCGGTGGCAGAATCAATTTCTTTTAAAATCTGCCTGTAAGCATTCCGGTAAGTGCGAATTAATTTATCGATGGCGGCTTCATCAACCGGAACTTCGGTGGGAAATAAAACAGTTGGCATAAGACTATATTATCTTATTTGCCGACGGGTGGGGTATTCTTTTCTTTATTCTTTAGATCGGCTTTGTCTGGATCAGCCCCGTTTTTAACTGCATTAGGATCAATCGGCCTTCCCATTTCATCAAATAATTTACCAAATCCTTGGGTAACAACATTGATCTTGGCTTCGTTTTGAATTTCAGCGGCTTTTTCTTCCGCTTCCTTTTCATCAAGCCCGTCGATACGCATAAGGGAATCTTTGGTGGTGGTAAGTCCGGCGTCTTTTCGCGCAACTTCGGTGTCAACCTGTTCCTTTTCATCGATTGGCAAGCCGTCCATCCATTTGATTTGTGGGCGTTCTGGTTTGCCTTTAAGTTTCAAATTATCAGTGCCAACCCCAACATTCCAAGCTTTGGCAAATTCTTGTGCGGTATAAAGCAAGTCTTTTAAGACCATATCGTAATAAGCTTTTTTGCGGGCAACTTTGGCAAGCGTGCGCATGATCTTCATTTTCAAAGCCCGGCCACTGTCTGATTGGCCTTTGCCCATACCAACAACATCGGGTGAAATTTCCCCGATCATCATAATAAATTCAACCGTCTTTTCGATTTGTTTATAAGCATTTTCAAGGGATGCATCCCAAACAATGTATTCCGGTTTATTGTTTTCGCCTTCTTTGACTTCGATCACACCAAGTGCCGACTTTTTAACCTGCCCTTTTTCATCCAATATTCCTTCCGGTAAAGCCAAAATAGGATCGGAATGCTTGTCCAAAATATTATCGATCTTGGTAATACGATTGTTTAAAGCGAAAAATAGGGAATCAAGGTCGTTATAATCGGAAACACCAAAATAACGATTGCCGGCTTTCCAATTAGGAATGTGGAATAAAAGGGATCGGGATATTCCGGTATATTGAACCGGCACAATTGTTGGATCACCTAAAACTTCCAAGCCAACTTTGGCCACAATCTTGTCACCATTCATTTCCCAAACTTCATTTTCGATTCGGCCGGGATAATGGATTTCTTTTCTTAAATACTTTTTGTCACCAACGCTAAATGTCCATGCAAGTTCTTCGGCTTCCGGGGTTGCCCGGACATTCCATTGGTTTACCCTTGGAAAATAAATCGATGGGGTAATATCTTCAATAATTACGGTTGAATATTTGTCGCCCGGGTTTCGCTTGCCTATCCTTAATTTATAAATGGCATCGCCGTTGTAGGAATTTGACAAAGACGATTCGTAATTTTGAATATGCAAATGGTTGTCTTCGATTAAAGCATCAAGCCATTCCTGATCGCTTTCAAGTTTGAATTTAGGTGGTTCGCCAAATAAAAGGTCGGCACAAATCTTGGAAATAAAGCCGGGGAAGTTGACCTTAATATATCTTAACTTCGCATAATTCTTGGAAAAATTGGGATCGTCAATCTTGATATTAAAGGCAGTAAAGTGTTCACCGAAAAATAATCTTTGAAAATATTCATAGTCCCCAATTCTAACCCGCTGTTGCAAGGTGGGAAACATGCCAAAGTTTGCCGGCATAACTGGTTGGTTAGGGTCGGGTTTATTCGCTTCCGCTGAAACAGTGGTTGTGACTTGTGGGGCTTGCGGATAATTTTCTTCGGGCATACTAATAAAAATAATATCTTATTGGCAGTTGCAATACAATCAAATTGACGGGATTAAAAGCCTTGCGGTTTTTGGGCAAATATCCTTGGCCGTTCTTTATAAAACTTACGCATTTGAATGGCGATAAACCCACCAAATAAGGCATCATCAAAATACCCATCGGCATGTTCCCGTTTACCGTTATCTTTTTTAACGAAAGTCTTCATTTCGCCAAGTGTTCTTTTTGAATTGATTTTTAACAATCCGTCTTCAAATAAGGCAATAAATTCATCAATCATTGGGTCACGGGTCTGCCCATCAGTACGCCAACCTATTTTCCGGGTTTTTTTGGCCGTTTTTTCGTCAATCTTGGTGGTATAAAAGAAGTTGTCGTAAATCTTGGATAATTCCAAAATAAAGGTAAGCATATTGTTTTCAACGCCGATATAAGCGTAATTATAGAATTCGCAAAGTTCCTTGGCATACTGCGCCCCAATATCCGGGCGAACCTTGGCGTAAAGTTGGCACACCTGTTCTATTTCATCTTTTTCCCACACATCCATGCCGGTTGAATCAGCGCCTTCACCATCGGAAGGATCAACACCCACCACATACTTCTTGCCCGGTAATGGTAACTTCCAAAAGACAAATCCTTTTTGCCGAAGCGAATAATACTTGTCCCACACATCCGGCCGGTAAGTCTTAACCCATGCATCATTGATTGGAAGCCGGGGTTTGACTGCATCTATTTGTTCAGCGTCAAAGACATTGCCGGCGCCGGACTGAAATGCTTCAAGCTTATTTGCCGGATATTCCTGTTTAAATAACTGTAAACCTGATAAGCCAAGATGCGATTTTGAAGTGTCCGAAGCAAGTTCCCGAATCTTCCACCTACGCCAAAGCAGTTGGCCATCGGTTAGGTTATAAAGCTTTTTAAGTTCCAGTTCATCGCCATACCTGATTTTGTCATCTTCGGTAATAGGCGGCAGTGTGCCGGGCAAAGTATATTCCGGATGTTCAAACCAAGCATAAAAATAAGTTTTATAATCGATCGAAGTTATTTGATCCGGGGGCATGGTGTCATACATGTTGTAAAAATCATAAAATTCATTAAATCCATTGCCGGTTGTTTCTTCACTGATTCGGCCGGTAATTGGGATTGCTTGCTTTGATCCGGAATTTAATTCCTGCCTATCTTTGATATAAGCCGATTCTGATACATGCAAGTTCTGAACCGTACCACCCCGAAGCTTTAAAGCCACATAAATCGAATTGTCCAGTTTAACCCCATCAAACCGGTGGGTGAATTCGTACATATTCTTTGTATCGTATTTGGTGATTGGCTTTATTTCTTCCGGCAGATTTTCAAAGGCACGCTTAATAATTCCGAAGATTTTGGTTAAAGTTTCCCGATCATGGGCAATAATTGCCCCGGATGCACCCGGAACCCAAAGCGCATCGTCTAATAATTCAATGCAATAATAAGTGGTGATTCCACCCTGCCGCATCTTCACAATAAGATTCCTTGGGTGCGCCCCGCGTTCGGCAATATGTTTAAGCTGAATGTAATTGGGCTTGAAGGTGACTAAATCGCCCGCTTTATTTCGGATTTTGTACAGGTGGGTTATTCGCCACCATTTGTCCTGTAGCCGCTTGTCCAAGTTGTCCATAATCTGTTTTTGGCGCCGGTTTATCTTCTAATTGATCCAATATAGCACCAACTTTGTTTGGATCGACTTGCGCCGTTTCGACCCTTGAAACAAAGAATGGCTGGGCGCTTCGGTGTTTTTCACTAAAGTGCTTCATGGTGTCGATTTCTTCTTTGGTAAGCGGAATTTCCTTCTTTTGCTTTTCCATGATCCGTTCCACTTCTTTAACAAAGAATTCATTTACCAATTCACCGGGAATTGCCCGTAATCTATTAATTTTGTCCGAAAACCAATCATTTAGGCGATACTTTTCGTACAATGTAGTTCGATGTGTTTCAAGCCCCGCTTTGTCGATAGCATAAGAAAGTGTATTTCCTTGCTTTAACCAAGGCTTTAAATCATCCAACCATGTTTGGTATTGGTCATCGGTATATGCGGGTCTGCCGCCGTTATTATCCATAATTAAAATTATAACGCGTTTTCAATTGTTTCTTCCAATTGTTCGGTTACTTGTCCTTGGCATTTATTGCAAAGCTTTTTCTTTGATCCGTAAAATATAAAACTGTCGCCCTTATTTATCGGATCGGAACAATTGTCACAATTACTTTCCCACGATGCTTCAAAGGTTCTTTTGTTTTCCCATTCTTCTAATAAAATTTGTGCGATTTCTTTTTCCATTTAATGAACCTTCTTTGGGTCAAGTATTATACCCGGTGTCTTCCCAAATCCGGGCGGCAGTTCTTCCGGTTCTATTCCCATTTGTTCCATAATAATATTTGTTTCCATGATGGTTGCGTCGAATATAACTTCTTTAAAATCCTTGTCTGCAAAAGCATCAAAGACCATCTTCTTCAAAAATCGCTTATCTTCCGGAAACATACTAATTTTGATTTTGCCGTCGGCGGTTTGGATTACAGTTAAAGTGGCAACAATGCGGGGTTGCTTATCGTCTTTTTTTTCTTCGATCGGTTGGGTTTGGTCGTTCATATTAAAATACCGGCTTGTGGTTTTCCCTGATTTTTTTAACTTTTTCGGATAATTCCTTTAATGCGGAAATAAGACCTTCAAAGTTGATGTCGGGTTTGGCCATTGTAACACCTTGGGCAAGTCCTTCAAGTTCACCTTGGATGCCGGCCAGGTCTGTCCAGTCCCTACCATTCATTTGAAGCTTTTCTTTTGCCGGTGGATGCTGTTGGCTTGGTGCTTCGCAACCGGGTTTGCCCCACCATGGGGTTCTTATTTCGGGTGTACACTTGCACATATAACCAATATAAAACAAATAATTAACGAATACAAGTCAATAATTTGATGTCGCTTTTTGTGAAAAATAACCCCTATCCCCTACCCCACTTCCCCGCATGTAAAAATATTTTAGCTTCAAATTTTTCCAAAATAGGGCTAAAAACCGATAGGGGATAGCGATGTCGCTTTTTGATGTCGTTTTTTCACGGAAATTGATAAAAGTTTTCACGGAAGCAGTTGTCAAGATAGAACAAACCCGGCTATCTGCGGCCGGGCTTATTCCAAGGAGGTAAGGCACGAACCGCAACAACTTCGGTTCCTGCTTCTATATCTTCTAATAAAGAAATGGAAAATGCAATATCCGGCGGCATTGACCTTCCGCCGGAACATGCATCAAGTAAGTTAAGCGGTGGGTTTATCTTCGCTACCTTCCCCATCGCTTGGGTTTTTATTTTCAGTGGTAGCATCTTCACCTTCGTTTGAAGGAACCGAATTTTCGGTTGTTTGATTTTCCGCATTTGCTTGTTCCTGCATGGCTTCGGCATTTGCGTTTTCGGTTTCAACCTGTCCTTGACCAATCACATTGGAAGGGTCTTCGGCAAGATCGGCCGCTTGGGTATTAACTGGTTCATCGGATACTTCCGATGGTGTTCCCTGTTGTTTAGCGGCAGAACCATCCGGGTTTAATTCCGGAATATTACCATTGACCGGATCATTAGATGCGGCCATGTCACCATCGCCTTCGGCGGGTGCGTCTGGTAATTGTTCTTCAACTTCCGGTTCAAGTCCTTGTGGTTCAACACTTGGATTGGCCGGCGCCTGTTGTGGCCTGTCATCCTTTTCAAGTGGTCTATTTTCCTGACCACCAAGGGTTTCCCCGGGATTGGCGCCAACCACATCGGCATCAAGTCGAACTTTATTGACTGGCGGATTATTTGCATCATCCGGCAAGTCATGGCTTTTATAAGCGCCTTGATTATCGTCCATATTATTCACCCCCTTTCTAGTTATTTGTTTTAATATATTACCGTATTTGGCATTTAATTGTTCTTCGGTCAAACCGCGGGCTTTATCTTTTTTATATTCTTGGTAAAAGTCGATTGGTATGCGGGTAAGTATTTTCTGTCCACCAATTATTTTAATAGCTGAACCGTTATAAATCTTGGTAGCGTTGCGTAAGACTTTAGTAAACTTGCGTGTTTCTTTGCGCTTTAATTCCTTTTGGGCTTTTTTTGCCGCCC
Organism: uncultured Aquaspirillum sp.; assembly: GCA_964635875.1. Classification (GTDB taxonomy): domain Bacteria; phylum Pseudomonadota; class Gammaproteobacteria; order Burkholderiales; family Aquaspirillaceae; genus CAZWRK01. The sequence continues at coordinate 25,524 of CAZWRK010000019.1, forward strand.
TTTGTTGTGATTGCTGTTTATTCTTTTTTGACATTTATTTTCCATTCAAAGACTTAAATTCGCTTTTTGCTTGCTTAACCGCAATAAGCATAGTTTGCAAGACCCTTTCCCATTTTTCCAAAGTTTCCGGGGTAAACTTATTCTGAAATTTAAAAAATTGGCCGCCTTCTTTATCGCCTAAACTAATAATCTGTGAATTAATATGTAAACCAATGGAAATTTCATCGGATTCGACCGAATAACAAACGGATTTACGCCTAATAATAAATTCCTGCACTTTTTGTTGGCTTATAGATTTTTTATTCTTCATTATTACCATACTTATAGTTTTATGTGGTCGGTTAAAATTTCGCATCCGTCTTTTGTTACTAATAATTGATGTTCAAAAATAGCCGAATTTCGCCCGTCTTGGGTTTTCAAAGTCCAACCATCGGCAGTATATACACCCATGCGATCCCGGTAAGTCAAAATCGGTTCCAAACAGATCATTTGACCTTCAACCAAGACTTCATCACCCATGCCTTCCAAAATTGCCGCCGGAATTCTGGGATATTCATGCATTTCTTTACCAATTCCATGTCCGGCCATTCGCAAATTTGTGACATAACCCATTTGACTTGCATAATATTCCATTGCGTGGCTTATTTCCCGGCAAGTGACGCCGGCTTTGACCATTTCAATTCCCCGGTATAAAGTCCTTTTAGTGTAGCGAAGCAATCTTTCAGCATTACCCCGGGCTTTTTCCTGATCGCCAACAATTACAGTCAAAGCCGCATCACCGCAAAGATCATCCTTTTTAACACCTAAATCAAAAGACACCACATCCCCGTCTTTCAAAATCTTATTGGCCGTTGGTAGTCCGTGGGCGATTTCAGAATTAATATTGACGCAAATTGAATAGGGGAATGGGGTCTTTGCCCATTTGGGTTGATAGCCTTTATTGTAGGGGATGCCACCAAGTTCGATTATTTTTTGTTCGGCTAAATTGTTTAAATCCAGTGCGGAAGCCCCGGGGACAGCGGCTTTTTCAAGTTCAAGTAATACAAGTGATACGATTTGCCAAGGTTTCATGCAAGTAAAAAGTCAATTGCAACCGCCCCACCCAAAACCAACCACGAAAAAGTTATATCGCCGGAAATGGCTACGAAGATTAAATAAAAAACCGTTGCTTTCATTTCCAAGTTCTTCTTCTAGGTTTTGAATAATAAGCGATTAGCCGGGCTATTAATTTAAACAGAAAAACAGTTGTCCAGATTACACCCACAAACCAAAGAAGTAAGCAGATAGTGACCAACCACCATTCGGCGGAAATATAAAGTTCAGCGCCCATTGTGTCCCCTGTTATTATCAGCCGCACGTTTCGCCCTTCGATCCTTCAAGCATCGCTTAGGATCGGAAAAGCCCATTTTCTTGAAAAAAAGTTGGTCTTTGCCTGTAAAAATAAAATCTTGGCGGCAGTCAATGCAATTTAAGGTTTTGTCTGCGGGTAATGGTTCGCGATTTTGTTGTGTGTTCCCGTTCATGTTTTAGTTTCTTTTTTGTTGTGTTTTTATCTTATATTGACCCGTTTTCAATGTCAAGTGTTTTCTTTTTTAGATTAGCACCAAACCGTTCATAAAGGTTATTATCCTGAAAATAAGTGTGGATTTCAGCCGCCAAAGTCACAACGTAATCTTCCGCTTCTTCCAATATTTTATCGGTAAGCCAAACAAAAGACATGTCAAATTTTTTATCATATTGGTCATAGTGATAAATTTCGGCACGATCAACAAAGATACCCGCGATTGTCGCCAAATATGCATAGACGCCTGTTTGCTTTGAAGACGCATAAGCTTCCGAAGTCTGCTTGCCGGTTTTGAATTCGTAAATAGTCGGGGCATCGACACAATCTATTTTACCAACAAGTTCCAACCATTCATTGATCTGCACCACCTTCTTAACTTCCGGAAACGGATTAATAAGCTTTTTGCCACCAAATTCGGGCGGTAAAGTCTTAAACTGCGAAATATGCTTATCCCATTGTTCATGGAACCTTCTGCCGTCTGCCATGGCCGGCGTCACAAAATCTTCTAATTTAAAATAATACTTAACTGCCCGTTCCCAATTGCCGGATTTCCAAAGTTCAAGTAAAGAATAAGAAGCGCGAAGTTTATTCATTTTTCTTTTTTTTCTTAGCTTCCGCAAAAGCCGATGCCATAATGACAGTAAAAGGAACCCAAAGTGCGGTTACAAGAAAGGTTCCTTCTTTTTCCATTACATTTAATGTGTAGTCAAAAATAAACCATGGAATCGAAAACAAAAGCAAAAACCATAAAAGTATTACAGCAAATTCAAACATTTCCAAAATTTTTTTCATTTTAATAATCCTTTATTACTTTAAAGACTAATTCTTCCCCGTAATAAAAATACATATTAGAAACATTTTCTTTTTCCTGAATTCGCATTAAAGCAAGTATAGAAGTTAGGGTGATTTGGCGTTCGGTTAAAGTGATAACCATGACGGATGCAAATTTATCAATATGGTAATTTTTTATCCCTAGTGGTAGTGATTTGTCCTGTTCCATTTTCTATTATTTTAATCTTAACACCAACTTGGATATAGTAGCCTTCTTTGCTGTTACACTTTGGGCATCTTATCCCCGCCTTTGACTGGACTTCAAATTCAAAGTCCTTTTCGCATTTTATACAATGCAAATTAATCAGAATCGCCATCGGCTTTTCCTTTGTCCTTCAACGAAAAGGTTAAGGACTTGGGGCGATCCGGTTCGGCAATACCAATCGGCATGCCTTGATGGGTTTTTGTCCATTCTTCAATTTCTTTTGCCTTTGGCGAATAAGAAGTTTTTACTTCATATAATTCAGTCGGTATTTGATCCAGAAAGCTTTCATCTATTCTATAACGACTACCATAAGACCGGTAATAAACTTTTATTTTGTCTGATTGAATTGATGAAAAATTTGGATTTATTTTTAATGCCGTTTCTTCAAGTTTTTTCTTTGCCGCATCGATTGCATCTTCAACCTGTTTTTGAATATCTAAAAGCTGAATTAAAACCGCTTCGCCATCCGGTGTTAAAAAGATTTTATCGGCATCGGTTGCCAATTTATCCAGTGATTCAATATTAATCTGCATCTTCAATCCTTTCTATTAAAGACTTTCTAACCTGCAAAGTTTCGCCGGGTTCCCATGTCTTACCCGTTAAATTTGATTCGACTTTGTTCATTAAACGGATTCCATACCAAGTTTCGCCTTCTTCGAAAATTTTGCCGATTATTTTGCCTTTTCTAGTGTGATAAAAAACTTTGACTTCGTTTAATCTGTCGCCTTGATCTTCCCCGTCATACATGCCTTCTAAAACTTCTTGTTTTAAAACAACCGCGTCCGGATGTTTGATTGCGTCCAAGGCTTTTATAAGTTCTGTTTTAGGTAACTGGTAAGGTGAAAGGAAGTTGTGGAAGTGTCCTTTTTTGGCCGAATCGTGAAGTTCGGTAAACTGCTTTGTAATTTCTTCACCCCATGTTTTGTGGTGAATTTCGATTAACCCTTTTATTCTTCGTGATAAATCTTGATGTGTGTTTGGCATATTATGATTGGGCGGGTGCTTTGCTGTTTTTTTCGTAACTTGCAACCTTAACCGCGCCCCCTTCGTTTATAGCATTCATTATTGCTTCCATGATAACCGTTCTAAATTGAAGGTCTTTTTGCAAAAAACCGCACATTGCTTTTGATATTTCGTGGGGATTCCCGTCAAAAGTAATATCAGCCTTCATTTGCCCTGTTGCTAGTTGTTCAACAACAATAATAAGTTTGTGTGTTTTGTCCATTTTAAAATAAAGATAATTGATTTGCGTTGATTGAAAAAGCTTTTTTGACCCGGATCACTTTGCCGGTCGGGGTTTTGATTTCTGTTTTGCCGGTCTTGGTAAACATAACTTCAATTTGGGCGCTTAATAAGCCCTTCAAATCTTTTTCCTTATCTTTTAAATCATCAAGTTTTTCAAGCATTGCTTTAACTTCCGGGGTTTTTTGAATTTCGAATTTGACCTTTTTGGCTTTAAGTTTCTTTTCTTCAAGTTCAAGTTGGGCTTTGGAAAATTCAGTGTCACCGGCATATTGATCTTCGATCATGCTTGCCATGACTTTTCTTTGGTGGCTTGCTTCTTTTAGTCTTTCAGCAACATTGCAAACCGCGGCTTCATAATCTGTTTCTATTTCAGCCGGGGGATTAAATATTGAATGTTTATCCATGTTTTTATTTTAAGTATTTGTTTTCTATTTGTCAAGGATTAGTTTTGTTTCCCATTTAAATATTGGCCAAATAATATGGATCGTACATTTACCGCCACAAACCGAACATTTACCGTTTTTATTAAAGTCGATCTTACTTTTTGGTTTCATTTGTTTGGCTTTTCCTTTTTCTTGCCTTTTTCATCACTATCCCGATCAGTTTCAATATTTGTGTTTTTTCTTGCAAATTCAAATAAATCATTGGGGACGTCAATGCCTAATTTTTCGGTTAAGCGGACAAGTGCCGGTGCGCCGTATGGATTGTAAAGATCGTCACGCCTTATAAAAAGTTCTAAGTCGATCCGGTTTAAAAGCCAAAGCCAAGTGCCAAGTTTTTGGATAGTCCGAACCGCTGAAATACCACGTTCATCCATGGCTTTCATCCAACCAAAAACAAGGTAATCAAGCATGTCCTGAACTGTTTCGGCAAGGTCGGGGATTGGCGCCCATGTTTCTTCGCCGGCTTCGATTTTTTTGACAATATCTTCTTTTAAGAATGGTTTGGCGCTTTCAAAAGTTAAATAGTTAATAAGAATTTCAGCTTCAAAATTTAAGGCGATATATTTTGCCCGGTGATACCTGCCGACAATTTCCCTTTGGGTTCGAACTAATTCAAAGTTATTTTTCTTAATAAATTTTTCAGTAACTTTAATCCTTGGATGAATACCGGGTAAAGTTTTGTTTTCGTAATCGCTTTTTATTTTTATTTTGTCGGCCATGGTTTTATTTTAATTCTTCCCGAATCATTTTTATAGCTTGATTCAAGCGTTCCATCCTTTCAGCACTTCCGTCGGGCTTATTATCCGGATGATATTTGCGCGCCATTGTCCGGTAAACAGATTCGTAAACTTCCAAGTCGCCGCCCTTCATCACCCCTAATTCCTTATAAGGATCGATGTTTATTGCCCCTTCCGGTGCCGCAAGTTGCTTGTAAGCTTGCTGTAAAACTTCGCTTATTCCGCGTTTTTCGTTTAGACGCATTGAATTAATAGCCAAATATAAAACCCGGATATTATCAACTGCCCTTGACTGATTCCCCATCGATAAAACGACTTCGCGGCCGTTCTTCTTATAACGCAAATCAACGGTTCGGTCTTCTTCGGTTTGATTCCATCCTTGAAATCTAGCACCCCTTGGCTGGCTTATTTCCCATTCATCAACGCCCCAAAGCCGGAATTCATCAGCTATTTCGCGATAGCTTTGACCCCATGACACTTTAGTTGATAAAGAATAATTAGACATTTCTATTTAATATTGAACAAACATGCTTTTTCTTACTGGAAAGAAATGCAACTTCAAAGCCACAACCCAAACACTTTCCATTCCTTTTAAAGAAGCGCTTATTCTGTAGCACCTTTGGCATTTTCTTTTGCCCTTTCCTGCATTGATTTTATTTTGCCGCGGATTTCAGCAATTGAATTGCCGGATTTTTTAGCCGCTTCCATTCCGGATGGCTTTTGTGGCATTGCCGCTTGTTGCTTTGCAACTGTTTCTTCAATTGTCGGTGGCTTTTGTGGTGTTGGTAAACCTTCAACTGTATTCGAAGGTTTAGTGGTCGAATTATCTTCCTTGGTTGATGGTTCCGGTTTCGGTTCAGTTTCAACTACTGCTTCAACCGGCGCGCCATGTTCAACTTGTGGTTTAACAAACTTTGTTGGTGTTGGTAAATCAGCAACCGGATTTTGTGATTGTGCCATTTCATCTTCGCTATAAATTCCGGATAATTCTGCTGGGAATGCTTTTCTAAGCGCTAAAGCTTCGGCACATTTAGCAAGTTGACCATAAGGCATTTGTTTCCAAAGCCCGGTTGGTTGTCCGGCTTTATCTTTTTGGCAATATTCATTCCATCTTGCGGTTGCGGTTGTTGGCATTCGTTCGCCGGTTTTCTTATTAACTTTAAAAACGGTGACTGTAGCTTTTACAGGAATTGGTGCGGATTCATCAGCCGGCAAAAATTCAGCATCATCGGAACCCCCATATTCGCCGGTTCTTTGGGCAATAAGCCTAAAACCATCAATGCCGGTTTGAATAGTCATCTTTTCCCGGCCAAGTCTGGTGTCCCATCTATAAATTGCGTAAATTTGGCGGGCTAGGGGGTCAAGACCTGTTCTTTTGCATGTATAAAGAAAAAGCATCAAGTCATCATTTGGGCGGGGGTTTCCTTGCCTGTCAAAGCCCAACACTTGATTTCTAACTAAGTCAATGAAAACTTTTGGTGATTCACCCTTGGGGACATATTTTAATAAGGCGGGTGTTTTGCCTTCTTCGATTAATTCGATGGCGTCTTTGCCTTTTTTTTCTGTTTCGGTTCCTGTGTCTTTTGGCATTTTGTTTTTATTAATCCTGCTTTTTAATTGTGATTAATCCTTCCTTTTCAAGTTGTTTAAGTACCCAATAGACGTACCCGCGATTGTGAGGTTTACCATCTTTACGCGCAAATTCCGGCTTGGCCACAATGTCTTCGGGCGATACCCCATTATTAAATTCCTTGGCAATTGCAAGCCATTTTTCGATTGGTCTTTTTTTCTTGGTGCGAAGATTAACTTCAATAGGTTGATTGTCCATGATTTTATATTAGTTACTTTCATTTTATTTGTCAAGTATTTGTTTTCTTTTGTCTTCTTCTATTTTTAAAACGCCTTTTTTGATAAATAAGAATAAATCAGCAACCGCCGCTTCGCCCGGCTTATCTTCTAAACAAGAATAAATCTTCCCATCGATTACTTTTGTTTGAAATTTGCCCAAAACTTCTTCAAATAATTCAAATTCCGGTTCTGGTTTTTTATCTTTATTTTTGGCCATTTAATTCGCCTTCCTGTGTCGCTTCTTTATAAGCGGCGGTGTTTCGATAAACGTCAAGATTCTTTAAGCAAGTATCGACAACATACCCATGCTTCATTAAGGTTTCACAACTGCAAGTCCCGACCACATCACATTCGCCGGCAGTTGACCAAAGCGTATATCGGCGGATTATTTCAGCCGATCCGAAGACGCATACAATAAAAAGAATTATTAAAAATATTGATTGTTTTAGTGTCATATATTTATTAGTTGCCGGCCGCCTGATTATAGACCATCACGTTTACCTTGGGCTGGTCAATCCTTTGCACCGGCATTAAACTTACTTAGTTTTGCAACTGTTTCAACTATTCTTGCGGCTTTTAACCTACCGGCATGCCCACCCCAATTAAAGCAATAAACAACATAATCATAGCCGGTTTTGCTTGAATAATAAGGATGTGGTTGTTCTAATAAATAAGGTTTCAGCATTTCAACAATTTTTTCAGCTTCTTTAATCCGGGCAGATTCCCTTTGATATTTCTGTTTCTTGACTTCTTCATTGACAATTTTTATCAATCCGGCGTCACCGGTTTTTTTAACGCAATCAGACCCAACAATAAAAGACTTACCGTCGGAAGATTTTATTCGGAAACAATTCTTAATAAGGGTAGAACAATAATCACAAGCCGTAACTTTAGCCATTGGGGTTTCCGGAATATATGTGGCATTTCCTTCAAACCAACCATCAAAAAAGAATGGGGCTTTTCCAAGACCGGCTTTTTCAAAAACATGTACTTTTTCTTGATCCATAACAGTAGTTTAAGCCATTGTTGTGGATTTGTCAAGTATTTGTTTTGTATCTGTTTTCTTGTCTGCCGGATCAATCCATATTTCCTTCTTCCAACTGTCAATGTGATAAATCCTTATTCCGCGCCGGGTATCAAAGTATTTGCCCTTTTCCAAGACATCTAAAAACTGGTAATAAACGGTGTTTGGCTGGTCAATCATAAATTGGATAACAATGCACCTTATTCCGGTTTCCTGCCAAAATTGCATTCTTGCTTTTATCTGCGGGACTTCAAGCCCTGTACCATAAAACGGGGGTGGATTAAATAATTCGCCCTTATTCTTAACTTCTAAAACAAACCACTTGCCTTTGTGTCTTATTAAAGTATCCGGTTGCAAACCGTTTAAACCTTTCGACCATAAAAATCGAAATGCCTTTTGTTCGCCATCAATTCCTTGTTTTTGTATTCCCATTGTTCAGTTGTCCACAAAAGTTATCCACTTTATCCACATTTTCACACTATCCCCTACCCTATCGACCCGCTATCGATTAATTTCGTGCGTAAAAAAAGCCCTATCGACCATTATTTGCGGTAGGGGAGTGGGGGTCTATTTTTTCACGCGTGAAAAGTTCGGCCGCCGCCGATTTTCTAACATTTACAATACTATTACTTAACAATGATGTTTCCATATTTCTTTTGTTTTAACCTTTCCTTATGTTTTAAAAGCCAAATTAAAATATTTTCCGATTAAGGAAGGAAGTTAATCTTACCTTTAAACCTTAATTATCACCTTTTCGGACATGATAGTCCCCCTATAAGGTGAAATAGGTTAATCTTTCTAAACGGCGACAACTTTTAGAAAGTCGCAAAACCGATTTTTCCCGGTCGTTTATGCACCTATCACCCAAGGGGGGTCAACGATTTCTGCTTGTTTCACCCTTGGTCGGTTGGTCATAGGAAACCAAATAATCATGTCCGGATTGGTTTTATAAACCTTTTCGGTGCAAGGCCGCAATTACCATAGCTTCACGGCAAGCATTACCCAATACTAGGCGACATTTTATTTAAAGACCTTGCTTATTGGTCACGCTTACGCCCCCTGCCGGTTAAGTCGCGCCGATTCGATTAATCGGTTTCAGAATAAAGCCAAGTTTTGTTTTTTGGCTTCTTCTTTTCGAACACGCATGGTTTTAAATTCAGGAATTGGCAAATTGGGGACAAAAGGTAAATAAATTATTCTTTTCTTCTTTAAGTTGTCGCAATCATAAACAAGATGTTTAGAATTAAAATTAGCAATCCGATAGTACAATTTATGAATTTTATAGCAATATTTGCAGAATTCGGTTGTCCTGTTATTCATTTTTTTTAAAAAAGTAATTCCCCGCAATCTTTATTTGAACAATAATATTTCCCATTAATATGTTGTTCCGGCCAACCGCCATCCACCGGACAAAGCCCTTCAAAATCCCACCACCAAGATTGTTTTAAGTTTCGCCATGAATCAATAACGTAAAAGAATAAATCGAAGATAAAAACTAATAAGGATAGTAAAAAGTTTCCCGTCTTTTTAAGCATAAAAAAATCCGCTATTCGGTACCAAGTATCGATTAGGAAACTTTTGCCAAGTTTTTCTTGGCACCGAACAACGGACTTTAAATACACTGACTGTCTAAGTCTGTTATGAACCTAATCGATATTATAGACCACTTGGCGTAGGTCTGCAACCCGCTTGGGGGTTGACGTCTAATATTTATAATTAAATGGATAAGTTTTTACAAGTGGGTCTTACTATATCAAACGAAGGGTTGAACGTGTTCGATACATTTCTATTGGCGAAATAAGCGCTTTTCTTGGTCTAGCAACGCCGCGTTCATAATAAACACCGCGCCATCTGCCCGTTAAACCATCGACCCTTTCGCCGCCATGAAGATTCTTATTCTGCCTTGCTTGTTTTTCAGCAAGTAAATCAACTACCCGATCTTTCATATTAATGTTGCTGTTCGTATTGTGATTGGGGTTGTGCCGGTTTAAGTTCTTGATCGCCCTGCATCATGGCGTATCTTCGAATTTCCGGATCGGATAAACGAAAAACAAATTCACCTTTGGGGACACCTATTGGCTGTCGGCCAAACTTGCCTTTTTCCATTAAGTCACGCATAAAACGCAAGTGATTCATGTTCACTTCGCGCGGCTTTTCAACAAACATTTGTAAATCGGTATCGTATCGGCCTAATTCCTTCATTTTTACCCCTGTTTATTAAGAAATTCTTGGCGGGTTTTTGATTTTTCCCACCATTGCTTATAAACGATTTGTGCTTGGGCGAAAATAAAGGATACTTTACCAACGAAGAATGTGGCATCGGTCAAGTCTTTAATCTGCAAAAGTTCATTAATATTTAATGCGGATGCAATTATCAGACATGACAAAATACTAATCCAAAATCTTGCCTTTTCGTTATAAACATTTCGATTAATAAAATCGATGAAAAAAGGCATGGCTAAACCATGAAAGTTTTGGATTGCGACAACTAAAATCCACAAAATACTTAAAAATGTTTCCATTAAATTCACCCCCGGTCTTCAATTAATAATAGAACAGTTTTTGGGAAAAATAAAATAGGGTAGTTAGGCGGTAGCGACTTCCGGATGCCTGTCTGTGTGAAGTTTATTCAAATCCCCCATAAAGACTTTAATTTCACCTAAAATGTCGGTTGTCTTTTCCATAAAGGTTTGATTAGCTTCGATCGCTTTTAAAACTACTTCCATGAATTTTTGTTGTGCCGGATCGCGGCCTTGAAGAATATCTTGGTATTCTTTAATTTTCTTTTCGTTGGCTTCGTTTAATCCTTGAAGCTTGCCAACATCCTGGGTTAACTTATTAAGCTGTGTTTGGTGTGACGCAACAAGCGTCTGCTTTTCAGCTTCCCATTGTTTGGTTTTTTCGCGTTCTATTTCCAGTTGTTTTTCTAAAGTGTCCACAAGTTCATCCTTTGCTTTATTAGCGCCGGTTCTAAATTGGGCATATCCATAACCGATTCCGGCTATCAAAAGACCAATCCCGGCGAATATCCCAACAATAGTCGTGATGATTGTGAAATCCATTAATCAATTGTAAACAAGGGGTAAGAAATCTGACAAGTAAGAATTTTAGAATTTGATATACTTTTTTACCCAATCAACGACCGATTGGATTGCCCCAACAAGGGCATTATTATCTGTTGACCCATTTTGGCATTCTGCAAGTTGTATTTTTAAGCGACCTTGTTCTTTTTTGGCTTCGTCCAAGTCACCCTTCAATGTTTTTATTTCACCCTCATACTGCCCCCGGATTTTATCGACGTCCGGCATGCTGTCGTTTAGGGCTTTAAGACGGGCTTCATATTGTTGGGCTTGATTTAGCAGTTCCTTTTCTAGTCTGCCAACCTGTTCTTTTCTGTTTTCAATTTCAGTGTTTGCAACGGCTAATTTTTGATTTGCTTCGTTAGACTTGTTTTCCATGTCGGTTGATCGTGATTTGATCCCTGCTATTATGTTACGAATATTTTCCCATGGGGTAGCGTTGGGGTCTAATGCTGAATCTAAATAGTGGACAATTTCATGCCACTTATCATGGTTTGATAAGCGAAGTTCCCAATCATGCTTGGCCACGGTTATCATATCCGAACCCGGAACCGGTTTTTTGCCAACATAACGGGTATATTGAAAGATAGTGTCGCGGGCGTTAGGAAAATACCAACCCAAATAATCTTTAAGACTTCTTATTTTCCCGCCTAAAGGATCAGCAATAGTAAAGTCGTTTTCATCGGCCGGATTATAGCCAATAATAAGGACAAAATGGGTGTCATTTTCAACAGTCCGGGGATTAACGTCAATTTGGATCATCACCGGGTGGCCATCGTCAATTGAAGACCTTATTTCCCCAATCTGCTGGTCTGTAAGCCTTGCCGGGGTCATTGTCCTATTTTCGGAAATATCGCCAAAAAGTTTATTAAATCCACCGGGGATATAATTGCCGCTATTTGCTTGAAAAGCTACACCGGCACCCATTTTAATAAAATCGGCATTTATTTTGGCAACATCCCAATCTTTACCGTAATACTTGGCAAGCATTGCAAGGCATGAAATAAGGCAACCGAAGTTGTAAATGTTATAAGGAAGGTTCTTGTTAAATCCAAGAAGAATATTTGCCCAACGGGAATCCCATTGGCTAAAGACAACCGGGATGTTTATGGTTGGCATACCCTAACCATACCCCATTTAAAAGAAAACTGCAAATCCGCCAACCGGATCAACTAAGAATGGATCAAATGTTACAGTTGCCGCCGGCAAAGTCGAACCGCTTGGTGCTTCCAGTCCGTAAAAAATAGCAATTCTTCCTTGCGCGCCATCGGAATTGGTATCGGCCGGACAAACACCCTTTTGGGCTTGAATAATATTTGACCCCAAAGCGGCACGTTCAAAACTACCCCTAAACGACCCCCCGGCACCACCCCCACCATCCGCAACCCCTGAACCCCCAAAAGGCGGATTGGTAGAATCACCCCCATTGCCACCATTTAAACGAATACCACCGGTATTACTCCAATATTTAGCCCAATACCATCCGGCACCACCCCCACGACCACCCGAAGCCGGCCCATCTTGCGCCGGTGCGCCTGTTCCGCCACCGCCACCCCCTAAATGCATCGAAGTAAGTGTGGTGTTTCCAACTGCCGATCCACCTTGCGACCCATCGCCATTTCCGCCGGCTGTTGCATTGCCACCCCCTGATCCTTGATCGCCTGAATTTCCCCCACCACCATTTCCTTGTCGAAGCTTGGTTTCAGTAACAAACGAACCATAAATTCCTTCGCCCGCCCCGGCTGTGTTTCCATCCGATGTATTCCAACCGGCACCAAATCCACCGCCGGCTTGGGTTGCCCGCCATGTGTTGGGATCGGTTGAAGAAATAGAATGGTCTTGTGAAGTGGGGAAGCCATTGCCACCATTGCAAATAATTTGACCGCTTCCGCTGGTAGTTCCGGCATCAACAATGGCAAATAAAGCACCGGTTGACCCGTTCCATTCGGCGACTGTCCAAGTGCTTATTGTCACATTGCGATATTCGCGAACATCCAAAACTTGGGTTCCGTCTGTATAAGTTCGACCTAAATTATCTTGAAGGGTTAGGGAAGTGGTGCCGCCACCTGAAACAATAAGCGCTAATTCATAATTGTCTTCGGTTTCACTTGCGGGGTCACGGGTTTGATGAATAAGAATTAAGTCGCCATTTGAATAACCGCCAGAATTTAAAGTTAAAACATTATTGCCAATTGTCCCGGTGGCAGTTCTTCGGGTATGTGGATCGGCTGAAAGCGTGACATTTGTGCCATGCGTGGCGCGGCCAAAAGGTCTTCCCGGTAATACATCGTAAATCTGTTGTCTTAGTGGCATAAAATTAAGCTAATTGTTGGCCTAAAACATAGCCCCGATATGCCCCCGAACCGGTACAAATAAAACCGAACGAATCAATTTTGTTTGCACCCGTGGATAGGGTTGGAACTACACCAAAAGGCCATTTGATTCCGGATGGCCAAGTGACAGTTCTTCCGCCTGTACCATCTTGAATTAAGTGGATAATAAACCGCTGTCTTGTAGCGACATTTGAAAAAGCCAAAGTCCTGTTTCCACCCAAAGTCACTTCACGTTCGTTTCCTTTGGTCTTATCGGACATATCAAAAGTGACGGTTGATCCATCCGTTTCAGTGCCGGAAATTCCTTGGCCTAAAACCAAATCCTTTCTTAAATTGTTGTATTGGGTTGCGGTTGCGTTTGTCCCCGCTACTACATCAGTTGAATCCGACATAAATTTATTATCCTATTATTACTGTCCAACGTAAAGTTAAAGTATCATTGACGGTTTTCACACGGTTAATTGCCGCCCTGCAAAACAGTTGTCCGGAACCGGGAATTGATGCATCGGCCGTGGAATCACCAAATAACCCCGCTTCACGCAAAGTTCCATTAGCTTCGGCTGTTGTAAAAAAAGTTTCAAATAAAGCTTGGTTATTAGAAACAGACCTTGCAGAAACTAACTTTCTTCCAACTTCACTTTGCAATCCGGAATCCCCTAATGCCGGTGCGGTTATTCCTGTGCCTAAAGCGCAAATTGTAATATAACCGCGACCCGATTGTTGAATTAATCCTGCGGCAATTGATTCTTTTGCCCGTGTGACTACAAGGTTTTTAATGTGGTCAACAGATTTGATTTTTCCCGTTTTGGCGTCTTGAATAATAATTTCAATTTCGCCCCGCATCTTTATTTGGTCGTCTAATTTTTGTACTTGATTCATATTAACCCCATTGGAACAAATCCCATCTTGCCCGGGTGGCTGGTGTTGCTTGTAAAGAATCGGAACACCAAGTGGCGTATGCCCCGGCACTATCTATAGTAAGACTATCAAGTAATGAATCACTTAGCAATGAATCGGTGACTGAAAGCAGTTCATCAACCACTTCTTGGTCGTCCAATTCAATTAAGTTTTTATTTGCTTCCAAAAGTTCAATAAGGAATTTGATAATACCCATTGTTTTGGCCGAAGCTAGATTAACAGTCCAAATATATTGGCCACCACCCAAAGACTGGCCTTCGACCGATTGAACAATATAAGTGGTGTTTACATTAAATTTAGTTGAATTGACGGTTATATATTGCCCGGATCGAAAACCGTTTTCATAAGTCCTAAAGCTTCCTTCAATAATATTATTGGCATAATCGGTTAGTTCTGCCGAAGCCCGGTCACGGGCGGCAACAGTTGTGGTGATTGTCTTGTCAAAAATTGCAAATTCTTTTACCCCGTTTTCTAAAATCGAAGTGGTATTTTCCACCGCCACTAAAATCGGAATGTCGTATTGGTATTCGACCCTTAAAGTATCGGATGTGGTTAAAATGGCAAGTCCATCATCCTGTTCAACGTACTTTTCCTGAAAATTCAAATAATAGTCATAACCGGAAGTATCAATGTTTTTAATACCCAAAGATTTAGTGACACCGTTTACTTTAACTGTCACATTATGCGGTTTGTCCGGCAAGACAAATTGGCGCGCCGCACCATCACCTTTGGTTTCGTAAAAAGTAGAATCTGAAAGCTTAGTTCCACCCCGGACATAAACCCGGTTTTTAAGTTGTGAAGAATCCTTAAATAGCTTCAAATCAAAGGCGTTTGTGGTATTGTCTGTGATTCCAAACGGTGCCGCATCGGTTGTAAGCGGGAAATAGTGGATGTCCTTGTCATAATCAATAAACCAATTCCTTCCGGTTAATTCGCAAATCTTTCTTATTGCCTGACTGGGCTGAATATAATTAAAGGAAATCTGATCGATTGTGACGCCTTCGATTGTATTGGTTGTGGTGATTCCGGTTCCGGTAGCATAGCGGGTGACAATATCGCTTATTATTTCGGCGTCGGTCATGTCTTCATAAGTTCGATGCACCAAATTGCGATCCAAAAGCCAAGTGTAATCAACACAAGTAAAATCACCCCGAACCACCCCATGTTCCAAATAACTTAATTTCTGTCCAATAATATAACCACCAAAGATTTTGGTTCCATCATTTAGGGTAATGGTTATTTCCTGCCCATTGGATGGCATCCCAACATCGTTACGATCGATCAAAGAAAATGCAAGCGTGTTTTGCTGGTCATTAACAATGTCCGCTATTTCAATTGTTCTTTGCAAAACATCGGCAGTGCGATCAACCCCGTTAATTGTGACGTTATAAGTGGCAGACAGTGTTAAGAATGAAAGCCATTCGCCATATCCGGTACCGGCTGAATTAGTGGCAAAAGCCCGAAAATACCAAGTTGTCCCGGGTGTAAGTTCAATGTCGGGGGTGTCTGTATAAGTAGTTTCGCCAAAAGTGCCGGTTTCTGAAACTGATCTGTCGGGATAGGCGACAGTGTTATATTGAAAACCCCTTTCGGTGACAGTTCCGCCACCATCATCGGTGACTTGGCCATTAAAAGTTGCCGAAGTCTTTGTAATTCCTGTGGCAAGGTTAGTGATTACAGTTGGGGCAACAACGACTGTGGGCGCCGGAATAAATAAAAGTAGCAAGGACATACTTTTATATTAGCATTAACCCGGCCTTTGTTTAACCAACACCCAATGCCGGAAGCTTCTGAACTGTTGCACCGCCACCGCCACCCGTTGATGCAATGATTTCAACTGCATAAGCAAATTGGTAAAATCCGGCATTAGTAAATGACCAATCATTGCTATCCGCCCCGGCTACCGCTTGGGGGTTGGTATAAACAACGGTATAAATCCTAAACTGATTATGGGCATTTTGCTTTTGCGCCCTAAAAGTTCCCGCATCCAAAGTTCCGCTTATATCCGAAGCGCTGTCGTTTATAGCACCGCCAAAATCAACCCGCATCGCATTTGCTGTGGTTGTTGTAAGCGAAATGCTTAATGGATTGCCATTTTCTGAATAATTTGTTGCACCCGTAGGGGTTGTTTGGTCAACACCGGTAAAGGAAACGGAAACCGAAGCCATGATTGACCCACCACCGCCGGTTGAAACAACAATATCTTTTGCGCCTGTTCCGGGGGCAGTATAACCCCACACTTTTTGGTCATCGGATTTATTAATAACAACTGTAGCCGCATTGCCATCAAAAGTCGAAGAAAGCACTTGTCCGAACCCCTGCACATCCCAAATTACATATCTTTCACTTCCCGAACCTATTGTGTGGCTGTAAGTAATACTTGTAACTTCGCCGTTAGTTGTTGAATTGCTTGCGGCGTCAAATGCTATTGCCCCAATAGGAAAAGCCGTAAAATAAGCATCTAAATGTTTTCCTTGAAAAATAAACCAAAAAGCCAATAACGAATAAGCTATCGCCGGCGCTATTGAAAAAGGACTTTTAAATAAAGACTTAAAATCCGATTTTATATTTTTCCATTGGACTTGATACCAAACCTTTTCGTCTACAACTTCGTGATTGTGTTTTTCCCTTTGATCGAAAAAAGTTTGGCGACAATACGCAAGATAGCGGTTTAAAAGGACTGCGGTGGTCGTGGATTCGCAAAGAATACCCATGAATTAATAATAGCAGAATTTACTTATAGAAAAAGTTA
>CAZWRK010000020.1:0-42350 GCA_964635875.1 uncultured Aquaspirillum sp.
CCCTGTGCGCCGCCATCGAAAGCGAAATCGCCGACCTGGACGACGCCGACAAAGCTGAATTTTTGGCAGAAATGGGCCTAGAAGAGCCGGGCTTAAATCGTTTGATCCGAACCGGTTATTCCTTGCTTGGTTTGCAAACTTACTTCACCGCCGGCGTCAAAGAAGTTCGCGCGTGGACCATCCATGTCGGCGATACCGCCCCGCAAGCCGCCGGTGTGATTCATACCGACTTTGAACGCGGCTTCATCCGCGCCCAAACCATTTCTTACGATGACTTCATCACCTATGGTGGCGAAGCCAAAGCGAAAGAAGCGGGCAAAATGCGCGCCGAAGGTAAGGAATACGTGGTGCAAGATGGCGACGTGTTGAATTTCTTGTTTAACGTTTGATTCTTAAAAGCCACTGGCTGCTTTTTATCTCGCTATAAACCGCGCAAAGTAAGAGCAGTTGGTGGTGAAAAATCAAAACAAGAGAAGAAAAACAGCAAAAAAACATGTTTTTCTTGCGCCCATTTTTTAAAAAGCCAATGGATTTTTTATGACACGCACTCAATGGATTTTGTCGGCTCTGTTAATGACCGCTGCAACAGTGAGCTTTGCAAAAGAAGTCGAAATCAAGCTTTTGAAGAAACCAGAATTGACCGAAGAAGGTATTCACTTGCAGACGAACAAAGGTCAGCATGCGCTCTATGCGGTGAACGCTACAGCAAATATCTGGCAAGCCTTTGGCAAAGCTAAGAAAGGTCAATGTTTGCAGTTAACGACGACGGCTGATTTTGATTTTGATAATGCAGATAAAATCAAGAAAGTGTCTGTGGTACCTTGCCATTGATTTTTAGATTTTTATGATTTCAGAAAAAGCCCCGAGTTTCTCGGGGCTTTTTTGTGTGCATTGATACCGCTGCTGTGACGTTCAATATCCCTTTCCTCCTTGCCTCAATCGTGAATACGATTACACTAAACGTAATCATGACTCACTTGATCGCAACTATGGCCCACTCCGAATCTTCTAGCCGCCCTCGTCAGCAGGGCATTCAATCCATCGAAACCGGCGCACTTTTGCTGGCCGCACTCGCCGAAAGCACACGGGGTTTAGCGCTGGGCGAATTAGCTGCTGCAGCGGGGATGCCCTCGGCCAAAGCGCATCGCTATTTAGTTAGTTTTGTACGAATGGGCTTGGTCGAACAGCATCCGTTTAGCGGCCATTATGACTTGGGGCCGTTTGCGTTGCGCTTGGGCTTAACCGCGCTCGGGCGTATTGATCCTGTGCGGTTGGCGACGCCTGTGATTGAAAGTTTAGCCAGTCAGTTGGGCGTAACGGCCGCCCTCGCAATTTGGGGCGAAGCAGGGCCGACGATTGTGCGCTGGATTGATTCGCCGCGGCCGGTGGTTGTGAATTTGCGAACCGGCGGCATTATGCCTCTGACGCATTCGGCGACAGGCTTGGTCTTTAGTGCGTGGTTGCCGCGTGAGCAAACGCAATTGCGGATTCACGAAGAGCTTGAAGCTGCAAAAATCGCTCAAGCCCCCGGTCGGCCAAGCACCTATGAGGCTCTGGAGGCGCGTTTGGCAACAGTGCGGGCTGAAGGGGTGAGCCGGATTGCAGGGGAATTGATGCTAGGTATTGATGCACTGGCCGCGCCGGTGTTCGATGCGCATGGAAAATTGGCGTTGGTGTTAACGCTGGTTGGCACCGCACATGGTTTTGATGCTTCGAAGCAAGGGCGGGCGGCCTGCATTCTGAAGGATGCGGCGCGGGGTTTGTCGCAGCGTTGTGGCTACCCCGTTTGATGGAAATGTGTGAGTGACTGTTTACGGAGCAGTCGGGTCGGAGATGCACGGGTTTGGCTGTGTTATATAGTACAATTTCATATTTCGACCCTTGTTTTTTATTCTTATGGGCTTGTAGGTCAGATATTGTGAGGATTGGTGCGTTTTTTTAGCCTATCCTTAGGACTCTGACTGCATTGTGTGGTCTGTACTTTTAAAACGCATTGCCATGATGGCTTATCGATTTTAAAAAGGAATATTCATTTGAGACGATTATCGCCCTCCTGGGTTTTACCCGCCGTGCTGTTGACGTTGAGTGCCTGTGCAACCCTGCCCTCTGTCCTGCCGAGACAAGTGTCCGGTGAAATACAAACGCCCGAAGAATTAGTGTTACCAAAGCAAAGCAAGCTCGTGGTTGAACTGGTTGATGCGCGTCAGCCTGAGCGTGTGCTTGCACGTAAAGCATTCCGCCCCGAGACCAAGGGGTTAGTCATTCCGTTTGATTTATCGGTGAGCGCAAATACACCGTGGCCTGATCATGGTGTTCAAGTCCAAGCGCATGTTGAAGACAGCCGTGAGCGTGTGCGGTGGCAAACGGTTCAGCCCGCCGTGCTACGTGAAAGCGGATTAGACCGTCCCTTGAATTTGGCGCCGGTGGCGGTGGCGGAGCTGTATAAAGAATGGCATTACCGTTGCGACAATGACTTTACGTTTGTGACGCGAGCCAATCAAAAAAACCAAACAATTGAGCTTCCCACCCTATCGCAACCACTGGCGCTCGAATCGGTCGCTGTTGGATCGGGTTTTGAATACCGAGCCGATGGCTTGAAACTTCGTGGAAAAGGGCGTGAAGCCACTTTGCAATGGCAAGGAAAAACCCTGCAGTGCGAGGCCAGTCCCGCCGAATGGTCGAATGCGACTTGGGGGCGGTCGTTCCGTGCGATTGGACATGATCCCGAATGGGCGCTGACGATTAATCGTCAGACCGACGGTTTTACGCTGGACTTGGTGAGCAAGCGCAAGCGAGAACGCCTAGAAGCGGATGAATTTGAGCTGTCCAATACCGGTAAACAAGTGGCGATTTATGGCGCTGGTGTTGTCGTTGAGCTGGAGCAGCGTGCGTGTCGCGATGCGCTAAGCGGTTTGCGCTTTGACACAGGCGTGACGGTGACACGTTCGGATGGTACGGTTTTAGAAGGTTGCGGCCGCAAAAGCCGTTAGTGTATTTGGCTGATTAAAAAGGAGGGTGGATGGATTCGGTGACGATTTATCACAATCCGCGTTGTTCAAAATCACGCGAAGCGTTGCGTTTGTTAGAGGAGGCGGGTTGCCAACCGAAAGTGGTGGATTATCTTAAAACCCCGCTTTCGTCTGCGACATTGGCTGAGTTGAGCCGCTTGCTCGGGGGCGATCCTCGACAATTGCTTCGTGAGCAAGAGCCAGAATATAGCGCGCTCTTTTTGGCGGATTTGACTTTGGATGAACGGCATTTGTTTGAGGCCATTCAGGCGCATCCGCGCCTTTTACAGCGCCCGATTGTGGTGATGGCAGGACGGGCCGTGATTGCACGGCCGCCGGAATTGGCGTTGACAATGCTGCCGGTGAATTAGCGACTGGCAATTCTGCGAAACGGCGCATTGACGCCGTTTTTTTACGTCTTTAGATGAGAATGACTTGCATTCTATGGGGATGTTGGTAGAATTTTTGAGAATAAATCTCAACTAGACATCTCCCGAGGATCGCCTCATGAAAACTGCTTGGCTTGTTAGCGCCCTACTCGGCGCCACTCTTAGCGCCTCTGCCTTCGCCGCAGAATACCCTATTGGTAAGCCACAAATCGCCCACGGCATGGAAGTCGGCGCGGTCTATTTGCAGCCAGTGAAAATGGAACCCGAAGGCATGATGAAAAAAGCCGAAGAGTCCGATGTTCACCTTGAAGCTGATATTCACGCAGTCAAAAACAACACGAACGGCTTTGCCGAAGGCGATTGGCTGCCGTATCTCAAGGTCGGCTTTGAGCTTGAAAAAGTCGGTTCGGGTAAGAAAATCAGCGGCGACCTGATGCCGATGGTGGCCAGCGACGGCCCGCATTATGGCGACAACGTGAAGCTGATGGGCGCAGGCAAATACAAACTCAAATTTATCATCATGCCGCCGTCTATGAACCCCCATGCGCATTTTGGCCGTCATATCGATCGTGAAACCGGCGTGGCCCCGTGGTTCAAGCCCTTCGAGTTGAACTATGAATTCACCTACGCGGGCACCGGTAAAAAAGGCGGCTACTAAGCCACGCTGTTGCTCTTTGTGATGTGCGCCCGCTCTGTGCGGGCGTTTCTGCTCGGATGTTCTCTCATGAAAATTTTTTGGATCAGTCTGCTGTGCGCACTGGGCTTTTCATCTTATGCACAGGCTGCCGACCTCCCTACTTTTCGCCTCGAAATGCAAGACGGTCGCTATCAACCCGCTCGCCTTGAGGTGCCTGCTGGACAACGCATCAAAATCGAAATTTATAACGTCGGAAAAACACCGGCTGAGTTTGAAAGTATCCCGCTTCGCAAAGAAAAAGTCCTTGCACCGGGCGCGGCTTCGTTTGTGGTGATTGCGCCATTAACAGCGGGTGAATATCGGTTTTTTGACGACTTTCATCCGAATGCCCCCCAAGGCGTCATCGTCGCGCGCTAAGCCAAAGGAGGACTCAGGTCATGAATGGGCAGGTGCTATTTGTCGTATGGCGGGAAAGTATCGAGGCCTTGCTAGTGGTGGGCATTTTACAAGCATGGCTCGCGCGAACGCCTGAAAATCGGGCGGGCTTGCCGTGGCTCTGGGGTGGAATCGGACTGGGTTTGGTGTGTGCTGGATTACTCGGAGCGGCCATGCTAGGCATCGGTTCGTTCTTGCAGGGCGATGCCCAAGAGTTGTTTCAAGTCGCAATGCTCCTGACCGCCAGCGCACTGATTGTCCATATGGTGGTGTGGATGCGGCGAAATGGGCGCACGTTAAAACGCGACATGGAAGGTGAATTAGCGCAGCGTTCCCAAACCGGTCAATGGTTGGGCGTGATGCTGTTAGCTGCCCTTGCGATTGCCCGCGAAGGCGCAGAAACCGTGGTGTTTTTGTATGGTCTTGGCGTGAGCCAATCGGCGAGCGATTTAGGCGGCTTTATTTTGAGCACGCTGGTCGGTTTGGGTTTGGCCGGTATGAGTTTTTATCTGTTGCAGTGGGGCGGCAAGGTGTTTTCATGGCGGCGTTTTTTCCAAGTCACCGAAGTGCTGCTGCTGTTGCTCGGTGCAGGGCTGCTCACCACGGCCATCGACAAGCTGATTGGTTTGGACTACATCCCGACCTTGATCGACCCGATTTGGAGCAGTGCGGCGCTTTTGGATGATGCGACACCTTGGGGCGGATTTATTGCCGCCTTTACCGGTTATCGTGCCCAACCGGCCTTAATCACCGTTTTGGTCTGGCTTGTGTATGCCGCCGCAACGCGCTATTGGCTACGCGTCCCGCGCACTCACATTGGGCATGCACGCGGATGAGTCTCTCTTTAGCCCAAATTGGGCATTGGATGCGGGATCATGGGCATTGGATTCGGCGTTTACAGTGGGCCATTGTGCTGCTGTACGCCTTTCTGGTGTTGGTGCCGGTTTTCCTGCCGCTTCCCGATGAACACGCGCGCATCTTGAATCACCTGACCTTGTTCGCCCAATTTGTGTTTTGGGGGATTTGGTGGCCGTTCGTGCTGGTGAGCATGGTGTTAATGGGGCGGGTCTGGTGTGGCGTACTGTGTCCCGAAGGCGCATTGACCGAATGGGCCAGTCGCTCTGGTCAAAATCGCAGTGTGCCGCGTTGGATGCGTTGGCAGGGTTGGCCGTTTGTCGCCTTTGCCTTGACCACGATTTATGGCCAATTGGTCAGCGTGTATCAATACCCCAAAGCGGTGCTGCTGGTGCTCGGTGGCTCGACTGTGGCGGCGATTGCGGTGGGCTATCTGTATGGCCGAGAAAAACGGGTGTGGTGTAAATACCTGTGTCCGGTCAACGGCGTTTTCAGCGTGCTGGCGCGCCTTGCCCCGCTGCATATGAAAGTCGATCGCGCGCGCTGGGAAGCCTCCGACGCCCGAAAAGTGATTCCGATCAATTGCGCTCCGCTGGTCGCGCTGCGCCATATGGAAGGCGCAGAAGATTGTCATGTCTGTGGCCGCTGCAGCGAGTATCGCGACGCGATCACCCTCAGCGCCCGTGCACCCAATCATGAAATTGTTGAACTCGCCGCTCATCGTGCCACTGGTTGGCAAACGTTGTTAATCATCGGCGGCTTGTTGGGAATTGCGATGGGTGCATTCCATTGGAGCGCGAGTCCGTGGTTTGTCGCGCTCAAGCAGTGGGGCGCGGAATATCTTGTCGAGCGGGAGATTTTTTGGCCGCTGGATGCCACCGCACCGTGGTGGCTGCTCACGAATTATCCGTCGCAAAACGATAGTTTTAGCTGGCTCGATGGCGGTGCAATTGTGGCCTATATCATGGCGACGGCGCTGGTCTTGGGCGGCGGTATTAGTTTGGCGCTGGCGCTGGCGAGTCGGATATTAGGGCCGTGGCAAAAGCAGCGGTTTTACCATTTAGCACAGGCCCTCACCCCGATTGCTGGCTGTGGCGTGTTTCTCGGATTGTCGGCGCTGACCATCTCGCTGCTGCGTGCGGAACATGTCGCCGTCGATTGGGTGTCGTCGTGGCGCGTCGCTTTTCTTGTCGCCGCCAATGCGTGGAGCGCCGTGTTGGCCGCGCGCATCATCGCCCGTTATCACCCCCACTTTTTACGCCGATTATCGGCCAACGCCAGCTATGCGCTGGCATTGGCCATGATCGACGCCGCGTGGTGGCTGATGTTTTGGGGCTGGTAATTAGTGCGCGGCTTCCCAGTTCGGGCCGCTGCCGACCTCGGCCAGTAGCGGTACTGACAGCTGCGCAACGCTTGCCATGACTTCTGGCAGCCAGTGCCGCACCGATTCCAGTTCCGCATCAGGCACTTCCAGCACCAATTCATCGTGCACTTGCATTATCAGCCGACTGCTTAGATTTTCCCGATCAAGACGTGCTTGCACTTGAATCATCGCGAGTTTGATCAAGTCGGCGGCGGTGCCTTGCATCGGGGCATTAATCGCGGCGCGTTCTGCGCCTTGACGACGCATCACGGGGCCGCTGGTCAGTTCCGGCAAATACAAGCGCCGAC
This sequence comes from uncultured Aquaspirillum sp., assembly GCA_964635875.1. Taxonomy (GTDB): domain Bacteria; phylum Pseudomonadota; class Gammaproteobacteria; order Burkholderiales; family Aquaspirillaceae; genus CAZWRK01. The sequence goes on from CAZWRK010000020.1 coordinate 6,996, forward strand.
CAAACACGGTTTCGACATAGCCTTGTTCGCGGGCGGCTTGGCGGGTTTCTTCCATATAATGCGCGACACCGGGATAACGCTGAAAATAGCGTTCGATGAAGCCTTGTGCGGCACTGCGCTCAATGCCCAACGACTTCGCTAAACCAAAGGCGCTCATGCCGTAAATCAGGCCAAAATTGATGGTTTTTGCGTAGCGCCGTTGCTCGGAAGTGACCGCTTCGGTTTCTACGCCAAAAATTTCTGCCGCCGTTGCGCGGTGGACATCCTGCCCATCACAAAAGGCTTTGAGCAGACCAGCATCTTGCGACAGGTGCGCCATAATCCGCAGTTCGATTTGCGAGTAATCCGCCGACACAATATGCATTCCTTGTGGGGCAATAAAAGCCTCACGCACCCGCCGCCCTTCGGCGGTGCGGACCGGAATATTCTGCAAATTGGGGTCGGAGCTGGAGAGCCGACCGGTAATCGCCACCGCTTGCGAATAGGTGGTGTGGACGCGGCCGGTGTGCGGGTTAATCATCGACGGCAATTTGTCGGTATAGGTCGATTTCAGTTTAGCGAGTGCGCGGTAATCCAATAATTTGCGGGCAATCGGGAAATCTTCAGCAAGCTTTTCAAGCGTGCTTTCATTGGTCGAAAGCGCGCCGCCCGCGGTTTTTTTCAGGCCAGTCGAATCGATGCCGAGCTTGCCAAATAAAATCTCACCGACTTGTTTCGGCGAATTCAGGTTAAACGGTTGGCCTGCCAGTTCGTAAACGCTGTGCTCCAGCGCCAATAGGCTTTGCCCCAGTTCATGGCTTTGGCGCGCCAACACTTCTCGATCAATCAACACGCCGGTTCGTTCCATCCGATACAGCACATCCGCGCTCGGCAGCTCGATGGTTTGATAGACCTCGAGCAGTTTGCCGGTGAGTTGTGGTTTGAGATGGTGCGCGAGGCGCAAGGTGATGTCGGCGTCTTCGGCGGCGTAGCGGGTGGCGGTGTCGAGATCGACTTCGGCAAAGCCAATTTGTTTTGCGCCTTTGCCGCACACCTCTTCGTAAGTCAGCGTCGTTTCGTGCAAATGCCGCGCAGCCAGTGCATCCATGCCGTGGCTCTCGTGGCTTTCGATCACGTAACTCATCAACAGCGTGTCATCGACAATTCCCGCAAGGGTGATGCCGTGATTGGCAAAAATATGGCGATCATATTTGAGATGTTGGCCGAGCTTTTTGTGGTCGGCGCTTTCTAGCCACGGTTTGAGTTGTTCTAAGGCGACCGCTAGGGGAATTTGTGCGGTCGGGTCGATGCTGGTGTGGGCCAGCGGCAAATAGGCCGCCTCGTAAGGGGTGATCGCAAAACTGATCCCGACCAATTGAGCACTCAGCGGGTTCAAACTGGTGGTTTCGGTGTCGAGGCTGACTACGTCCGCCGCCTGCAACCGCGCGCACCACGCGGCCAAATCAGCCTCGGTCAAAATGGTGTGGTAATGGCGCTCGCCGGTCGGCGGCGTCGGGGCCGCCGGTGCGACCGGCGTGGCAAAGAGGTCTTCTGTGGTGGTTTCAGGGCTTGGACTTGGTGCGGCATCGGCGTATTCGCGGAGCCATGTTTTAAAGCCGAGGCGCTGGCAGAGCGCGGCCAACGCGGGGCGGTCGCTTGGGCGGTGCGCCAGTTGGCTCAGGCCATGAGGGAGCTGGGCGGATAAATCGACATCGTCTTTGACTTGTACGAGTTGGCGCGAAAGCGGCAGATGCGGCAGCGCGGCGCGGAGGTGTTCACCGATTTTGCCGCCGATTTTGCCTTCAGCACCGGCCGCCATCACGGCTTCGAGGGTGTCGTATTCGGCCAGCCATTTTGCAGCGGTTTTTTCGCCGCATTTGGTGACGCCGGGAATGTTGTCGACTTTGTCGCCGGTTAGCGTCAGAAAATCAATGATGCGCGCGGGCGGAACCCCAAATTTTTCGATCACAGCGGCTTCATCGAACCATTTATTGTCCATGGTGTTGAAGAGCCGAATCTGCGGCGTGACGAGTTGGGCAAGGTCTTTGTCGCCAGTCGAGATCACGACTTGAAACCCTTCTCGCTCGGCTTGGCGGGCGAGGGTTGCAAGCACGTCGTCGGCTTCAACGCCGCCAATCATCAAAATCGGCCAGCCTAAAGCCCCGACCATTTGATGCACGAGTTCAATTTGTACCGCCAATGCGTCGGGCATCGATGGGCGCTGCGCTTTATACTCAGGGTACAGGTCATCGCGGAAGGTCTTGCCTTTTGCGTCGAAAACGCAGGCGGTATAATCCGCCGCAACGTCTTTTTCCAAACGCTTGAGCATATTGACCACCCCGTAAATCGCGCCTGTCGGTGTGCCATCGGGCGCGGTAAACTCGGGCATAGCGTGAAATGCGCGATACAAATAAGAAGAACCATCCACCAATAAAAGCGTTTTCATGTATTCCGGGATCAAAAATGAGCGTGTCTGACAAAGTGCCTGAAGTCTCTGACCCGTTTGGGTCGAGCCAAAAATTTCGTGCGCGTGAGGCGTGGCATGTATTGAAGGTGATGGCGGAGTTTGTCGAGTCTGCCGAAGCGCTGCAAAGCGTGATACCGGCTGTGAGCTTGTTTGGCAGCGCCCGAACCCCGCGCGATCATCCATATTATAAACTGGCCGAAGAGATCGCTCTTGCCCTTTCTGATAGCGGGTTTTCGGTGATTTCGGGCGGTGGGCCGGGCATTATGGAGGCGGCGAATAAAGGCGCATTTCATGGCCGCAGCCCGTCAATCGGCCTCAATATTGTGTTACCGCACGAGCAAAAGCCGAATGAATACCAAGATGTCAGCTTGAAGTTCAGCCACTTTTTTTCGCGCAAAGTGATGTTTGTGAAGCATTCCATGGCCTATGTCGTCATGCCCGGCGGCTTTGGCACGCTCGACGAAATGTTCGAAGCCCTCACTTTAGTCCAAACCGGTAAACTGCGGCGGATGCCGGTGATTTTGGTCGGCAGCGCGTTTTGGACGGGTTTGCTTGATTGGTTTCGCGCGCATTTGGTCGCCGAGGGCATGATTAAAGCGGAAGATATGGATCTGATCTCGATTGTCGATACGCCACAAGCGGTCTTGGATCAGGTTTTTTTGCATTATGAAACACGCGGGGCTGAGATTCAGCCTCCGGATAACGAGCAAATGCTCACTTTGTAACGGCTTACTATAGGGGGTCTCCCATCATGCGCCGTCTCATTACCCTTAGCTGTTTGGCCTCTCTTTTTGTCTTAGGAACGGCCCACGCCGCAGGCACTCCCAAAGCCGATGCTCCACCGCCCCCCGCGTTGGGTACGGCCGTCGATGACGGGGCGACTTCGGAGCCTGAGATTCAGATTTACAAAAAAGGGGACAGTACGATCGAAGAGCATCGCATTAATGGCCGCCTGTATTTGGTGAAGGTGACGCCTGCCGTCGGTGCTCCGTATTACCTCTATGACGATGATGGCAGTGGCCAAATGCGTCGCCTTGATAACCCCGGTGATCGGTTGATTATTCCACGCTGGGTTTTGTTCCGTTTTTGATTTCGATGGCTCGTTGATATTTCCATGTCTGTTTACACTACTGTCTCTCCCGAAGCACTGGCCGTTTGGCTGGAGCGCTACACGATTGGTCACCTGCTCGAGCTGAAAGGCATCGCTGCGGGCGTGACGAATACCAATTATTTTGTGACCACCACGCACGGACGGTATGTGTTGACGGTGTTTGAGGTCTTGCAGCTAGAGGAGCTGCCGTATTACCTCAATATGATGAGTCATTTTGCCCGTCACGGGGTGGCGGTCGCCGCACCGGTGGCCGATAAAAACGACGCATTTGCGAGCCTGCTTGAGGGTAAACCTGCGTGTTTAGTGGCGTGTTTAGCGGGCGGTGATGTCAGCGAGCCCACGCCAGATCAGTGCGCGCAAGTTGCGGAAATGTTGGCGCAAATGCATTTGTCTGGCCAAACCTATCCGGCGCACATGGACAATCCGCGCGGACCAAAATGGTGGAGCGAAACAGCGGCCTCTCTGTATGGCGATTTGTCCGAGGCGGAAGTGAGCTTATTGCGTGAAGAGATTGCTTTCCAAGATGCGCACCGTTTTGATCAACTGCCGCGCGGCGTGATTCATGCCGATTTATTCCGCGATAACGTGCTGTTTGATGGCGATAAAATTAGCGGGTTTATCGATTTTTACTACGCCTGTAATGATCTATTTCTCTATGATCTGGCGATTGCGCTGAATGACTGGTGCGGGTTGCCCTCCGGTGATATCGACGCATCGCGGGCAACGGCCATGTTGGCGGCGTATCAATCGGTGCGGCCGTTGACGGAGATGGAGCGGGAAGTGTGGCCGGTGATGTTGCGGGCGGCGGGCATTCGTTTCTGGGTGTCGCGCTTACTGGATTTTCATCGCCCCCAAAGCGGCGAAATGACTTTTGCGAAAGATCCGAATCAGTTCCGGCGAGTGATTGAACAGCACCGTGTCCGGCAGGATTTTTGGTTGTAACCTACCAGCGTTCAAACTAAAAAAAGCCCAGCATTGTTTGCTGGGCTTTTTGCTTGGCGTGGCCAGAATTATTTCTTAGCACACTCTTTACCGCCAGCACCACGCGCGCCTTTTGCTTTCGCGTCAGCTTCGGTCATGTACTCGCCTTTTTTGGTTTTGCCAAAATGTTGGGTGCCTTCGCAATGGTAAACCTTACCGTTGACCCAGACTTTGCCTGCGGTGTCGACTGCAGGTTTAGCGGCTTCTTTTTGTTTAGCCGCATCTTTTTTAGTCGCATCTGCTTTGGTGGCTTCAGCCTTGGGTGTTTCTGCTTTAGGTGTTTCTGCAGCAAAAGCTGGCAGAGTCATTGCACCGGCAGTCATCAGCAAAACAGCAGCAAGCATTTTTTTCATAGGTCACCTCAAGAAAGAATGGATACGATCAATTTCGTACCCAGTCATTCTAATCTTATTTCTCTACTGTGCTGTGTAACGATAGGTACTCATATTGATGCGTGTTGTACATGACGTTTGGCTGGCTGCACCAAGTGCCACTGGTCGACAAAACGTAGGAAATGCTGCATTTTTCGGCGCAGGATCTTTCCCCCTCTTTGAAGAGTTCTTCCCATGATGAATCCCTACACGTTTTACCATTCACTCGCTGAGCTTGAGGCCGCACTTGGATTTTCGCTCCCCGTGTTACCCAACGAGCCGGTCGCCAGCTACATCTCGATCGAGGACAAAATCGGTGATATTCGGTATGGCGAAAAAGGGCAGGAGCGTTACAGCTTTCGTCAGGCGACGTTGGCAACGCGCGCCGAGGTTTCAAACACCGGCGCTCCTGGCATTGCGGGTATCTATTACAGCACGCTGCACAGCACACATCTGCACCAAAATCGCGCTATTTCTTGTTACGTCTACCGAACGGGGTTGTATGGTCATCAAGATATGGCTTTTGCCATTTGGGAAGACACGCACTACGCCTACAGCTTAGTTTTTTACTGCTCACACATTAAACAAGACGACGAAGCGGTTGCGATTTTGCTCGAACACGTTGCAAAACTGATTCAAAACCGGTCGTAAATAAAATTTATTGTGGTGTTTTTGCAGGCGTGCGTGGATAAAACAAATTTTAACTCATTGTTTTATAAGTGTTATCAATACAATTGATAACGGGGTATCAATTTTTGTGATTAGGCGCGGGGAAGAATAGATTTTACGATGAGGGCTGAATCGATCACGGCTGTCTGGCCCCCGATTGGTGCAAGACAGTCTGACGCGCTTTCGATGTTTCTTCCTCGTGTTTCCCCCCAACGGTCTATCCTTCGGGGGGTTTTTTATGGGCGCTCAGAAATTCTTATTTTCGCGGCGCAATAATATTACGCAAGAACAATGCCAATAAGTCTTGCGCCTCTTCTGCCATCGGAAACCGATCGGGATCAAACACCCAGCCCGACAAAATTCCGTGTAAATACAACATCAAACCGCTTGCCGCACACCGCGGATCAACGCCTTCTTGTAGCATTCCTGCTGCATGCGCTTTCTCAAAAAGCGTTGCTAAACGCTCTCCGATAGGTCGACACAGCTCAATGAGACGCTCTTGTGCGGGGCGCATCTCTTCGGTGTACTCGCACTTAATAAACAAGATCGTCAACACCTGTTGACGACGCGCATCTGCTGCAACATCCAACAACACCCGCACACAAATTTGCTCCAATTCATGCAAAGGACAGCCTTCAGGATGATCTTCGAGTAAGGCCAGTAGCTGCTCAAACGGCAAAGTGACGCGTTGGTGCATGGCCTCGAACAACTCGTTTTTGTTCCGAAAATGCCAGTACACCGCCCCCCGTGTGACGCCTGCTTCGCGCGCAATATCATTTAAGGTCGTATGTGCGACGCCTTGTTCGCTGAATAATTTCTCAGCTGCGTCGATCAAATTATTGCGGGTTTGTTCCGCTTCTTCCTTCGTGCGTCTGGCCATAATTTGCTTGAGCCATCCTTCTTTAAGCAATCACAAAATAAGCAACAAATTCAAGCACTATCGTGCCTTGAATGCTGGGCGGGGCAGGGTAACGCGCACCTGTCTCCTTGTCGAGACTCTGTCTCGGAAAGATGATTTACATACATGCACGTCTGTATGTATCATACTAGCCATTCTGTCGAAATTCTGCGTTTTTTATGGTCTCGGGGTGGTCTGCGATACGCCCGACCTTTTGATTCGCCTTCTCTTGGAGTTCGTATCGTGCATCAAACACAAGCCTCTTCATGGTTTCATCGCGTTAGCCAACCCTTCCCGCGTCTCATCATGGCGGCCGTGGCGTTGGCTGTTCTTGCGGCCTGCGGCGAAAAACCCGATGCCCATCCCCAAATGCCGCCGCCCGAAGTCACCGCCGTTGTTGCGCAAAGCCGCGATGTCCCGCGCCAATTTGAATATGTCGGCCAAGTTGCTGGCGTTCGTGATGCCGAAGTGCGTGCGCGGGTGGGGGGTATTTTGGTGAAGCGTCTCTACACCGAAGGCAAAGCGGTCAAGCAAGGCGACCCGCTCTTTTTAATTGATCCCGAGCCGCTGAAAGCCTCGTCCGATCAAGCCCGTGCCGCACTGGCGCTGGAAGAAGCCAAACTCGCCCGCGCCAAACTGGAGCGTGATCGCATCTTGCCGTTGTTTGCCGAAAACGCCGTCAGCCAAAAAGACCGTGACGACGCCGTCACCAACTACGAATCGGCTGTCGCTTCGGCTGCCGCCGCCCGTGCTCGCCTCAAAGAAGCCAGTATCAATCTAGGCTATACCCGCGTGACCGCCCCGATTTCGGGTCTGACTTCAAAAGAAGTCGTCAGTGAGGGGAGTTTGATTGCACCGAGCAACTTGTTAACTGTGATTTCGCAAACTGATCCGGTTTACGTCAACTTTGCGATGGCCGATAACGACTCGCTGCATTTCCGCAAACTGGTGCAAGAGGGTGTGCTCATTGCGCCTAAAGATGAAAAATACGCGGTCGAAGTCGCCTTCTCAGATGGTTCGCGCTATGCCCGAACCGGCCAAGTCAACTTTACCGATAACGTGATCGACACCTCGACCGGCACCATTCGCGCCCGCGCGATTTTTACGAACCCCGATGCTGAACTGATTCCGGGGCAATTTGTGCGGGTCTATCTCAAAGGCATCACCCAGCGTAATGCCATCTTGATCCCACAACGTGCCGTGCTCTCGACCCCTCAAGGCCAAATTGTCTTTGTCGTCAACGAAGAATCGAAAGCCGAGCCGCGCCCAGTCAGTATTGGTGACGAAATTGGCCGCGACTTCATTATCACTTCGGGCATTCGCAATGGGGATCGGGTGATTGTCGATGGCGCGATCAAATCGCGTCCCGGCCAGCCGGTCAAAGTGGTCGAAAGCCAGCCGCCCACCCCTGCCACTAAGCCTTAATCGGAGCCTCCCTTATGTTTTCGGCTTTCTTTGTTAAACGCCCGATCTTCGCCATGGTGATTTCAATCATCATCATGTTGGCGGGCTTTGCGGCGATGCGGGCATTACCGATTGCCCAATATCCGCAAATTGTTCCCCCGCAAGTCCAAGTGACTGCAAGCTATCCGGGGGCCTCCGCCGAAGTGGTTGCGCAAACGGTCGCCGCACCGTTAGAGCAACAAATCAACGGCGTCGACAATATGTTGTACGTCAATTCGGCCAGTACTTCGAATGGTCAATTGAACATGACCGTGACCTTCAACATCGGAACGAACCCCGATCAGGCCACGATCAACGTCAATAACCGCGTGCAATCGGCGCTGGCGCAATTGCCCGAAGAAGTCCGCCGCCAAGGCGTGACAGTGCAGAAAAAATCGTCCAACTTCTTGCAAGTTGTCGCGCTCGATTCGCCGGACAAACGCTACGACCAAGTGTTTATCAGCAACTACGCGCTGGTGAATGTCTTGGACGAGCTGAAGCGTTTGCCGGGGGTGGGCGATGCGACCATTTTCGGGGCCAAAGATTATGCGATGCGGATTTGGTTGCGTCCCGATCGTTTGGCGCAATTACGCCTGACACCGGGCGATATTTCGGCCGCGATCCGCGAGCAAAACTCGCAATTTGCCGCCGGTAAAATTGGCGCGCAGCCGAGCCAACAATTCATTGATTTTGCCTACACCGTCACCACGCAAGGCCGACTGACTTCGCCAGAAGAGTTTGGGCAAATTATCCTGCGCTCCAATCCTGATGGATCCAGTCTACGTCTCAAAGATGTGGCGCGTATCGAACTGGGCGCGCGAGATTATGACTTCAACGCCAAACGCAACGGCAATCCGACCATCCCCATCGGGATTTTCCTTGCGCCGGGTGCGAACCAGCTGGATACCGCCAATGCCGTGAACGCGCGTATGGCCGAGCTTGCGAAGAAATTCCCCGCTGGTTTGAGCTACGCCGTGCCGTATGACACCACTCGCTTTGTCGAAATTTCGATTAAAGAAGTGGTGAAAACACTGGCCGAGGCGATGGTGTTGGTGTTCTTGGTGGTGTACTTGTTCTTGCAAAACTGGCGCGCGACCTTAATCCCGTGCTTGGCGGTGCCGGTGTCGATTGTTGGCACATTTGCGGGGATGTATTTGCTCGGTTTCTCAATCAATACCCTGACCTTGTTTGGTATGGTGCTGGCGATCGGGATTGTGGTCGATGATGCGATTGTGGTGCTAGAGAACGTCGAGCGGATTATGTCCGAAGAGGGCTTGGACCCGATCCCCGCGACGCTCAAAGCGATGCAAGAAGTCACCGGCCCTGTGATTGCGATTGTGTTGGTGCTGTGTGCGGTGTTTATTCCGGTCGCCTTTATGGGCGGCTTGGCGGGGCAAATGTACAAGCAATTTGCGATCACGATTGCGATGTCGGTCACGATCTCGGGCTTGGTTGCGTTGACCCTAACGCCCGCGCTGTGCGCCTTGGTACTCAAACCCGGCCACCAAGCTTCGCATGCGTTCTTTGATCGTTTTAATACGTGGTTCGATCGTCAAACGGGTCGTTATACCGGCGGTGTGCGTTTCATCATGCGCCGTGCGGGCTTGGGGCTGGTGCTGTTTCTGGGCATGATCGCCCTGACGGTGGGTCTCTTTAAAGTGGTGCCGGGGGGCTTGGTTCCGGAAGAAGATCAGGGCTATATCTTCGCTGTGACCTTTATGCCTGATGGCACGGCTTTGCCACGCACACAACAAGTCACCGATCAGCTTGACGCTGCCGCGTTGAAACATCCGGCGGTGAAAGATGTGTTGACCTTTACCGGTTTTGACTTTTTGACCGGCACCAATAAAGCCAGTTCTGCCGCGACCTTTATTACCTTCAAGCCGTGGGACGAACGTCACAGCCCCGAGCTGCAAGCATCGTCGGTGGTGGGCTATATCTTTGGCGTGGGTGCGAAGATCAAAGAAGGCATGGTGTTAGCGTTTAACCCGCCGCCGATTTCGGGGATGTCGACCACCGGTGGTTTTGAAGGCTATGTGCAAAACCGCGAAGGCGGCACCTCCAAAGAACTGGCGGCAGTGACCCAAAAACTGCTGGATGCTGCACGCAAACGCCCTGAATTGGTCGGCCTAAATTCGACCTTTAGCGCGAACGTACCGCAAATCTTCATCAAGCTCGATCGGGATAAAGCCAAGGCTTTAGGCGTGCCAATCAACACCGTGTTTGACACCATGCAAAGCACGTTTGGCGCGCTCTACGTCAACGACTTTAATAAATTTGGCCGGACGTTCCGCGTGCAATTGCAATCGGAAGCCGACTACCGTTCGCGTCCTGATGATTTGCGCAATGTGTTTGTGCGCTCGGCGCAAGGCAAGATGATTCCGCTGACCGCATTGGTGACGATTGAGCGCACCACCGGCCCCGAAACCGTCGAGCGTTTTAACGTGTTCCCGTCGGCCAAGGTCGTAGGCGGTCCCGCGCCGGGTTATAGCTCGGGCCAAGCGCTCAAGATCATGGAAGAAGTCGCTGCGACCACCTTACCGGAAGGCTACACCTTGTCATGGACCGGTTCGTCGTATCAGGAAAAACTCACCGGCGGTGCTTCCGCTTCGGTGTTTGTGATCGCGATGATTATGGTGTTCCTGATTTTGGCGGCGCAGTACGAGCGCTGGACGTTGCCGGTCGCGGTGCTGATGGCGGTGCCGTTTGCGGTCTTTGGCGCGATGCTGGCGACGTGGGCGCGCGGTCAAGCGAACGATGTGTATTTCCAAATTGCGCTGGTAACGTTGATTGGCTTGGCGGCGAAGAACGCGATTTTGATTGTCGAATTTGCGGTCTTGAAATTGGAAGAAGGCCATAGCCTGATGGAAGCCGCTGCCGAAGCTGCGCGGCTGCGTTTCCGCCCGATTATTATGACTTCGCTGGCCTTTATTTTAGGCTGCGTCCCGCTGGCGATTTCCAGCGGAGCGGGTTCGGCCAGCCGTCATTCGATCGGTACCGGCGTCATTGGGGGCATGTTGGCCGCGACCTTTATTGCGACCTTCTTTATTCCGCTCTTTTTCAAATTGATTATGGCGCGCCGTCAGTCTGCCGCCACCGAGGAGACTTCGGTATGAGCCATCCCCTAAAACGTTATGCCCTCTCGGCCCTATGTGCGGCGATGTTGTCGGCGTGTGCGATTGGGCCTGATTACCAACGTCCATCGCTCGATTTGCCGCAGCAATGGCCGAACGCCCTCGCGCCTGCAGAAAATACACAAGCGGTCAGTGCAGAGTGGTGGAAAAGTTTTGCCGATCCGGTGCTTGATCAATTGGTCGAGCGCGCCTTGCAACACAACCGCGACTTGGTGAAAGCCAATGCGCGCGTCGAAGAAGCGGCCGCTTTGTGGGGCAGCGCCCGCGCCGATCTCTTGCCGCGACTGGATGCGGGCGGCCAGTTCCAACGGGCGCGGGTGTCGAGCGTCGGTACCACCAGCGGTATTCCACGCGGTGCAACCGTGATTGGCGAGTCGCAAAGCGGGAATTTGGCACTGTCGTATCAGCTCGATTTGTGGGGCAAATTCCGTCGTGCTAACGAAGCGGCCCGCGCAGATTTGGCGGCCACCGCCTTTGCCCGCGATACCACGCAGCTTTCGGTCGCCGCGCAAGTGGCTCGGGCCTATTTTGCGGTGCGCTCTTTAGACGCCCAGCTCCAAACCACGCGTGACACCCTGCAATCACGGGAAAAAGGCCTGCAAATTCAGCAAAAACGTCTGAATGGCGGGTTGATTTCAGAGCTGGATTTCCGGCGCTACGAAGCTGAAACCGCGACCGCACGGGCGACCTTGCCGCAGATTGAGCAGGCCTTGGTACAAGCCGAAGGCGCGCTGCAAGTGTTGATCGGTGCATCGCCGCGCGACATTGTTGAAAGCCAGCCCCCGCGTGGTATGGCGCTGGAAGCCTTAAAAACGCCGCCTGCGATTCCGTCGGGCTTGCCGTCGAGCTTGTTAACGCGTCGCCCGGATATTCGTGCGAGCGAGGCCCAGCTCATCGCACAAAATGCGCGGATTGGCGTGGCCCGTGCCGCCTATTTGCCGGATATTGGTTTGACCGGCAACCTCGGGAGCGAAAGTCTCGAATTGGCTGATTTGTTCACGGCACCCGCGCGCGCATGGTCATTTGTCGCACGTTTAAGTATGCCGATTTTTGACTTTGGCAAGACCGGTGCGGCCGTTGATGCGGCAACCGCACGCCAAAAACAAGCCTTGGCTGAGTACGAAAAGACCATTCAAACTGCCTTTGCTGAAACGCGCTTGGCGTTGGTGTCTGTGGATAAAACCCGCGAGCGCCATACCGCTCAAAACACGCAAACGCAATCTTTGAAGCGTGCGCTGCATTTGGCGCAATTGCGCTACGAGAATGGCTACTCTAGCTATTTGGATGTGCTCGATGCGCAGCGCAGCCTGTTTGCGGCGGAGCTGGAAACCGCGCGCGCGCGCGAAGCGCAGTTAGATGCCGTGGTGAATTTGAATCTGGCTTTGGGGGGCGGTTGGAAAGCGCCATCTGAACAGTAATTTGAAACCCATATGAGGCCTTGAGCCGCCGTCATCCGAGTGGATCGGATGGCGGCGGTTTAGCTTTTGCGGCCAGTGACGCGTTCTTGAGGGACTTCGGTGCGCACAAATAATTCGAGGGTTTTGTCGGCGAATTTTGTTTGCAGCCAGTCGGTGAGGCGTGCACGGTCGGTGCGGGTGATCGGTTTTGTGGTCACCAAATAAACAATGACCGCGCCTTGTGGGGCGGGCGGCGTGGATGTGGCGTCTGGTGCGGGCAGGGTGACCGCGGTGGTCGGTGCCGCGTTGGCGACAATTGCTTGCGAACCTTGCGCCACGGTGACGCGCACGGCTTCGGGGTATTGCGCCATAATTTCTTTAAGCAGTGTCGTTTGGTCGAATTGGGTGGCTTTTAAAGCGGCATTCTCTTTTTCAAGCGCATGGATTCGTTTTTGATTGAGCTCCAGTTGGTGCAAGGTATTGGTATAAAGGTCTTTTTGAAGCTCTTTTTTAATTAAAGAAACATCGAATTTTTCTGCGCCAGAATAGCGAATTTTAACCTTGGCATCGGTAATACCTGCCGCAGCCAAACTTTGCAAAACTTCTCGATCTAAATCAGCAGGCGGTCGTTCTCCGCCTAGCGTTAACGTAATGAGCCGCTCGGTTTTTGAAATTTCTTTCGCCAGCAAAACAAACCGATTGTCATTGTCGAGCTTGCTGATTAAGCGCAGGCTGCTGGTGACAAAAAGTTCTTGTTGCACAAGCCGATAGGCGAGTACCGCGCTGGGGACTAAGGTGGCGACTACGGCGATGGCGATAAAGAGTCGCGCGCGGATTCTTGAGTTATCGTTGATGTAGCCGCGTTGCGGGAGTTTGAGTAGTTTGACGAAGATCAGCGTAGAAAAGGCAATAAAAACGCTGTTAATCGAAAATAAGTAAAACGCGCCACCAAAGAACGCCAAATTTCCAGTGGCAATTCCATAGCCTGCCGTGCACAGCGGTGGCATCAGCGCAGTGGCAATGGCCACCCCCGGCACTACATTTGAGACTTCTTTGCGGGTCAGCGCGACAATGCCTGCCGCGCCACCAAAAAAGGCAATCAGAACATCCCATAGCGTTGGGGTGGTGCGTGCCAATAATTCTGACTGCGCCTGTGATAATGGGCTCACCAGAAAATACAGCGTAGCGGTTGTTAAACTAATAAAAACAAAAATGCCGAGATTGCGAAGGGCGCGTTTAATTAAAGCAAAATCATTAATCCCCGCGGCGTAGCCAATACCAATAATTGGCCCCATCAGCGGCGAAATCAGCATCGCACCAATAATGACAGCGGTTGAATTGACATTTAAGCCAATCGACGCAATTAAAATCGCGAAAATCAACACCCATAAATTGGTGCCTTGCGCTTGAATGCCTTTTAGAATTTCGGCATCAATTGCAATGGGGTCATCTTGATCGCGTCGTAAATCAAATAACTGTAAAAATTTTGACTTCACAGGGTCTCCTTGGTGGGGATTCAAGGCTGAATCAGATCAATGGCGTCGGTGCAAATCATGGCAACGCCTTGTGCCCAGTAGTGGTGTGCTTGCTCGGGGTCATTAATCGTCCATGCCATGACCGCCAAATGGGCGTTGCGAAGCTGGGCGAGGGTGTCGGGCGTGAGCGCGGCATGGCCGATATCGAGAAACTGCACGTCCAATGCGGTCGCGCTGGCGAGGGTTTCCGGCGTCACCGTATCTGCGACTAAATAGGCGCGCGGGAACTCTGCTCCCACATCGCGCAAGGCCTCCATCGCGACCACGGAGAATGAGGACAGCAAAGGCTTGCGCGGCGCGGTATCCGGCCAATATTGGCGGCACACTTTTAAGACGGCAGCGGCGAGTTCGGCTTCGCGTCCGGCGTCGGGTTTGAGTTCGATATTGATATCGAGGCCATTTTCGATACAGACCTGTAAAGCCTCTTGCAAGGTCGGCAAAGTTTCCTCGTCAAAACGCTCGTCAAACCAGCTGCCCGCGTCAAGGCGCGACAAGGCTTTCCACGGCTGTTGAGCGGCGATGCCGTGGCCGTTGGTGGTGCGCTCAAGGGTGGCATCGTGCAAAAGAAAAACCTGTCCATCGGCCGAGAGTTGAACATCGACTTCGACCATTTTTTGCCCAAAGGCCGCACCAATTAACAATGCTGACAAGGTGTTTTCGGGGGCCAAGTGCCCCGCGCCACGGTGGGCGACAACGCGCGGATAGTTCAGATTCATAATAATTTTCCGGGATTCATCAGGTGATCAGGGTCGAGCATGCGCTTGAGGCCGCGCATCAGCTCCATCGATAGCGGGTCGCGGTAATGTTCGAGCCAGTGCCGACGTAGTTGACCAATGCCATGTTCGGCCGACAAGGTGCCGCCAAACGCCAAGGCGGTGTCGTAAACGATTTCATTGACCCGTGCTTCGTCGAGCAACGGGTTCTCTTCGCCCCGTGTGCGTGAAACGTTGTAATGCAAATTGCCATCGCCCAAATGCCCAAAAACGACCACGCGGCACTGATGGAATTCAGCGCGCAATGCATTGTTTGCGGTCTCGATAAAGGCCGGTAACGACGAAATCGGCAGCGCAATATCATGTTTAATGCTCGGGCCTTCGCGGGTTTGGGCCTCGGAAATCGCCTCGCGGACCGCCCATAAGCCGGTGCGTTCGCGGCCTTGTTTGGCGAGCACGGCTTCGCCTTGGGGTGGGTTTTTCTCCAGCCAATCCAATAATGCGTGCTGCAAAACTTCATCCGCACCGCCATCGGATAGCTCGAGTAGGACTAACCACGGTGCATGAAAAGGAATCAGCAAATCGGGGAAATGCTCCGCGACCAAGGCCATGCACGTGCCTGAGATCAACTCAAATGCGGTCAGCCGGTCGCCAAAGGCGTCTTCAAGATCGCGCAATAAGCGCACCGCCTCAAGTGGCGACGAGACCTCGATGCACGCGGTGGCTTGCGCGGTGGGCAACGGAAAGAGTCGCAGCGTGGCGGCCGTAATAATGCCCAAGGTCCCTTCTGCGCCAATAAACCAATGTTTTAGGTCGTAGCCACTATTGTTTTTGCGCAAGCCGTGCAGTACGTCGAGGATGCGCCCATCGGGCAAGACGACCTCAAGGCCCAAGGTGATTTCCCGCATATTGCCGTAGCGCAGTACCGCCAAGCCGCCCGCATTGGTCGATAAGTTCCCGCCAATTTGGCAACTGCCTTCCGAGGCGAGTGACAAAGGGAAAAGTCGCCCCGCGTCATGAGCGATTTGCTGAATTTCCGCCAGTCGCATCCCCGCTTCAACGGTGATCGTATTGTTGTCGGTGTCCACGCTGCGCACTCGATTTAAGCGGCGGGTTGAAAGTACCAGCTGCCGCCCCGAGTCATCGGGGGTCGCGCCGCCCACCAAGCCGGTATTGCCGCCTTGCGGGACCACCGGCACGCGGTGGGTTCGGCACAAAGCCATGAGCGCCGATACTTCTGCGGTGGTCGCGGGTTCGGCCACGGCCACCGGCGCGCCTCGATAACGCCGTCGCCAATCAATCGCATACGGTGCGGTCTCTTTGGGGTCGGTCAAAAGATATTTTTTGTCGAGGATCGCCGCAGCGGCCTCAAGAAAGTGCGCAGAAGCAGACATGATCAATGAATCGAAAAAATAGGGAGCGCCTAGGATATACCGGTAGCGCAACGGGCTGCGCGAACACTTTTGGCGAAATGACGTGTTTGGCGCAATCCGTTGCCATTTTGTTTAACGTTGCCAAAATGTTTTGACGTTCACGAACTCATATAAGCCAAATTCGGAGAGTTCACGGCCATAGCCCGAGGCTTTGACGCCGCCAAACGGCAAGCGTAGATCGGAGCTGGTGTGGCGGTTCACAAACACGCTACCGGCTTCGATCTCTGCGGCTAATGCGGTGGCGCGGTCAATATCGGCACTGTAAATCGCCGCCCCCAAGCCAAACGGCGTATCGTTGGCGAGGCGAATCGCGTCGGCTTCGTCTTTGGCGCGCAAGATGCTTGCCATTGGCCCAAACACCTCCTCGTGATACACCCGACAGTCGGGGTTGACGTGATCAAGCACGGTCGCCGGATAGAAAAAACCCTCGCCATCGGGCCGTTCGCCACCGAGTAAACACTGTGCGCCATTCGCCACCGCATCGACTTTTTGCGCATGAAGTTGGTCGCGGAGGTCTACGCGGTGTAACGGTGCGAGGGTGGTGCGGGGGTCGGCGGGGTCGCCGGTTTGGCGGCGGGCGGCTTCGGCTAAAAATTGTTCAATAAACGCGTCGGCAATTTCGGGCACGACGATCATGCGTTTGGCCGCATTACACGATTGTCCGGCGTCGCGAAAGCGCGATTGGGCGGCTTCGCTAGCGGCCAAGGCAATGTCGGCATCTTTCAGCACAATGCACGGGTTGCTACCGCCGAGTTCGAGCACGCTTTTTTTCAGGTGTCGCCCCGCCAAGGCTGCGATGTGGCGGCCAGTGGTGGTTGAGCCGGTAAAGGCCACAGCGTCGCTGGCGGCGATGGCGGTTTCGACTAAATCGGGTTCAATCCACGCCATATCGAAGGCGGCAATGCCCGCTTCGTGGACAAGCTCGGCAAGGCGTTGGCTGCTGGCGGGCACGCTCGGGGCGGGCTTGACCCAACAGGCATTGCCTGCAGCGAGCGCCGGAACAGCAAAACGCAGCGCCTGCCACACCGGATAATTCCACGGCATCACGGCAAAGACCACGCCAAGGGCTTCAAAGCTGACACCAGATCGGCTGGCGAGGGTGGGAATGTTTTTGGCCGCTAATAAGCTGGGCGCGAGTTCGGCGTAGTAGTGGCAGAGTCGCGCCGATTTTTCGACTTCGGCTTCGGCTTCGGCGAGTAATTTTCCGACCTCTTGCGAGATGAGCGCAGCCAGTTCGCTGCGGTGCTGATCGAGCACTTCGCCAAGGCGGGCAAGATAGCGGGCGCGCTCAGAAACCGGTGTTCGCCGCCACGGGTGAGCGGTTTCACGCAGTTGAGTAAGTTGGCGCTGGAGGGTCGGGAGATCCCAAGATGGATGATGCGCTACGGCTTGGCCGGTAGCGGGGTTCACGCTGGCAAATGACATGGCGGTGTTTTTCAGAAAACAGGGAATTTCAGCAACCTTGCTGACGGTGACATCATACCTTGCATCGCAACAAACCCTATAAAAAAGCCCATTCATCGCCAACTGCCCGTCAAACAGTCATCTTTTGCGAAGAGAATGGCGCAATGCTGCCGTGCTAATGGGCTATGCTGTGTGGCGATTTTTTGCGTGGTGATCAACAAGGAGTGTCGTGATGTTTGAGTCAGCGGAATTGGGCCATAAAATTGACAAAGCGCGTTATCAGGCAGAGATCCCCGCGCTCCGTGAGGCGTTGCTGGATGCGCAGTATGAGTTGCAGCAAAACCCGCGTTTTCCAGTGATTATTTTAATCAACGGTTTTGACGGCGCGGGGCGTGGTGAAACGTTGAACATGATTAATGAGTGGATGGACCCGCGCTTAATTCAGGTCAGCACTAAAACGGCGTTGTTCTCGGATGGCGTCGACGAGGCGACCGAGCGGCCGTGGATGTGGCGCTATTGGGAGGCGTTGCCAGATAAGGGGCGGATTGGGGTCTTTTTTGGCTCGTGGTATTCGGATTTGTTGTTTGGTCGAGTTTATGGCCGGATTGACGACCGCCAAGCCACGGTGATGACCCAAGAAATTTTGCGCTTTGAAAAAATGCTGCGCGCAGAGGGTGCATTGATTCTGAAGTATTGGTTTCATCTGTCCAAAGACGCCCAGAAAAAACGCCTCAAAGATCAAGAGAAAGACCCGAAAACCCGCTGGCGCGTCACGCAAACCGACTGGGATCACCACAAGCAATACGACAAAATCCGTCGTTATGCCGAAACCGGTTTGCGCTTGACCAGTAGCGGCGAAGCGCCGTGGGTGTTGGTCGAAGGCTCGGATGCTAATTATCGCAATCTGACGGTCGCGCGGCACATCGCGGAGAGCCTGAAGCAACGCTTGGCTGAGCATCAGTGCCCGATGCCTTCGGTCGATGTCGCACCGTTGCTACCGCCGGTGGATGGTTTGCAATTGTTGGATACTTTGCAGCTGGATCGCGAGGTCGAGAAGTCGGCGTATAAAACGGAGCTTGAAGAGCTGCAAGGGCGCTTGAGCTTGTTGTCTCGTCATCCGGCGTTTGCCAAACATGCCTTAGCGATTGTGTTTGAGGGCAACGACGCGGCGGGTAAAGGCGGTGCGATTCGGCGGATTACGGCGGCATTGGATGCGCGTCGTTATCGAATTGTGCCGATTGCCGCGCCGACGCAAGACGAGCGCGCGAAGCCGTGGTTATGGCGGTTCTGGCGGCAGGTGCCTCGACGCGGTGGGATTACCATTTTTGACCGGTCGTGGTATGGGCGGGTCTTGGTGGAGCGAATCGAAGGGTTCTGCAGCGAGTACGACTGGATGCGCGCCTATTCGGAGATCAATGATTTTGAGCACCAGCTGTCTGCCAGCGGGGTCATGATTATTAAGTTCTGGCTGACAATCTCGAATGAAGAGCAGCTGAAACGCTTTAAGTTGCGCGAGGAAACCGGCTTTAAGCGGTTCAAAATTACCGAGGAAGACTGGCGCAATCGAGACAAATGGGATCAATACAAAAACGCGGTGTGCGACATGATCGACCGCACCAGCACCCAAACCTGCCCGTGGACGCTGGTCGAGGCGAACAATAAGCAGTTTGCCCGTCTGAAAATTTTGCGCACGATCTGCGAAACGATTGAGGCAAAATTAGGATTGAATAAAAAATAGTCGGGATCCCGCGATGATGCATGGTTTTGCAATATGGCGGGATTACACTGCGGGCGCTGAGGAGATGACCTCAGCGCTTTTTTTCTGAAAACGCTTATTTTTTAGAGCGAGTTTGCATGAGCTGCTTACTGCGTGCCGATACCCATTTGCGTGACAAAACGCTTGAACTTCTCGCTAAATTTTCCCGCTGTGACCAAGATGACTGTGTGCCATTTTATGTGGCGGGTCAGGCGGTTGGATCGGTGAATGCGCAATGGCAAGCGCGGCTGGCCGAAGATCCGATTTTTTTACGGCGAGCAGATGGCGGAATGGCTTTGGATCCTCGTATCGAAGGATACGAGGCGATTGGCGCGACCTTGATGCGACGGGCGCAGCATTGGCTAGACCAAGGCTGGTTGACGGGCTGGCGTGGCGAAAATTTCCGTGTTTTTCATCCTGATGGCGGGGTTTTTTTTGACTTGGAGCGGGCGGCGTTTCGGCCTTTGGGCCTGAGCAGTCGTGCGGTGCATGTGAATGGCTTGACGCGGCAAAGCGATGGTCAGGTCTATATGTGGGTTGGGCGGCGAAGTCCATTCAAAGCCGTCGAGCCGAATCGCTTGGATAATATGGTCGGTGGTGGGGTGGCCAGCCATGAGGATATTCAAGCGGCGCTTTTTCGCGAAGGCTGGGAAGAGGCGGGTTTGTCGCCGGATAGCTTGAGCTGTCTGAGCGAGCAGTCTCGATTGTTGGCTTTGCGGCGGGTCGCGCGCGGGATTCACCGCGAATGGCTGCATGTGTTTGATTTGTGGTTGCCCAGCGGGGTGATGCCTGAAAACCAAGATGGCGAGTTTGATGCCTTTTTGTGTTTGCCTCTGGAGCATGTGCTGTCGCATATTTTGGCAGGCCGGTTTATGGCTGATGCGGCCTTGGTGGCGCTGGATTGTTTGGCACGTTTAGGGTTTTGGGGTGAATCCCAAGGTCCAATTGATGAGGCATTGCAGCATTTGCGTATGGGCACGCTTTCGGCATAGGTCGTAGTTTTGGCGGCGCCTCGTGGCGATGGCGTGATTTTGACTAGGCAAACCAAAGCCCCTCACCTTATGATGGGGGCTTGTTTTGCCCTCCCTTTTGCGCTGCGATGACCCCGAACCCCCTCGAAATAGTGATTACTTGCGACCGCATCGACTGGCGGTTACGGGGAGAGTTCGGGCATCGCATTCGTCAGTATTTTCTTGATGCTATCAAGCAGGCAGAACGTCTCAAGCTGCCGGTGCGCTTGGATTTATCGGGTGTTGAATCGATTTCTGCGGGTGCCTTTCCTTTGTTACTGAACGCGATCGAGCAGTTAGATTCGACCGGATTTCATTTGTCGCATTGTTCAAATAGTACGTTGCGGCTTTTGGGGATCGGTGGTTTTCAAGATTTGCGGGGTACATCGCTCGCGGATCGTGCGGAAACGCCCGAGCGAACATTGTTTAAACGTAAGTTCTGGCGTCGTCACCAGATTCAGGTGCTTTCTGGGGTCGATGGTGAGGTGTCTGGTCAGCTGACGGATTTGGGTACGGGCAGTATGCATATGCTGGTGCCGTATAAGATTTTGGCTGGCAAAAAACTTGAGTTGAAAATTGGCAGTTCGCCATTGGTGTGGCAGGTCAAGGTTTATCAGGCGATGCAAGAGGGCGCTCGGTGGCGGATCGGCGCGACCTTTATGGGGAGCGTAACGGGGCGCGTGCTGGCCGAGGCATTAGGTAAAACGCTCCTGTTCGATGAGAACGCTGGCTCGGCTGATCAAACTTGAATATCGACGCGTCCTTCTGTGTTGCTTGCGCTGTACATTTTTTGTAGTGCTTTTTCTGTGCTTGGCTGTTCTGCCGAGATCGCTTTTTTCTCTGAAGTTTCTTGTTTGAGTGCTTGATAGGCCTCGAGCTCCATCTGTGAGGCGGCATCCGCGACGGCGCGATCGGGCGCAGAAGGTTGCGCTGGTGCTAGGGCGGCAGCTCGGATTTGCTGGGCTTTTTGCAGCGATTCTGCGGGTGTATTGGCGGGAGAGGTATCAATCCGCACTTCGCCGCCAATCGCGTAATGCAAACCATCTGGGCCTTGCTGATAGACATAGCTTGGTCCTGACAAAATGAGGCCTTGCCCAGTGCTTTGATGGGCTGCCTCATGGGCTTTGACCTCTCGATCGCGCGCTTTGAGTTGCTCGACAACCTGTTTTTGTTCTGTGGACAGTTTGGCCGCAAAAACTTTGTCTTGAACGCCTGCGGTGGAAATGCGCGAGGCAGGGGTTGTGGCAAGGCGTAAGGGTTGGCAGGCTGCGCATGCACATGCCACGCTGTGAAGACGGGTGCTTGAAGTGAGGGCGAGGGCAGAGGACATGGTCTTTCCTCAATTAAAAAGCAAAACGGCTCCTTTCAATTTAGAACAAGAGGCCATGGAAATCTAAGGCATCAGCGTATAATCCGCTCTTTTTTTGAGAAATTGTCCCTGTCTGATATGCATTTATCCTGTGCGTGTCTGGCGTTATAGCGACATCCTCTGCTATTGGGAAATTCCACGATGAAATCAGGCTCACTGTTATGGATGTACGGAAAGTTAGTACTGACGGCGTTGATTTGGGGGAGTAGTTTTAATATCGGGCGTTATGCCAGCCTGCATGCAGGTCCTTATGCCGTGGCTTTTGTGCGATTTGTGATTGCGGCGTTGTGCTTAGGGGGGCTGTGCTTTTGGCGCGAAGGGCGATTGCCCGTCTTGAATCGGGCGCGTTTGCGATTGGTTGTGGGGCTCGCGCTGACCGGTGTCTTGGCGTATAACCTGCTGTTTTTTTCGGGTTTGCAGCATTTGCCGGGGAGTCGTGCCGCGCTGATTGTGGCGCTCAATCCTATCTTTGTTGCGATTGCGAGTAGCGTGTTAAGTGGACACCGCCTTTCTGCGCGGGCGTGGGGCGGGGTATCGGTGTCATTAGTGGGGGCTTTGCTCGTGATTAGCCGCGGGCATTTTGCTGATCTTGCCCTCACTTTTGGCCTTGGGGAGTCGATGATTTTGGGCTGCTGCTTGGCGTGGTGTGCCTATACTCTGATGGGTCGACAAGTCGCCGCAACAGGATTGTCGAGCCTTGGTGCGACAACATGGTCAGCACTTTTCGGCGCATTATTTTTATTCCTGCCGGCCCTGTTTGAAGGTCAGTTAGCGCAATTTCCTTGGCAGGCATGGCCGATGCAGTTGGCTATGCTTCATCTAGGTGGCTTGGCCACCGCGGTGGCTTTTATTTGGTATGCCGATGGAGTGAAGCGTATTGGCGCGACAAGAACCATTGTTTTTACGAATTTTGTGCCGGTTTCTGCCGTGATGATTGGCGTTCTGCTGTTAGCAGAGCCGTTCCACTGGAGCATGCTCGTGGGTGGTGTGTTGGTGTTAGGGGGAATATGGCTCACCAATCGCCCTTAGCGTCGGGTTTGCAACGGCGTTTTTTGTGTTTGAAGTGTTCTTTTTTGTCTGTAGGTTTTCCATGAAGCATTCTCCAGCGGGCCTGTTACAGGCGATCTCGGTTCCCTCCATTTCCAGCACGGGTAATTTGGCGCGTGTGGTGCGGTTGGCGCAGTGCATCACCGGAGCGCGCCTTGCGATGGTGTCATTGCTGGGGGCGGATGATGTATCCAGCACAAACAATGATGCCGCTTTTTCTGCTCAGGACATCGCTGATATCGGCCAATACGCGATTTTGCACCACACGCCGGTGATTCGATCGGGCCCGCAATGTGTGCAGCACCCCGATTACCCGATATTAAGCGCGCTGGGATGGTACGTCGCATGGCCATTGCACAACCCCGAAGGGTATTTGGTGGGGGTGTTATGTCTGGCCGATACCGATGTTTTGACCCTGAGCGAGACGCAAGAAGAGGCGATGGCTGATTTAGTCGCTTTGGCTGAAACCGAGTTTCTTTTACAAGATGTCGACGAGACGCAAAGCGACTTGCTGCTCGAGCTGAATCAGGCGCGCCACGAAAGCTTGATTGATCCTTTGCTACGGGTGTGGAATCGCCGCGGCATTATGGAGTTGTTAGAGCGCGAAATTAAATATTCACGGCGCGAGCGGCGTCAGCTGACTTTGGCCTATATCGACCTTGATCACTTTAAGCGAATTAACGACTGTTTTGGGCATCCGGTCGGCGATATCGTGCTGCAAGCGGTGACACAATGTATTCGGGAAATGATCCGAGGCTATGATTTAGTCGGTCGGATCGGTGGCGAAGAAATTCTGGCCATTTTCCCGAATGTCGGCGCGGTGTCAGGACAAAAAATTGCCGAGAAAATTTTGGTGGGTGTTCGAAATCGGACGTTCCATTATTGTGATGAGCATTCGATTCCCGTGACGGTGAGTATTGGGCTGGCGACGTGTGACTATGGTGCAGAAGATATGCCGCTAGAAGCGCTCATTGAAGCGGCAGATCAGGCGTTGTATACCGCAAAGGCGACAGGCCGAGACCGAATCGCGCTGGCAGGAAATTGTTAGTGTGTCATTTCATTAAAAATTAAGATGTCATGCGATTTTTTTGTTGCAAAATTGTATCTAAACAAAGATAAATCTATTCATGTGCATTAAAAATAGATAGAAATCGTCTTCTGTTTTAAAAAAATCGATAGCAAGAATAAAAGCCTTATCACATGACTCGGGAATGAAATATGAAAGGAATGTTGTCATGCTCAATCAAATGACCATGAAAACCAAATTAGGTTTGGTCGTCTTAACAGGATTGATTGCATTGATTGTGCTGGGGTCGATGTCTTTGCTGTCGCTCAGAAATTCGATGCTGGAAGACCGTCGTGACAAAATTCGCAGCATTACCGAGTCCGTAGGTGGCGTGATTCGTCATTTTGAAGAGCTGGCGAGCACGGGCAAAATGCCCGAAGAAGAAGCTAAACGCTTGGCATTGGATGTGATTGGAAAAACCAATTACAACCAATCTGAATACGTGTTCGTTCAAGATCAGGCGATGAATTGGCTGCAACACCCGCGTAAGGCGCTGGTGGGTAAAAATATGCATGGCGTCAAGGACGGTGTCGGGACTGATTTAGGCGATCTGTTCGATCAAGTTCTCGCTGCGCATCCTGAAGGTGGTTTTGCCGAGTACGTGTGGAAGAAAAATGATGAGGTCGGCAATGTCGCAAAAATCAGCTACTTCACTTTATCGCCACGTTGGAAGTGGGTGCACGGAACCGGTATTTACCTGGATGACGTGAATACACAATTTCGCAATAACGCCATTGCGATTGTTTCCACGATTTTGCTCGGGCTTGTGGCGATGCTAGGCTTGGGTTGGCTCATTGTGAGCCGCTTGGTGAAAGAGCTCGGTGGCGAGCCAAGCTACGCTGCAGAGGTGGTCAAGCGGATTGCTGAAGGCGATCTACAAACCGTCGTTCAGATCAAATCGGGTGATCAAAGCAGCCTGCTTGCTTCTATCTATGAGATGCAAGTCAAATTGCGCGAACTGATTTTCTCGATCGTGAGTAATTCCGGCGAACTCGGCAAAATGGCTGAAGACATCTCAATGCATGCCGATCAAACGGCAAAAAGCTCGGAGGAGCAAAGCGCCGCGGCAACCTCTATGGCTGCTTCGATCGAAGAAATGACCGTGAGCATCAACCATATTGCGGACAACGCAGAGGAGGCGCGTAATCGTTCTAGCGAGTCGGGCGCATTGGCGAATCAAGGTGCGGAGGTGATTTCGCGGGCGGTGAGTGAAATGCAACGTATTAGCTCGGCGGTCGATCAGTCGGCCGAAACAATTACCGATCTGGCGACGCGCACAGAAACCATTTCTTCTATCACCAATGTGATTAAAGAAATTGCGGACCAGACGAACTTGCTGGCCTTAAATGCTGCGATTGAAGCGGCGCGCGCAGGGGAGCAAGGCCGAGGCTTTGCTGTGGTCGCCGATGAAGTCCGTAAATTGGCCGAGCGAACATCAAGCGCGACCCAAGAAATTTCGAGCATGATCACCGACATCCAAAGCAGCTCAGTGGCTTCGAAAGATAATATGGCTGAAGCTGTGGAGCGTGTTCGGGTGGGGGCGCATTTGGCTGAGGAAGGTGGCGTGGCTGTTCACAGCATTCACGATGGTACCGAGCGCGTTGTTCGGGTCGTTAATGATATTTCTCTGTCATTGCGGGAGCAAAGTCAGGCCAGCAATGATATTGCGCTGAATGTGGAGAAAATTGCGCAATGTGCGGGGGTGAATGCTGAGGTGTCTCGTGAAACGGCTGCCGCAACGCAACGTATGCGCAATATGACAAACGATTTGATGAATCGAGTTAAACGATTCCGCATATAACATGCCATGTTATGGCTTACTTTTTAAGAACACCCGCAAATTGCGGGTGTTTTTTTACGTGTTTATTTGAACAAGCGGTCAGTTTTTGGCATATCAGTTCAGTATAATTGATCCCATGTAGGAACAATGCTTGGCCCCTATCGGCTATTTATAAAAATTGCTCTACACTACATTCCACAAAAGCATGAAATTATAAAAATGTAAGCGAATATTCATTTTATTCGCTTGGGGAAATGTTTTACCAAGAACACCAATAGGAGATGGTCATGGGGGCAGGATTTGATCGCTGGTCGATGCGCAGTAAGCTTATGATGCTGATGGTCATGGCACTCATCGGGCTGGCTGTCGTGAGTACAGTTGCCTTGTATTCTCAACGTGATGCGATGCTGCAAGATCGCCAAGAACGAACGCTAAATATTTCTGAATCGGCTTTGGGTGTAGTTGCTCGTTTTGAGAAGCTGGAAGCCGAAGGTAAGCTCAGTACCGAGGAAGCGCAGGCACGTGCCAAGCAAGCCGTGGATGCAATGCATTACGATAAAGACAACTATGTGTTTATCCTTGATAAGGATCTGAACTTTCTCGTTCACCCTCGTCAAAAGTTGATTGGCTTTAGCTTACATAAAGTCAAAGACAGCACCGGTCAAAATTTAGGCGATGCGTTCGCAAAAATGCTCAAAGAAGGCAACGGTCGTGGCTTTACGCACTACCTGTGGAAAAAGAACGATGAAGTGGGTGACGTACCCAAAGTGACCTACGGCGCAACATCCGAGCGCTGGGGCTGGGTGGTAGGGACTGGTATTTATTTGGATGATGTCGATACTGCGTTCTACAAAAACCTGACTCGAGTCGGGGTCGCCTGCGTGCTGGGGATGTTAGCGATGCTGCTCTTGTCGAGCCTCATTGTGCGAAATCTGTTGCGTCAATTGGGTGGAGAGCCGACCTATACCGTCGAAATTGTCCGCGAAATTGCAGCAGGTAATTTAGCGATTGATGTTCGTTACGACCAACACAATACGACAAGCGTTCTGGCTTCGATTGCCCAAATGAAAATGACCTTGCGTGAGCTTCTGCAAGGCATCGTGGATGGCGCAGACCAAGCGCGGCATATGGCAGAAAAAATTTCTTCTCATGCTGCAAAAGGTGCGAACAACGCCAATGCGCAGAGCGATGCGACCACTTCAATGGCCGCTTCGATCGAAGAAATGACCGTCAGCATTAACCATATCGCCGATCGTGCAAAAGATGCGTTGGAGCGTTCTCAGCATTCCGATGAGTTGGCGGTACATGGTGCCGAGGTGATTGCCCAAGCCGTAGATGAGATGGAGCGGATTTACAAAACCGTTGAACTTTCTTCAAATACGATTATTGATCTTGCCGAACGCACCGACACGATTTCGGGCGTCATGGGCGTGATTCGAGATGTCGCGGATCAAACCAATTTGCTGGCCTTGAATGCCGCGATTGAAGCCGCGCGCGCTGGGGAGCAAGGTCGAGGCTTTGCGGTGGTTGCGGATGAAGTGCGCAAGCTCGCCGAGCGAACCGCCAATGCGACTAAAGAAATTGCCGACACGATTCAAAACATCAAAACCAGCTCCGATGCATCGCGCGACAATATGGAAGAGGCCGTATCTCGCGTGAAAACGGGGGTGAGTCTGGCGGCTGATGGCGGGGATGCGGTGAAAAAAATCCGCACCGGTGCGAGTGCAATGATGGGCGCGGTTGACGACATTTCTCATGCCCTAAAAGAGCAAGGTTCCGCGAGCAGTGATATTGCATTGAATGTTGAGCGTATTGCGCACAGTGCTTCCGCCAATGCCGATATTGCAGAGGAAACCGCGTCTGCGACGCGGGACCTATATGCGGTTACGGATAAGCTACATCAGATGGTGGGGCGCTTCCGGCTCTAAAAGAGTGCGTCTAACCGGTCATTTCGTTCGAAATGGCCGGTTTTTTTGCTTTAAGCCTTTGTTTTCTGCGTGCAAATAGCATGGCAGCGGCGCTTGCGCAGTCAGCTTGTGGTATTGTTGTAGCCGCTTTTTGATCAAGACAGTTGTTGCCGTGTTACTCAAGCATCTCCGCCGTCATTTTAGCTTTATTGGCTATCCTAAATCTTTCCTGCGCCTTCTCTTGGTGGGCTTTTTGCTGGTCGCGCTCCCTGCGACAGCGGTTTTAGTGCAAACCTTATATTCGCTGGATCGCATTGCCAATGAAAGTGGCCGTGGAATCAACGAAGCCGCCCGCTTGGCGGGGGGGAGCCAGCGCTTGGCCGAGCAGACTGTCATGATGGAGCGCAGTGCTCGGCAGTTTTTAATTCTAAAAGACTCTGCGTTGCGTCAGCGCTATCGCACGATTCAAGCCTCTGCCCGACAAAATATTGCAGCACTCAAGCCGCTGGCCTCTCCCTCGTTAAGCGTACGCTTAGACGAGTGGCTGGCGACGGAAAACCATATTTCTCAGCTCGTTGATATGCGGCCTCCGCCTGCGGATGCGGCTTCGCGTGTGGCGCTAGCTTTTGGAAAATTAGCCGAGGTGAACCGCGATATTATTTCGGCAGGCAATGGTCAAATTGATGCCCAAGCCAGTGCATTGCTGACTCGGATTCAGCTTCAGCAAATGACGCTCACATGGCTGGTGGTCTTGGTTGTTGTGAGTGCCGTCGGTTTGGCCTTTGTATTTGCGACCGTCATTCATCGTCCGATTCGCCAGCTTGATCAGGGGATTCGTCGCCTTGGCGTTGGCGATCTTGCCGAGCCGATTCATATTACAGGCCCTGCCGATTTGACTTATCTTGGCTCGCGTTTAGATTGGCTGCGAAGTCGGTTGGCCGAACTGGAGGCGGAGAAGTCACGGTTCTTACGCCATATCTCACACGAACTCAAAACACCGCTCGCCGCGATTCGCGAAGGTGCCGAGCTGCTCTCCGAAGAAGTGCCCGGGAAGATGACGCTTGGCCAGCGCGAAATTGTTGCGATCTTGCGTGAAAACAGTTTGGAGTTGCAGGATTTAATCGAGGGCTTACTGGCGTATAATGCCGCCAAATTTGCCGCGACACGGGCTGAACTCGCCTTATGCCGCCTTGATCACTTAGTTTCGGATGTTGCTGCACGCTGGAAGATGACGCTGGATGCACGGGCGCTTGAGCTGAAGTTACGTGTTGAGCCGGTTTCTCGCGCCATTGATGTCAACAAATGGCAAGTGATTGTGGATAACTTATTGTCGAATGCGGTGAAATTTACCCCAAATGAAGGGCAAATTCGTCTCTGGCTAGGCTATGTCGATCAATCCATTGTGTTGGAATGCCGCGATTCTGGCGTCGGCGTCGCACCAGAAGATGTCGAGCATATTTTCGAGCCGTTTTATCAAGGCGTTCGACAAGGCGACCGCAACACATTAGGCAATGGAATCGGCTTATCGATCGTGCGCGAGTTTGTCGAGCTGCATCATGGCAAGATCGAGTTACTCCCTTCTGAAAGCGGCGCACACTTCCGCATTACCCTGCCAATGGATTCCGAATGAATGTTTCCCCTCGCTGTGGCGGGATGTTGTTTCTGGCACTGACCGCCTGTGTTCATGCGCCTATTGAACATAGCGCAGTGGCTGATCCCTTGCCTTCTCCCTCCAAAACGGCTGCCGCGCCGACGGTCGCTCCGGCGCTGTCGCTCAATGATGTGCTAGCCGATTATCCGCGCCTGCGTCGTTTGTCGGCGGGAGAGCTGGCGAGAGAGCAAACGCGTCTTGCTCTGCGCGCCCAGCAAGCGCCGACAAGCGACGCGTTACGCCTGCATTACGCGCTTAGTCTCTGTGCTGCCGACAATCCTGATTTGATCCCTAAGACGCAACAAGTGATCGAGTCCATTTTGCGTTCAAACACGGATGACAGCGAGCCTTGGCGAGCGACCGCGTTAGTGCTCAATCACCTCTTTGCGCAGAATCGTCGCCTAGATGAAAACGTCGAAAAATTGCAGACCCAGCTTCGTGATGAGCAGCGCCGCAGTCACGACTTGCGTAATAAGCTCGAAGCGCTCAAAGCCATTGAGCGAAGCTTGACGCTGCCTTATTCCCAGCAATCGACCTCGGGGAGCAAATAGTTTATTTGTCGGTGGCGGGTTCGCCCCATTCGTCTTCAAACACTAAATCGGCCAACGATTGGCGTTCTGCCCACTTTTCTTGCTCGAGCATCGGGCGCGGGTAAAACGCCTCCACATGGCCAATGCACAAAATCGCAATCGCTTTTGCGCCCTCTGGCAGATTCAGGCAGCGCCCCAAAGCTGCAGGATCAAACAGCGAGACCCAGCCCAAACCGATCCCCTCGGCGCGGGCCGCCAGCCACATGTTTTGAATCGCGCAGGCGACCGACGCCAAATCCATTTCCGGTAAAGTTCGCCGACCAAAAACATGCCGTTCGCGGCCATCCATCAACGCTGCGACCAAGAGTTCACCGCATTCTTTAATGCCCTCGACTTTGAGGCGCATAAACTCACTTTGCCGCTCGCCCAGTGCCGCAGCGGTGTTTTGGCGCTCTTGTTCGACCAGTTCATAAATCGCGTTGCGCATCTGCGGCGAGCGAATGCGAATAAACCGCCACGGCTGCATAAACCCAACGCTCGGCGCGTGGTGAGCGGCTTGGAGGAGGCGCTTAAAAAGTTCAGGGTCGACGGGATCGGGTAAAAAGTGGCGCATATCACGACGCTCTTCAATCACCCGATAAATGGCTGCAATATCGCTATCGTTATACCGCATCATCGTGTTGGCCTTTGTTTGGAATGGGCAAAAATGGAGCGATGATACGCTCGACCCATTGGGTTCAAATCTTTCATCGGGGCGTGTATCCTCCTTTTCTTTTTAGCAGGATTCGAGCATGAGCAGCAAAGCCCCCGTGACACAGGCGGTCCGTGTGCTTCGTCAGCATCAAGTGGCGTTTACCGATCATCTGTATGACTATGAAGAAAAGGGCGGCACGCGGGTCTCTGCCCGTGAGTTGGGCGTAGATGAACATTGCGTGATTAAAACTCTCGTGATGCAAGATGAGCGCAAAAAACCGCTGATTGTGTTGATGCACGGTGATTGCGAAGTCTCGACCAAAAATCTGGCGCGGACCTTAGAAGTCAAACACATCGAACCCTGCGCGCCCGAAATCGCGAATCGTCATTCGGGGTATATGGTCGGCGGCACCAGTCCGTTTGGCACGAAATCCGCCATGCCGGTGTATATGGAAGCCAGCATTACCGAATTGCCCTATTTGTATATCAACGGCGGCAAGCGCGGTTATTTAGTCGGGATGACTCCGGCGGATGTGATGCGTGTTTTGCAGCCGGTGTTGGTCAATATTGCGATTCCAGCCTAGCCCGCAGGCAAAAAAATCCCTGCCGAAGCAGGGAAAAGAGGACGCTTTGCAACACAAGAACAACTCAACACCTTTTACGCGATCCAATTAAAATGGGCGCGTTTTACGTTACACAGTAATTCGTAAGAAATCGTTCCGGCCGCGGCGGCGATTTCATTAATATTGACGATATCGCCCCATAGCTCGACTTCGCTATCCAAGCCCGATTCGGGTAAGTTGGTTAAATCGACGGTCATCATATCCATCGACACGCGGCCAATAATGCAGGTGCGTTGTCCGTCGACAGCGACTGGCGTACCGGCGGGCACGACACGCGGATAGCCATCCGCATAGCCACACGCCACCACGCCGACGCGTGTCGGACGCGACGTCACAAACCCGCCGCCATAGCCAATCGGCTGCCCTGCTGGCAGTTCACGCACCGCAATTACACGGCTTTGCAACTTCATCACCGGCTTTAAGTGTTCGGTGGTCGGCAAAGCTTCGTTAAACGGGGAGCTGCCGTACAGCATAATCCCCGGTCGACCCCAGTCACGGTGTGCAGGGGTGACGTTCAAGACCCCCGCCGAATTCGACAAGCTGATTTCGCTGTTTAGGCCCGCTGTCGCTTCGTCAAACGTGGCAATCTGCTCGGCGGTGCGCGGTACTTCTGGCTCATCGGCGCGGGCAAAGTGGCTCATCATCACGATTTTTGCGACATTTTTGCTGGTTTGCAGGCGCTGATACGCTTCACGATAGGCCGCAGGCGCAAAGCCGACGCGATTCATACCGCTATTCATTTTCAGCCAGACCGTGATCGGGGTCGTGACCAATAAGCTGTGTTCCAGCATCGACAACTGGGCTTCGTGGTGCACGACCGTCCAGAGCTGATAACGACAAATATCCGCCAATTCGCTCACATCGAAAAAGCCTTCAAGCAGCAGAATCGGAGCGGAAATACCGGCTTCGCGCAGCTCAATCGCTTCTTCGATGCAGGCCACCGCAAACCCATCCGCTTCATCGGCCAACGCCTGTGCACAGCGCACGGCACTATGGCCATAAGCATTGGCTTTGATGACGGCCAGCGCACGCCCACCGTGTAAAGCCTTAGCAAGGCGATAGTTATGGCGAAGGTGCTCAAGGCGAATGAGGGCTTGCAACGGTCGGCTCATTTCAAAAATCTTTCTGTCAAACAATTAGGCAGGACGAGGGCTGGAAAACGCCGGTGCAGAGACGGCTTTTTGACCGGCATAGCGGCTAATCGCAAGACCATCGGTGCTAATTTCCGGTTTTTTGCCCGTGAGGAGATCGGCGAGCAATTTGCCTGAACCTGCGCTCATCGTCCAACCCAATGTGCCGTGGCCGGTGTTTAGAGACAGATTGCTAAAACGCGAGCCGCCAATAATCGGGGTGCCATCGGGGGTCATTGGGCGCAGACCGGTCCAGAACTCCGCCGCCGGAATATTGCCACCGGCAGGGAACAAATCACCCACCACCATTTCGAGGGTTTCGCGACGACGCGGATTCAGGCTCAAATCAAAACCAGCCAACTCAGCCATGCCACCCACGCGAATCCGTTGGTCAAAGCGGGTAATGGCGACTTTGTAGGTTTCATCCATCACAGTCGAGACCGGTGCGGCGTCGCTATTGGTGATTGGCACGGTCAGGGAGTAGCCTTTAACCGGATAGATCGGCGCATCAATGCCCACGGTTTTGAGCAGGGCGGTGGAGTAGCTGCCGAGCGCCAACACATAGTGATCGGCTTGCAAGGTGCGCTTGTCGGTTTCGACGCCGGTGATTTTTTGGCCGTCGTTTTTCAGGCTCACAATCGACTCATTCCACAGGAAGGTCACGCCTTGTTCAGCAGCCAGTTTGGCGAGTTCAGTGGTGAACAGCTGGCAATCGCCAGTTTCATCGTTTGGTAATTGCAGACCGCCGACCAATTTATCTTTGACGCGGGCCAAAGCGGGTTCGAGTTTGACGATGCCTTCGCGATCGACAACGTTAAATGGCACGTTGCATTCTTTTAGTACCGCGATATCTTTTTCCATCGCATCCAATTGCGCTTGGGTGCGGAAGACTTGCAAGGTGCCCATTTGGCGGCCTTCGTAGGCGATACCGGTTTCGGCACGCAAGGCCATGATGCAATCGCGGCTGTATTCGGCCAAGCGCATCATGCGGGCTTTGTTGGTGGCGTAGCTTTTCTCGTTGCAGTTGGACAGCATTTTGGCGATCCACTGCAGTTGGAACGCGGAACCATCGGCACGAATCGCCAGCGGCGCATGGCGTTGGAACAACCATTTGATGGCTTTAGTCGGGATGCCCGGCGCGGCCCACGGCGCGGAATATCCCGGAGAAATTTGTCCTGCATTGGCAAAGCTGGTTTCGAGCGCAGGGCCGGATTGGCGCTCGACAACTGTGACTTCACAGCCGGAGCGTGCCAGATAATACGCGGTCGAAATCCCGATCACACCACCACCCAAAATCACGACTTTCATTGCCAATCCTTTGCATCAAAATGGTTCGAAAACACCTTGCGCCTTGAGCCATTTATTTAGATGATTAGGGCGCTGTGTAGTACAGTGAATTGTTGTAGTATATGAAGTCAGTTCTAGTGTTTTTCACCAATTGTTAAATTTTTGCATATCCAATTTGTGGGTATTTTTAAAGAATAAAGAGAAAAAATGAGAACACGTTATCAGGGTGTCAAAGAGCTTGACCGCATTGACCTAAAAATCCTCCGTACGCTTCAAAGCGATGGCCGAATTTCGATGACCGATTTGGCCGATCGTGTCGGTTTATCGGCGACACCTTGCACCGAGCGCGTGCGTCGTTTAGAGCGTGAAGGCATTATCGAGGGCTATCACGCGAGGATTCATCCACAGGCGCTGGGGTTGGCCTTATTGGTGTTTGTTGAAATTAAACTATCGACCAAATCGGGCGAAATTTTTGAGGCTTTTCGGCGTGAGGTCATCAAGCTGCCGCATATTTTGGATTGCCACTTGGTGTCGGGCGACTTTGATTATTTAATTAAAGCGCGAATTCCAGATATGTCACGTTATCGCCAGCTGTTGGGCGATATTTTGTTGCAACTCCCCTGCGCCAACGAGTCGCGAAGCTATGTTGTGATGGAGGAAGTCAAAGAAACGTTGGAGCTGCCGTTTTTGGACTGAACAAAAAAGACCCGCTGAGCGGGTCTTTTTTATTGCGCGGCAGCTTGGCGATGGCGGCGGAATTGCCGCAGTAGGCTATAACCTAGCGCGAGAAAGACACACATCCCCGCCGCCAAGGTCTGAGGCGACCCCCACAGCAAGGGCGCGACCAGCCCTGCGACCAAGCTCGACATCATGGTTTGGGTAAAACCTTGCATCGACGACACAGTGCCGCGTAAATGCGGAAACGTATCCATCAAAAACAAGGTGATCGACGGCGAAGCCAGCGACATCCCTGTCGTGTACACCGCCAACGGTAATACGCTCCACGGCAAGGCGGGCAAGGCGAACAAGTGATAAATCAAATTAAACGCCGCCGCACTGCCCATCAACGCATAGGCCAAAGACACCAATTCTCGCGAGCTGCGATGCCCCGCCAGTTTTCCCGACAGCCACGCCCCGAACATAATTCCGCTCACCGCGGGGCCAAACAGCCAAAAGAAGTCTTCCGGCCCCAAATGTAAGTGGCGCATGATGAAAACCGGCGCGGCGGGAATATACAAAAAGAAACCCGCAAAATTCAGCGCCACCGCAAAAGCGAGTAACCGAAAATAGCGATCTTTCGCGACGCTCAAATAGTTATCCAAGAGCTTGCCCGCGGCCAAGGCTTGGCGATGTTCATGAGCGTGGCTCTCTTTGAGCACCGCCGCGCAGCCCATAAACAGCGCCAGACCAATCGCCGCCATAAACCAAAAAATCGAACGCCATCCCAACGCCCCAAACAGCCAGCCGCCGATCAACGGCGCAATCGCGGGCGACAAAGAAAACAGCATGGTCACTTGCGACATCAGCTTTTGTGCGGCTGCGCCGTCAAACCGGTCACGAATAATCGCCCGCCCGACAATCAAACCTGCCCCGCCACAAATCCCTTGTAGGCCGCGATAGATCAGCAGCTCGGTCAAGCTATCGGCAAACGCGCAGCCCACTGACGCCAGCGCAAATAAAGCGGTGCTGACCAAAATCACGGGCCGCCGCCCGACCGCATCGGAAATTGCGCCATGCCACAACATCATCAAACCATAAAAGAACAAATACACCGTGAGCGCTTGCTGAATCTGCAAATCACTGGCGTGTAGAGCCTGTCCAATGCTGTGCATGGCAGGCAAAAAAGTATCAATCGAGAAAGGTCCCAAGGTCGCCAGTGCGGCTAAAACCAATGCGAGAGAAAACGGGGCGCGAGCAGACATACCAACCAACCTTACGTGCGGAAATATTCCGCTAGGCGAAATAAAAAAA